>NZ_JBVASJ010000001.1:0-414431 GCF_057813935.1 Pseudomonas sp. F220
TTGTGATGCTGATAATCTTGTTGACTATCAGTCTGACTCCACAAGCACCCACACGAATTGCTTGATTCAGTTGTTAAAGAGCGGTTGGTTAAGATCTTTCGTCTCAACCGAGGCGCGCATTCTACGCCTTCCTCTGTCTCTGTCAAGCGGTTATTTTTCGAAGCTTTCAAAGTTTCCTTTGTAACTTCAACCACTTGGCGCTTCCGATCACTCGTTAGCGGGAGGCGAATTCTACAGCGTTACTCGCTGCTGTCAACACCTCTTTTACACCGCTTTCGACCGAGTGGATCGAACCGTTAATGGAGTCCAACAACACGACTCCAGCAACTCCTTCGGACCTCGATGAACTGAAGCGTAACCGCTGTCGAAAACTGCGTAACTCTTTGTTTTCCAAGGAGTTTTCCGTTTCGACTGCGCCGGAAGTGGGGCGAATTATAGACTTACAGAATCTGCCGTCAAGCCCTAACTTCACAATTCTGTCATATGAGTCAAAAAGACCCAGAAAAGCAAAGGCCGGTCCCAAGGGACCGGCCTTTTACCCTTCTACTTATAAGCTCGGGAAAGCGAACTGCGAAGCTTCGTGGCTGGCACGTTGCGGCCAGCGCTGGGTAATCGCCTTGCGGCGAGTATAGAAGCGCACACCATCCGGGCCATAAGCATGCAGGTCGCCGAACAGCGAACGCTTCCAGCCGCCAAAACTGTGGTACGCCACTGGCACCGGCAGCGGTACGTTGACGCCCACCATGCCGACTTCGATCTCGTCACAGAACAACCGGGCCGCTTCACCGTCACGGGTAAAGATGCAGGTGCCGTTGCCGTACTCATGATCGTTGATCAGCTGCATAGCCTCTTCAAGGCTGTTCACTCGCACAATGCACAACACCGGGCCGAAGATCTCTTCTTTATAGATGCGCATCTCTGGCGTGACGCGATCGAACAGGCAACCACCGAGGAAGAAGCCCTCTTCATGACCCGCTACGCTCAGCCCACGGCCATCGACCACCAACTCAGCGCCGGAAGAAACACCGTCTTCTATATAGCCACTGACTTTGTCGCGAGCCTGACCGGAGACCAATGGCCCCATGTCCAGACCACAGGAAGTGCCTGCACCGATTTTCAGCGCCTTGATTTGCGGCACCAGTTTGGCAACCAATGCATCTGCCACCTGATCGCCGACACACACGGCCACCGAGATCGCCATGCAGCGCTCGCCGCAGGAACCATAGGCTGCGCCCATCAAGGCACTGACCGCGTTGTCCAGGTCCGCATCCGGCATCAGCACCGCATGGTTCTTCGCCCCGCCCAAGGCTTGCACGCGTTTGCCGCGCTTGGTGGCTTCGGAATAGATGTACTCCGCGATGGGTGTCGAGCCGACAAAACTCAGCGCTTTAACTTCTGGCGCTTCGATCAACGCGTCCACCGCGCCCTTGTCGCCGTGCACCACGCTCAGCACACCCTTTGGCAAACCGGCTTCCTGCAGCAATTGGGCGATCAGCAAAGTTGAACTTGGATCACGTTCGGAAGGCTTGAGGATGAAACAGTTACCGCACACGATCGCCAATGGATACATCCACAGCGGAACCATGGCCGGGAAGTTGAATGGAGTAATGCCGGCAACCACGCCCAACGGCTGGAAGTCGGACCAGGCATCAATGTTCGGGCCGACGTTACGGCTGTACTCGCCCTTGAGGATTTCCGGAGCAGCGCAGGCGTACTCAACGTTCTCAATACCGCGCTTCAATTCACCGGCTGCGTCCTCCAGAGTCTTGCCGTGCTCTTCGCTGATCAACTGGGCGATGCGCGCTTCGTTCTGCTCGAGCAATTGCTTGAAACGGAACATCACCTGAGCACGCTTGGCCGGTGGCGTGTTGCGCCACGCCGGGAATGCGGCCTTGGCGGTGTCGATGGCTTTTTGCACGGTTTCGCGGCTGGCCAGAGGCACTTTGTGAATAGACTGGCCAGTGGACGGGTTGAACACGTCAGCGCTGCGACCGTTGTCGGTCACCATTTCGCCGTTGATCAAATGCTGGATAAGGCTCATGCGGGGCTCCTGAAAAGTTGTCCACAGGCGCCTAACATGGGGCACCTGCTAAATAAAGATGGCTTTTTGTAGGTGCACGGCTTGCCGGCGATGGCGTCTTTGAGGCCACCATCGCGAGCAAGCTCGGCTCCTACAGGCTGGATCAGTCGATCTTGTTCAGCACTTCGCCGACCGCGTCGAACAGACGATCAAGGTCCTGCGGCTTGCTGTTGAAGGTTGGCCCGAACTGCAGGGTGTCGCCGCCGAAGCGCACGTAGAAACCTGCTTTCCACAACGCCATACCGGCTTCGAACGGACGCACGATGGCGTCGCCGTCACGCGGGGCGATCTGGATCGCGCCGGCCAGGCCATAGTTACGGATGTCGATGACGTTCTTCGAGCCCTTCAAACCGTGTAAGGCATTCTCGAAATGCGGCGCGACTTCAGCCACGCTTTGCACCAGGTTTTCTTTTTGCAACAGATCCAGTGCAGCCAAACCAGCCGCGCAAGCCACCGGGTGCGCCGAGTAGGTGTAGCCGTGGGGGAATTCCACCGCGTATTCCGGCGTCGGTTGATTCATGAAGGTCTGATAAATCTCAGAGCTGGCAATCACCGCGCCCATCGGAATCGCGCCGTTGGTGACTTGCTTGGCGATGCACATCAAGTCCGGGGTCACGCCGAAGCTGTCAGCACCGAACATCGAACCGGTGCGACCAAAGCCAGTGATGACTTCATCGAAGACCAGCAGAATGTTGTGTTGATCACAGATCTCGCGCAGACGCTTGAGGTAGCCCTGAGGTGGAACCAGCACGCCGGCGGAACCGGCCATCGGCTCGACGAACACGGCGGCGATGTTCGACGCATCGTGCAATTCAATCAGCTTGAGCAGTTCATCAGCCAGAGCGATACCGCCCAGCTCTGGCATGCCACGGGAATAGGCATTGCTCGCCAGCAAGGTGTGCGGCAGATGGTCGACATCCATCATCGCCTGGCCGAACATTTTGCGGTTGCCGTTAACGCCACCCAGGCTGGTGCCCGCGATGTTCACCCCGTGGTAGCCACGGGCACGACCGATCATTTTGGTCTTGGTCGCCTGACCTTTCAGACGCCAGTAGGCGCGAACCATCTTCACCGCAGTGTCAGCGCACTCGGAGCCGGAGTCGGTAAAGAACACGTGATTCAGGTTACCCGGCGTCAGCTCGGTGATTTTCTCTGCCAACTGGAAAGACAGTGGGTGACCGTACTGAAAGCCCGGCGAGTAATCGAGGGTGCCCAACTGCTTCGAAACGGCTTCCTGGATTTCCTTACGGGTATGCCCCGCGCCGCAGGTCCACAGACCGGACAGCGAGTCATAGATCTTGCGACCTTTGTCGTCGATCAGGTAGCTGCCTTCTGCGGCGACGATCAGACGCGGGTCGCGCTGAAAGTTGCGGTTGGCGGTGTAAGGCATCCAGTGGGCATCAAGCTTGAGTTGGCTGGCCAGGGAGACCGGAGCGTTTTCGGGCAAGTTCATGAGCAAAACCTCGCAAGACAAAAAGCAGCGTAGGGATCAAAAGCGTTCTTGCAGCTAAATTGCCACG
The DNA here is from genome assembly GCF_057813935.1 of Pseudomonas sp. F220. Lineage (NCBI taxonomy): Bacteria > Pseudomonadati > Pseudomonadota > Gammaproteobacteria > Pseudomonadales > Pseudomonadaceae > Pseudomonas > Pseudomonas sp. F220. The sequence continues at coordinate 3,601 of NZ_JBVASJ010000001.1, forward strand.
GGGATAAAGTCGGTGAAATCCAACTTTTCTAACCTTCAGTCAGGTCACCACTAAACTATGAGCAGCCGTCGCCCCGATCCGCTGGCGCAAGTCAGTGACTTTGATATCCGCCTGCTGCGCATATTTCGCAGCGTGGTCGAATGCGGAGGCTTCTCCGCTGCAGAAACCGTATTGGGGATCGGCCGTTCAGCCATCAGCCAGCAGATGAGTGACCTTGAACAACGCCTCGGCCTGCGTCTGTGCCAACGCGGTCGCGCAGGGTTTTCACTGACCGAGGAAGGGCGTGAGGTCTATCAATCGGCCTTGCAGCTATTAAGTGCGCTGGAAAGCTTCCGCACCGAGGTCAACGGCTTGCACCAACACCTGCGTGGCGAGTTGACCATCGGTCTGACCGATAACCTGGTCACCCTCCCCCACATGCGCATCACCCATGCCCTTGCGCAATTGAAGGAGCGCGGGCCGGATGTGCAGATCCAGATCCGCATGATCGCCCCCAACGAAGTAGAGCAAGGTGTACTCGACGGCCGTCTACATGTCGGTGTTGTGCCGCAAGCCAGCGCACTCTCTGGCCTGGAATACCAGCCGTTGTACAGCGAGCGTTCGCTGCTCTACTGCGCGGTCGGGCATCCGTTGTTTTATGTCGATGACAAACAACTGGACGACCAACGCCTCAACAGTCAGGACGCCATCGCGCCGACCTTCCGTTTGCCCTCCGAGATCCAGGCGCATTATCAGGCGCTCAATTGCACCGCCAGCGCGTCGGATCGGGAAGGCATGGCATTTCTGATTTTGACCGGACGCTATATCGGTTATCTGCCGGACCATTACGCCAGCCTCTGGGTGCAGCAAGGCCGACTGCGCGCATTGAAACCCAAGGTGCGGTTCTATGACCTGAGCCTGGCGTCGGTCACCCGCAAGGGGCGTCGCCCTCATTTGGTGCTGGAAAGCTTTCTCGAGAGCCTCGCGGCCACGCGGTAAAACGAACGGCTTCGAGGCTTTTATGGTGACAAGACTTGTCTGATTCTTGTGGGTGCGCTATCAACGCATTGGTTGCACCCACAGAACTGCTCGGAAACGTCTATGACCCTTGAAGTCCCAGCCCACGCCGGTGCCCATTCCGGAAAACCTGCCAGCCGAATTCGTCAAAAGAACGAAGAAGCGATCATAAAGGCCGCCGAAGATGAGTTCGCTCGTCACGGATTCAAAGGCACCAGCATGAACACCATTGCGCAGAATGCCGGGCTGCCCAAGGCCAATCTGCATTACTACTTCACCAACAAGCTTGGGCTTTATGTAGCGGTGCTGAGCAACATCATCGAGTTGTGGGACAGCGCCTTCAACACGCTGACCGCCGAAGACGATCCTGCCGAAGCGCTCACACGCTACATCCGCGCCAAGATGGAGTTCTCCCGCCGCCAACCGCAAGCCTCACGGATCTTCGCCATGGAGATCATCAGCGGTGGCGAATGCCTGACGGAGTATTTCAGCCAGGACTATCGCACCTGGTTCCAGGGCCGCGCAGGCGTATTCCAGGCCTGGATCGAGGCCGGCAAGATGGACCCGGTCGATCCGGTGCACCTGATCTTCCTGTTGTGGGGCAGCACTCAGCACTACGCCGACTTCGCCACACAGATCTGCCGCGTGACAGGCCGCACCAAGCTGACCAAGCAGGACATGGAAGACGCTGGTAATAACCTGATCCGTATCATTATCAAGGGCTGCGGCCTCAAGCCCACCCTTTAAAAGATCCTTGCGCATGCCTTTTACCCTCGCTGGCCTTTGCGAATATCGCGAAGAAATTCGTAAAAGCCGCTTCATTGCCCTCGCGGCACCGATCGGCAGCGCTGCCGAGGCGCAAGCGTTCATCGAGCAGCACAGCGACTTGAATGCCTCGCACAATTGCTGGGCCTGGAAACTCGCCGATCAATACCGCAGCAGTGACGACGGTGAACCGGGCGGCACCGCCGGGCGACCGATTCTGGCGGCCATCGAAGCGCAGGATTGTGATCAAGTCGCGGTGGTGGTGATTCGCTGGTACGGCGGCATCCAGTTAGGTACCGGCGGCCTCGCTCGGGCCTACGGCGGCAGTGCCAACAAGTGCTTGCAAGCCGCCGATCGCATTGCGCTGATCAGCCGGGTGCAGCTGCGTTGCGCCTGTGGTTTCAGCGAATTGGCGCTGGTCAAACTGCGGGTGGCGGAACTCGGCGGCTTGATGCTGGAGGAAGTTTTTACCGCCAATGGGGTGGAGCTGCAACTGGCCGTCGGTGATGCGCAGATCGAAACCTTGCAAAGCCAACTGGCGGACCTGAGTCGTGGGCGGATTTTGTTGCAGCGATAAAAGACAAGATCAAAAGATCGCAGGCTGCGCCAGCTCCTACAATGGATCGCGTTCCGCCGAAGGCTGCGATCTTTTGGAGCAGACCCGGTTTCCAATACACCGAGGAACTTGCCCACATCTGCTGTGCACCCGACTGTGGATAACCTGAGTACATTCCCCTGAACCCCTTCTGCAACGTGGCTTTGCGGCCGTTGCTCATTTTTCATCCAATCTCCCTTCAACCCGATTAATTTAGCCGTAAAACAATCAGTTAGAGCGGTTTATCACCTTTAGAAGAAAGCCTCGCAGTGCTTATGCCCATGCCTTTGGCTTGCGCACAAATACTGTGGAGCAATCTGTGGATAACCCGTGCAAGGCTGGCTCAGTGGCACAGGTGGCAACGCTTCCCGTCGGCTGTTCATTTTTTAACCAGTTTGATACGGACAAAACCGGGGCCTTACCAACGAGCTTGCCCTGAAACAGTGCCGGGGCTGGGATCAAAATATTGCGAAAGAGGTTCCGGCGCAGGCAGAACAACGACGATTCCGGATTTTCCTGACTAATTGGACATGAATCTGCGTTATCCACAGGCATAACTTCAATCGTCCCTAGTCTGTCATGCCAAATCCCATGCCGATCCCTGATCAAACACCCCCACTGCAATTGCGCAGATGAGTCTGAACCTGCCGCAAGCCATCACTCAATTGTTCCAGAGTCTTGAACCAGATATTCAACTGGCTTGACGGACTGGCTCAGGACATGACGCAGCCGAACGCAGGCTTCGCCAGCTGCTACGGGGGCTTCGTTCGTCTGAGGGATGTGTGATTGGCAAGAGTTGAGCAACGCCCCACGCCAGTTCGAAGAACAGGAAAACCGCCAGTAATGAGCTGGCGCCGTGGGTTAATGCGTAGATCTGCCACGTTGCGAACAAAAACCGGCCGGCCGCGTCATAGCGGCCGAACGCTTGCTGCGGATCACGAATCCGTAGCACCGACCAGACGCAAACGATCGAGCCCAACAGATTCGCCATCAACAGGTGCATCGGCTCGAACGGCGGCAGTTCGCCGGATAGATTGAATGCCTGAGAAAGACTCAGCAGCAACCCGTGTAACACCACAAAACTCCAGGGCGTGACGAAAGCGGCGGTCACGATCAGGTCGTACCAGCCGCTCGCGCGGACCAGTTGACGGTATTGGCTTGCAGTCCACATTGAAGCGTCTCCATTTATTCAAGGAGCACGCAGGCTAAAGCCTGGAGTATGCTCCAGGGTCAAGCCTCAAAGAGTCTTCAAGATGCGTATCGGTGAATTAGCCCAGGCCAGCGCCGTCAGCCGCGACACGCTGCGTTTTTACGAGCAACGTGGATTAATCGCTGCGCAACGCAGTGCCAACGGCTACCGCGACTACCCGGCCGAGATGGTGCAACTGGTGCTCTACATCAAGACCGCTCAGCGCTTGGGTTTCAGCCTCGGCGAAATCGGCAGCAGCGTGGCCGCTCTATGGCAGGCCAAAGACCCTGACAGCGCCGTGACCCAATTGCTGCAAGATAAACTGAGCCTGATCGAAACCCGCATTGCCGAACTCGGCGAGCTGCGCCATGAATTGCAACTACGGCTCAAGCAGAGTTGTCCATTAAGACCGTGATCCTCTTTTCCCAAGGAACCCACTTATGAACGCTGCAAAAAACGCACTCATCATCGGCGCCTCCCGTGGCCTTGGCCTCGGGCTGGTGAAACGCTTGCTGGCCGACGGCTGGCAAGTCACCGCCACCGTGCGCAACCCGCAGAAAGCCGAGGCCTTGCAGGCACTGGGTAAAGTGCAGATCGAGCAACTGGACATGGATGATCAGCACGCCGTCATCGCTCTGAGCCAACGCCTTAAAGACCAGGTCTTCGACCTGCTGTTCGTCAACGCCGGCGTCAAAGGACCGGACGATCAGACGCCAGGCAAGGCAACCCTCGCCGAGGTCGGACAGTTGTTCTTCATCAATGCCGTGGCTCCGATCAATCTGGCCCAGCGCTTCGTCGGACAAATCCGTCCGGACAGCGGTGTGCTGGCGTTCATGAGTTCAGTGCTCGGCAGCGTGACCATGCCTGACGCCCCGGAACTGGCGCTGTACAAGGCCAGTAAAGCCGCACTGAACTCCATGACCAACAGCTTTGTCACTCAGTTGGGCGAGCAGAAAATGACCGTACTGTCGTTGCATCCGGGCTGGGTGAAAACCGATATGGGCGGTGAAGGTGCGGACATCGATGTCGAGACCAGCACCCGCGGGTTGATCGAGCAGGTGAATGCTTATGCCGGTAAGGGCGGGCATCATTTTGTGAACTACAGAGGCGAGACGATTCCCTGGTAATTCATCCGTAGATCAGCGGCCCTATGTAGCCGACCAAGAATGTGAGTAAACTCTGCACTTCGCCCTCCCCGGCGACCCTGGATCAGCAGACAGGGCAACACTGAGCTGGCGAACCTGAACCCAACTTTCAGAGGAGCCGGCCAATGCCTGCGACCCGTATCTGGTTAAAAAACCCCCTGGCCATTTTCACTGCCAACGCGCTCGATGCCCGTGGCGGCTTGGTGCTGCAAGACGGTTTGATCGTCGAAGTGCTCGGTATCGGGCAACAACCGGCCACTGCCTGTGGGCAAGTTTTCGATGCTCGTGAGCATGTGATTCTTCCCGGGCTGATCAACACCCATCACCACTTCTATCAAACCCTGACCCGCGCCTGGGCGCCAGTGGTCAATCAGCCGCTGTTCCCGTGGCTGAAAACCCTGTATCCAGTCTGGGCTCGACTGACCCCGGAGAAGTTGGCGCTGGCGACCAAAGTCGCTTTGGCCGAACTGCTGCTGTCCGGCTGCACGACGGCCGCCGATCACCATTACTTGTTTCCCGAAGGCCTGGAAAACGCCATTGATGTGCAGGTCGAAAGCGTTCGCGAACTGGGCATGCGCGCGATGCTCACCCGTGGTTCGATGAGTCTGGGCGAAGCCGACGGCGGGTTGCCACCGCAGCAGACCGTACAGCAAGGTGAAGTGATTCTCGCCGACAGCCAGCGGCTGATCGCCGAGTACCACGAACGCGGTGACGGGGCGCAAATCCAGATTGCTTTGGCGCCCTGCTCGCCGTTTTCCGTCACCCCGGAAATCATGTCGGCCAGTGCTGAGCTGGCCAACAAGCTCGACGTGCGCCTGCACACTCACCTCGCCGAAACCCTCGACGAAGAAGATTTCTGCCTGCAGCGCTTCGGCCTGCGCACCGTGGATTATCTGGACAGCGTTGGCTGGCTCGGACCTCGCACCTGGCTGGCCCATGGCATTCATTTCAACCCCGATGAAATTGCCCGTCTGGGCGCAGCTGGCACCGGCATCTGCCATTGCCCTAGCTCCAATATGCGTCTGGCTTCAGGTATTTGCCCGACCCTGGATTTGATCGCAGCGGGTGCGCCGCTGGGTTTGGGGGTAGACGGCTCGGCCTCCAACGATGCGTCGAACATGATCCTCGAAACCCGCCAGGCGTTGTACCTGCAACGCCTGCGCTACGGCGCGGAAAAGATCACCCCCGAGTTGGTGCTCGGCTGGGCCACCCGCGGTTCGGCGCAACTGCTCGGGCGCACCGATATCGGCGAACTGGCAGTGGGCAAGCAGGCGGATCTGGCGTTGTTCAAACTCGATGAGCTGCGCTTTTCCGGCAGCCATGATCCTTTATCGGCGCTGCTCCTGTGCGGCGCGGATCGGGCAGATCGGGTGATGGTTGGCGGTAAATGGCGGGTGATTGATGGCCAGGTTGAAGGACTGGATCTGAAGGGGCTGATTGCCGATCACAGTCAGGCGGCCAGGCAATTGATCGGCGGCGTCTGATCACCATTGTGGCGAGGGGGTAAGCCCCCTCTCCACAGTCTCCGCGCTCGGTCCAGGATCATCCCTTTAGTCAACCTGCCCGGTTGCCAGGAAGTGAGCACCCGGCGAAATACCCGACCATCACCTGCGCCGAACTCCTGCTGTCGCGCTTTGCCGACACCTACGCTTATCGGCGAGAACAGGAAGCGATCGGATGAACCGGCTGGTCAGGTTTTACCAAATATTTCAGCACCGACCTGTAGAATGCCGTCATTGCACCTGATGAGAATTCAATAATGTACGACTGGCTGAACGCCCTGCCCAAGGCCGAACTGCACCTTCACCTGGAGGGCTCGCTGGAGCCTGAGCTGCTGTTCGCCCAGGCTGAACGCAACAAGATCGCCCTGCCGTGGGACGACGTCGAAACCCTGCGCAAGGCTTACGCCTTCAACAACCTGCAAGAGTTTCTCGACCTGTATTACCGGGGCGCGGATGTGCTGCGCACCTCTCAGGACTTCTATGACCTGACCTGGGCTTACCTGCTGCGCTGCAAGGCGCAGAACGTGATTCACACCGAACCGTTCTTCGACCCGCAGACCCACACCGACCGTGGCGTGCCATTTGAAGTGGTGCTCAACGGGATCGCCAGCGCGCTGAAAGATGGCGAGCAGCAGCTGGGTATCACCAGTGGCCTGATCCTCAGTTTCCTGCGTCACTTGAGTGAAGAAGAAGCCGAGAAAACCCTTGATCAAGCGCTGCCATTTCGCGATGCGTTTATTGCCGTCGGCCTCGACAGCTCGGAGATGGGACACCCACCGAGCAAGTTCCAGCGCGTATTCGATCGCGCCCGCAACGAAGGTTTCCTGACCGTCGCCCACGCCGGTGAAGAAGGCCCGCCCGAGTACATCTGGGAGGCCATCGACCTGCTGAAAGTCCAGCGAATCGACCATGGCGTGCGCGCTATTGAAGATGAACGTCTGATGCAGCGGATTATCGACGAGCAAATTCCGCTGACCGTATGCCCTCTGTCCAACACCAAGCTTTGTGTGTTCGACGACATGTCGCAGCACAACATCCTCGACATGCTTGAGCGTGGCGTTAAGGTCACGGTGAACTCGGATGATCCGGCGTACTTCGGCGGTTACGTCACCGAAAACTTCCACGCGCTGCATACCCATCTTGGTATGACGCAGGATCAGGCCAAACGCCTGGCCCAGAACAGTCTGGATGCGCGGCTCGTTAAACCATAAGGTTCGCCGCGGATCCAATGTGGGAAGCGTCGCCCGGCCCTTCCCACAGTGTCGGTGTTCAACGGACTGTCACTGCTCCGCTCAATTCCTCCAGCGTCTTGCCCCGGGTTTCCATCCCGAACAGCCAGACTACCGCTGCGGCGATCGCAAAACATAGAGCTCCCAAGGCAAATACTCCGCCCTGCCCGGTTATCGGGAACACCAACCCGGTCACTAAAGGCCCGAGCAGCGATCCGATCCGCCCGATCGCCGAGGCGAAGCCTGATCCGGTAGCCCGCGCCGACGTCGGATACAGCTCAGGTGTGTAGGTATAAAGCACTGCCCACATACCGAACAGAAAGAACTGCATCAGCAAACCCGAGCCAATCAGTAGGCTGACATTGCCACCGAACACGGCGCTCTGCCCGTAAAAGAAGGCCATGATCCCACCACCGAGCAACGTGACGATGCACACGGGCTTGCGTCCCCAACGCTCCACCAGCCACGCAGCCATCAAAAAGCCGGGGATCCCGCCAAGGGAGATCAGCACGGTGTAATACACCGACTGCGTCACGGCAAAACCCGACTGCTGCAGCAACGCACTGAGCCAGGAAGTGAGACCGTAAAAACCGAGCAAGGCAAAGAACCAGACGCTCCAGATCATCATCGTGCGCTGCCGATAGAGTGGCGACCACAGCTCTCGGAATGCCGAAAAGAAGGTCACGGGGTGGATGGCGATGCGTGGCAGACGAATCGGTTCAGGCAAATCGGGCCGATTCAACGAGGCGCGAACCCGCTCTTCGATGCGCAGCAATACCTTGTCTGCCGCGTCATGATGCCCGGCCTGTTCCAGCCAGCGTGGTGACTCCGGAATGAAAAACCGGATGGCCAGAACAAATACTGCTGGCACCGCCAACACCAGAAAAATGTCTCGCCAGCCAACGACGGGTAACAGGAAGTAAGAAAGAATCCCCGCCGCTACAAACCCGATGGGCCAGAAGCCGTCCATCAACGCGATGTAACGTCCCCGCCCCTTGGCTGGAATCAACTCGGAGAGCATTGATTGGGCAATCGGAAATTCCATGCCCATGCCAATCCCCAGCAGGATACGGAACAGCGTAAGCATCTCAATTGTCTGCGCCGTGGAGCACAGGTAACTCGCCAGTCCCCACAACACGATGCTCCACTGAAACACCGGCTTGCGACCGAAACGATCGGCCAACATACCGGACAAGGACGCCCCCAGAACCATACCGAAGAAGCTCGAACTGGCCAGCAACCCCGCCTGTGCCGTGCTCAGTCCAAACTCGGCTTTGATCGAGCCAAGCAGGAAGGTCATCATTGCCAGGTCCATGGAGTCGAAGAAAAACGCCAGGGCAATGATGATGAAAATAATTCGGTGGTAACCACTGATGGGTAACCGTTCCAGACGCTCAGCAGCGCTATATCCTTGAATCCCCATACCCTCTCCCCCGAGCCGATAGTCTTCGAATCGAGTGTGCGGGATCGTTTACCGGGTTTGTTGCTGGATGCGACTTGTCTGCATCTGTTAACGACGCTTTAAACCCAGGGACACAGACGTCTTATGGGCGGTTAATCACCAGAGACAAACAATGTTGGGCATTGACTGGATAACGTCTCACAGCGTGACTTAATCATTTCACGCAATAAGTTCACCGGTTTACTTAATTGCGCGCGATGGGCGCACAACAAATTCAGCGGTGCACGCTCACACAACAATTCCGGCATCAGTATTCGCAAGCGTCCCGCGAGTACATCGGCGGCCACATCGAGCCAGGACTTGTAGGCAATCCCCGCACCCGCCACGGCCCATAAACGCACCACATCGGCATCGTCACTGAAGCGATCGCCGCTAACGGTCAGGCCCACTTCGCGCTTGCCATCATGAAAACTCCAGTGATCGTGAACCCGGCTGCCGAGCATGAACAACAGGCAATTATGCTGGGCCAATTGCTCCAGTTGCCGAGGCTCGCCATGCCGGGCCAGATAGCTGGGAGCGGCGCACAACACTCGGCGGTTCTGCGGTGCAATTGGCAACGCCACAAGGCTTGAATCTTCCGGCTCACCGTAACGCAGGGCGATATCCACCGGCTGACGGAACAGGTCGGCGATCCGGTCTCCCAACAGCAAGCGCACCGTGAGTTTGGGGTGTTCACGCTGGAACTCATCCAGCCAGGGCAGCAACACGTTGCGCCCGAAATCGGAAGGTGCCGACAGCTGCAGAATCCCGCTCACCTGATCCTGCCCGCTGGCCAGCAAACGACGACCCTCATCGAGGTTGCTCAGTGCGGCTCTGGCGTATTCAAGAAAACCTTCTCCCTCTGCCGTCAGACGCAGGCTGCGGGTCGAACGTGCCAGCAGCCGGGCACCCAATTGCTGCTCGATACGTTTCAACGCGGCACTGGCCACCGCCGCCGACATATCCATCACCCGTGCCGCTGCAGACAAACTGCCCAAGTCTGCCGCGCGCACGAACAACTGCAGGTCATCGAAACGCAACATCGTTAATCACCGACCGATTATCAAAAAAATATTGAAAGAGACTGCTGTTTTAGCGGGTTTTATCTTCGAGAGAAATAGCCAATGATCTTCCCATCGACTTTTTACTCTTCAGTGAATTTACCCCTCAGGAGCTTCCATGAAAGCCATTGCCTACTACGCGTCCTTGCCCATCAATGACCCCAAATCCCTGCAGGACATCGAACTGCCAGAACCGGTGGCCGGCCCACGGGATCTGCTGGTGGAAGTCAAAGCCATCTCGGTCAACCCGGTGGACACCAAAGTCCGCCAGAACGTCCAGCCCGAAGGTGGCGCTGCCAAGGTGTTGGGTTGGGATGTGGCCGGCGTGGTCAAAGCCGTCGGTAGCGAAGTCAGTCTGTTCAAGGCTGGCGACAACGTGTTCTACGCCGGCTCCATCGCCCGTGCCGGCGGCAACAGCGAACTGCACGTCGTGGATGAACGAATTGTCGGCCACATGCCGAAAACCCTCGGCTTCGCGCAAGCCGCTGCGTTGCCGCTGACTGCGATTACCGCGTGGGAATTGCTGTTCGAACGGCTGCAAGTCCGTGAAGGTAAAACCGACCAGGGTCAAAGCCTGCTGATCGTTGGCGCCGCCGGTGGCGTAGGGTCGATCCTGACCCAACTGGCCAGTCAACTCACCGCACTGAAAGTCATCGGCACCGCGTCGCGCCCAGAAACCCAGAGCTGGGTGCGTGAGCTGGGGGCTGATCTGGTGATCGATCACAGCCAGCCGCTCAGCGAAGAACTCAAGCGTGCCGGCCTGACTCACGTGACCCACGTCGCCAGCCTGACCCAGACCGACGATCACTTCGATCAACTGGTCGAAGCACTGGCGCCCCAAGGCAAACTGGCGCTGATCGATGATCCAAAGGCGTTGGACATCACCAAGCTCAAACGCAAGAGCCTGTCGCTGCATTGGGAGTTCATGTACACCCGTTCGCTGTTCGAAACCGCAGACATGCTCGAACAGCACAAGCTGCTCAACCGCGTGGCTGAGTTGATTGATGCCGGCACGTTAAAAACCACTGTCGGCGAACACTTCGGCACCATTAATGCGGCCAACCTGCGTCGTGCTCACGAACTGCTGGAAAGCGGCAAGTCCAAAGGCAAGATCGTACTCGAAGGTTTCTAAAACGCAGTGGCCTGGGAGTCATCCGCACCGATGCGCAATGCGGATGACACCGTCAGTCAGAGACTTGACCTCGGTCATATTTTTGAACGCATTCGGGGACTACACTTGGGTCCTTTGCAATGTTGTCTTTTACGTGAGGAGGTCAGCAATGAAGATCCTGATAAAAGAACTGGCAAAATCCCATGGCCCTCAATGGCAAGTCCGACTCGACCAACACGCGGTGACATTTCGCAGTGAAGCCGAAGCCCGCGCCTTTGCCCATACGCTGGAAACCCGACTACAAGCCCCCCATCGATTTCCCGACCGTCAGCAGCACGCTGCTGGCTGAGTCAGGCCACCGTTTGCGCTGCGGTCCGGGCGATTTGCAGTCGGCGGGTGACCATGGCCACGGTCACCGCAAGAATCCCGCACAAGCTGATCACCATCGCCATCGGCATTGCGCTGCCGTCATGCAGAACGCCTACCAGTGACGCCGCCCCGGCGGCAACACTGAACTGCAAACAACCCAGCATGGCCGAGGCACTGCCCGCGCGTGCGCCTTGACCGCTCATGGCGCAGGCCGAAGCATTGGGAATGATGCAGCCCAAACTCGCGATGCAGATGAACAGCGGCACCAGCAGCGGCCACAACTCAGTGGTATGCAGCGCGCTGACGCCCAGCAGCGTCAAACCGGCCGCCAGATAAATCCATACTGTACGCGCCAGCAAAAAGGCCGGCCCACGCCTGGACAGCATCCGCGCATTGATCTGCGCCACCAAAATGAAGCCCGCCGCGTTGCTGCCGAACAGCCAGCCGAAGTGTTCGGCCGGTACGCCATAGAGCTTGATAAAGACAAAGGGTGAACCGGCGATGTAGGCAAACATCCCGGCAATCGCGATCCCGCCGGTCAAGGCATGACCAAGAAAGACCTTGTCCGACAGCAGCCGACCATATTGGCGCAGAGCGCCCGACAATGGTTGACGCGGCTGATTGGCCGGCAGGCTTTCCGGCAGTCCAAGCGCCACGGCCAGTGCAGACAGTGCACTGAACAGGGTCAGCACAATAAAGATCGATTGCCAGCCATACAGGTTGACCAACAGACCGCCGAGCATCGGCGCGAGGATTGGCGCCAGGCCCATCACCAGCATCAGTTGCGAGAAGACTTTGGCCGACGCCACGGCATCGCACCTGTCGCTGACCACCGCCCGAGAAATCACCATCCCCGCGCAACCGCCCAAGGCCTGGACGAAACGCGCGCCGATCAGCCAATCGAGGCTAGGCGCAAAGGCACAGGCCAGAGAGGCCAGGGTGAACAGCATGACCCCGGCCAGCAGCGGAATGCGCCGACCGAAGCGGTCCGCCACCGGACCGTAAGCCAGCTGCCCGATAGACAAACCGAGAAAATAAGCTGCCAGCGTCAGCTGAATATGTTTTTCATCAGTACCGAAAGCCAGCGCCATCGCCGGAAAACCCGGTAGATAAAAATCGATCGCCAGCGGTGCGAAAGCGCTCAAGGCGCCGAGAATCAGGATTGTTCGGAGGTTCATCAGGCATCCAGGTTGAGCGTCAGTCAGCAGCCCGACAGTCTAGCCGGGCTTGGATGCCTTGAACATTCCGATAGGTCGCTAACTAATAAAAAGACTCAAGCGAGCGTCACCGCGTAGCCTTCTTCGCTGATCAGGTTGATCACCTCATCTGCCGACAGAGCGCTTTCAACACCCACCTCTTTCGCAGCGAGATCGACGCGAACACTGGCCGCCGGGTCCTTGGCTTGCACCGCTTGAGTAATGGCCCGAACGCAGTGGCCACACGACATACCTTGAACGTTGAATACTTGCATGACATTTCTCTTTTAATGAGGGATGTGGCCATCCTCGACCTTGACACGATGGCAAGGTCAAGTTCTGAAGTGATCTGCCGGGCTGGCAATCGGCGCCATGCTCGGCCAAGCTGCGTCATCCATGACACGACCAGGAGATTCAGCCCATGCGCTGGTCAGCCTTTAGCCTATTGAGCATCCTCAGCCTTTTCGGTGCCGCGCAAACGGTCAGTGCCGCCGGAGAAAATTACGGCGTGCTGATTATTTCCCGCGAACGCCTGGAAGTCGCGACCTCCTGCGAGATCGGTGTGTACATCCAGGATCAGCTGTCTGCGCGACTGTTTCAGGAACAGAGCACTTCGTTCAATTTGCCACCGGGCAACGTTTCGCTACGGCTCAAACTGCTGCCGGGCCAGGCGCCGGGCTGCAACCCCGGGATGCTGGCTCCTGGCTCGCAGAACATCACCCTCAAGGCGGGTGACATTCTCAAGTTCCGTATCGCCATGACCCAGGCAGGTATGTACCTGAAACCGGCGGCGCTGGAGTATTGATCACTCTGCGAGGCTTGCCTGCTTCGCGCATTCCTCGTAGCAGCTGCCGAAGGCTGCGTTCGGCCGCGCAGCGGTCGTAAAATCAGACGCTGTGGTGTTACAGGTTAACCGTGGCGGCATGATTTGCGACTGCTGCGCAGCCGAACGCAGCCTGGCGGCAGCTGCTACGGACCACGTCATTGTTCATCGCGAGCAATCGAGCGTCGACCGGCTGCTCCTACAGTTACTGCGTCCGCAGATTGGCGCTTGACCTTGCCAGCATGGCAAGGTTGATCCTGTAGTTAATTTCTACAGGGAGTATTACCCATGCCCGAATCAACCACCTTCGATCTGCCGATTGCCGGCATGACCTGCGCCAGTTGCGCCGGGCGTGTCGAACGCGCCCTGAGCAAGGTCATCGGTGCCAGCGCCGTCAGTGTCAACCTGGCCACCGAACAGGCTCGCGTCCAGGCGCCCAGCGACAGCCTCCCAGCCTTGATGGAAGCGGTGCAGCAGGCCGGTTACAGCGTTCCTGCCCAGAGCCTGGAATTAAGCATCGGCGGCATGACATGCGCCTCCTGCGTCGGGCGAGTCGAACGAGCACTGGGCAAAGTCGCCGGGGTGAAGAGCGTCAGCGTCAACCTGGCCAATGAACGCGCGCACCTCGAACTGCTAGGTCAGGTCGACCCCGCCCTCTTGATCAATGCCGTCAGCAACGCCGGGTATTCCGCCAGCCTGTGGCAAAGCGAACAATCGACTTCCACCGTTCAAGAACAACGTTTGCATCGCGAACGCTGGGCCTTGCTGCTGGCGATCGCCCTGGCACTGCCGCTGGTGTTGCCGATGCTGGTGCAACCCTTCGGTCTGCACTGGATGCTCCCCGCCTGGGCGCAATTTATGTTGGCGACGCCGGTGCAGTTCATCTTTGGTGCGCGTTTTTATGTCGCCGCCTGGAAGGCCGTTCGGGCCGGTGCCGGGAACATGGACTTGTTGGTGGCTCTAGGTACCAGCGCCGGTTATGGACTGAGCCTTTATGAATGGGCCACCGCCACCACCGGCAGTATGCCGCACCTGTATTTTGAAGCGTCGGCGGTGGTGATCGCTCTGGTACTGCTCGGCAAATACCTGGAAAGCCGAGCAAAACGCCAGACCGCCAGCGCCATCCGCGCCCTTGAAGCCTTACGGCCGGAGCGGGCGATCCGAGTCATCGACGGCCGCGAGCAGGACGTCGCCATCAGCGATTTGCGCCTCAACGATCTGGTCATGGTCAAACCTGGCGAACGTTTCCCGGTGGACGGCGAAGTCATCGAAGGTCAGAGCCATGCCGATGAAGCACTGATCAGCGGCGAAAGCCTGCCCGTGCCGAAACAGCCCGGCGACAAAGTCACCGGTGGCGCCATCAATGGCGAGGGCCGGTTGTTGGTACGCACATTGGCTTTGGGCGCGGAAACCGTTCTGGCGCGGATCATTCGTCTGGTCGAAGACGCCCAGGCCGGCAAAGCGCCGATCCAGAAACTGGTGGATAAAGTCAGCCAGGTGTTCGTGCCCATCGTGCTGTTGCTGGCCTTGGCAACACTGATTGGCTGGTGGATGTATGGCGCACCACTGGAGATCGCTGTCATCAATGCGGTCGCGGTCTTGGTGATCGCCTGTCCTTGCGCGCTGGGTCTGGCCACTCCGACGGCGATCATGGCCGGGACCGGCGTTGCGGCGCGCCACGGCATTTTGATCAAGGACGCCGAAGCACTGGAACACGCCCATGAAGTCAGCGCGGTGGTCTTCGACAAGACCGGCACATTGACCTCCGGCACTCCGCAAATCGCCCACCTCAGTGCCATCGACGGCAACGAAAGCACACTGCTGCAACTGGCCGGCGCCCTGCAACGCGGCAGCGAACACCCGCTGGCCAAAGCCGTACTGGATGCCTGCGCCAAGCGCGATTTACCCGTGGCCGATGTCAGCGCCAGCCAGTCCCTGACCGGTCGCGGCATCGCTGGCACCCTTGACGGCCGCCAGCTCGCACTGGGCAATCGGCGCCTGTTGGAGGAAAGCGGCTTGAACGCCGGCACGCTGAAAGAGTCCGCTCAAGCATGGGAATTCGAAGGCCGGACACTGTCATGGCTGATTGAGCAAAGCCCACAACCCCGCGTGCTGGGTCTATTCGCGTTTGGCGACACTCTCAAGCCCGGCGCCCTGCAAGCCGTGCAAGCGCTGAACGCCCGCCACATCAGCAGCCACCTGCTGACTGGCGACAACCGTGGCAGCGCCCGGGTCGTCGCCCAAGCGCTAGGGATTAGCGACGTACACGCCGAAGTGCTGCCAGCCGATAAAGCCGCCACCGTCGCCGAGCTGAAAAAAACCGGCGTGGTGGCCATGGTCGGCGACGGAATCAACGACGCCCCGGCGCTCGCGGCTGCCGATATCGGCATCGCCATGGGCGGCGGCACGGACGTCGCCATGCATGCAGCCGGAATCACCTTGATGCGCGGCGATCCGCGACTGGTGCCGGCGGCGCTGGAGATCAGCCGCAAGACCTACGCGAAGATTCGCCAGAACCTGTTCTGGGCCTTCGTCTATAACCTGATAGGGATTCCGCTGGCAGCGTTCGGTCTGCTCAACCCGGTACTGGCCGGCGCCGCCATGGCGTTGTCCAGCGTCAGCGTGGTGAGCAATGCGCTACTGTTGAAAACCTGGAAGCCCAAAGACCTGGAGGACACTGAATGAACATCGGTCAAGCAGCCCGTCAGAGCGGCCTGAGCGCGAAGATGATCCGTTATTACGAGTCAACCGGCCTGCTCAAAGCGGCCCATCGCACCGACAGTGGCTACCGCGTGTACGGTGACGTCGACCTGCACACCCTGGCCTTCATCAAACGGTCACGGGATTTGGGTTTCTCGCTGGAAGAGGTCGGCAAACTGCTGACCCTTTGGCAGGATCGGCAGCGGGCCAGTGCCGACGTCAAGGCACTGGCTCGCCAGCATATCGAAGAGCTGAACCTGAAGATCCGCGAGCTGGGACAGTTACGCGACACCTTGCAGGATCTGGTCGAACACTGTCATGGCGATCATCGACCCGACTGCCCGATCCTCAAGGACCTGGCCTCGGGCGGATGTTGTGAAAAGGGTGTTGCCTGATCTGACGCCTTCGCGTGTCTACACAAACCTGTAGGAGCGAGCTTGTTCGCGATGGAGGCCGATATGTCGCGGCTCTCAAGAGAGGTCGCGTTATCGTTTAAGCCCATCGCGAGCAAGCTCGCTCCTACAAGATCAACAGACAAAAAAATCCGGCCGAGGCCGGATTTTTTTAACCAATCACTGCATCCAGGGTGGAGGCGGCTCTTCGGCTTTGTTCGGTGGCGCATCGTCAGCGGCACGCACCGCTTGCCGACGTTCTTCATCGAGCCGTGCGGCTTCGATCTCACGCATGATGCCGCCAACGTCCGCCAGCTCTTCCGGCTCGTCGAACTCACCGGTCAATACGCTGGCCGGGTGCAAGGTGCCAGCCTCATACAAGGCCCACATTTCCTTGGCGTACTTGGTGCCTTTCAACTCCGGGGCAAAACGCCCGAAGTAAGACGCCATGTTGCCGACATCCCGTTCCAGCATGGTGAACGCGTGGTTGTTACCCGCAGCATCCACCGCTTGCGGCAGATCGATGATCACCGGGCCGGTCGGCGTCAACAACACGTTGAACTCGGACAAGTCGCCGTGCACCAGACCGGTACACAACATCAGCACGATCTGCTGGATCAGGAAAGCGTGATACTCAAGCGCCTGGTCCGGTTCCAGCACTACGTCGTTCAGACGCGGTGCCGCGTCGCCGTATTCATCGGCGATCAGTTCCATCAGCAGCACGCCTTCAAGGAAGTCGAACGGCTTGGGAACCCGCACACCGGCACTGGCCAAACGGAACAAAGCCGCCACTTCGGCATTCTGCCAAGCGTCTTCGGTTTCTTTCTTGCCGAACTTGGAGCCTTTGGCCATCGCTCGAGCCTGACGGCTGTTGCGCACCTTGCGGCCTTCCTGATACTCGGCCGCCTGACGAAAACTTCGTTTATTCGCCTCCTTGTAAACCTTGGCGCAACGTAACTCGTTGCCGCAGCGCACCACATAAACAGCTGCTTCTTTACCACTCATAAGTGGGCGCAGCACCTCGTCGACCAGACCGTCCTCGATCAGGGGTTCAATGCGTTTTGGAGTCTTCATCAGCTTTTATTGTGGGTCCTTTATTACCAAACACGCGAATGTCACTCGTTATACGGCAATCCTCTCACAGCGGGGAGGGGTTGCCGACCTATGAACACCTCAGAAGTACTCAATGTGCCAGATTAATCAGCCAAACCTGCCGATATCGATCGACCGCCCCGAATCATAGCCGAGTGCTCTGCTCTTGTTGGCAACCAGATGCAACGGTATTTCCGACAGAAGCTGACACCACGGTGCCAGGTCTGCGCAGGTTTTTTTTCAAAGAGCCTCAATTTTCCCTACCACCAGCCGAAGTCATCAGAGACAAACGGATTTTGTCTGACAATCAGAATAAAGACGCCAGCGTACCGCATTGGCTCTCCTTGATGGAGACCGCCCACGTCGCAGGGTGAAAGGGACTGCAAAAAAACACCGCAAGGCTGTTACGGCTGCCGTTAATCCGCGAGTCATCAGCACTTCGTGGGCTTATAAGAAAAATCTGGAGCGCGGATGAACATCAAACAAAAACTGACGTGGGCGTTTGCAATCATCGCCTGCCTGCCCGTCATCCTGGTCGCCACCCTGGTGGTGCTGAACCTGCGCAGCGATGCGAAAGACAGTTTCGTCGACGGCAGCGGCCGTGAGATTCGTCAGGTCAGCAACGCCATGCAAATATTCTTCGATGGCATCAGCCAGAACGTCAACTATCTGGCCAACCAGCCGCTGATCAAAAACACTGATGACAGCCTCAAAACCTACATCAGCGCCAACGCGGTAGACATTCCTCAAGGGGAAATGGACAAACAGGTTTTTACCCTGCTCGAGAGCATGGGCTCCAGCCATCCGGCTTATGCCTATGCGATCGTGGGAACCAATGCCGGCGGTTACGTCTCCTGGCCTGACGATGCAAAGCTGACCAACTACGACCCGCGTCAGCGCCCCTGGTACAAGGCCGCCATGGCCAATCCGGGCAAACCGTTTCGCACAGAAGCTTATTACTATGCCGCCGACGACACGACCTATGTCAGTACCGTGCGTACCATCGGCAACAAGTTGGGCGCCACGGGTGGCGTGGTCAGCATCGATGTGACGCTCAAGCAGCTCACCGAGATCGTCAAACAGATCAAACTCGGCGAAACCGGCTACCTGATGCTGATGGAAAACAACGGCACGGTACTGGTCGATCCCAAGCAACCCGAACACAACTTTAAGGCCTTGAGCAGCCTGGGCGATGGTTATGCCCAACTGGCCAAGGCCGGTAAAGGCCTGGTAGAAGTCGAGCTGAACGGCGAGCGCTACATGGCCAACGTCTGGCCGTCGGAACAGCTGGGCTGGACCTTTATCGGTCTGATAAAACAAACCGAAGTGATGAGCTCGGCGACCCAATTGACTTGGTTGATCGCGATCATCGCTGCCGTGTTGGCGGTGATCTTCGCCGTAGTCGGGGCGAGTTTCGCCAGCCTCATCGTGCGGCCGATCCGCAGCGTCGCCAGCGGACTGGAAGGGATTGCCCAAGGTGAAGGTGACCTGACGAAGAACCTGCAAATCCGTGGCAACGATGAAACCGCGCAACTGGCCAACTGGTTCAACCAGTTCCTGGCCGCCATCCGCAGCCTGATCCAGAACATCGGCCAGGCAGCGAACAAGATCCTCGCCACCTCCAAGAGCTCGACCCAAGTCTCCAGTGACATGGCCGAAGCTGCCGGGCGTCAGCGCGAAGCAGTGGACATGGTGTCCACTGCGTTCCACGAAATGGTCGCCACCGCCAACGAAGTCGCGCGTTCCTGCAGCCAGGCCGCCGAGTCGGCCGACAGCGGCCAGCGCCAGGCCCGCGAAGGCCAGCAACAGATCGATGACGCGGTCAGCAGCGTCGATCAGTTGAGCCAGGAGATCGAGCAGTCAGCGCAGTCGATGCAGCAACTGGAGCGAGACAGTAATGACATCCAGTCGATTCTGGGCACCATTCGTTCCATCGCCGAGCAAACCAACCTGCTGGCCTTGAACGCCGCCATCGAAGCCGCTCGTGCGGGCGAGCAAGGTCGCGGTTTTGCGGTGGTTGCCGATGAAGTGCGAGCCCTGGCCAAACGTACCGCCGACTCCACTGCCGAGATCGATGGTCTGCTCGGCAATCTGGCCAAGCGCACCAGCCAGGTCACGCAGCAGATGCACGCCAGCCTCGAAGTGTCGCAGCAGTCGGTCAGCCGCATCGGGTTGGCGCGTAGCAGTTTCGGGCAAATCCGTGAGTCAGTGGATGTGATCCGTGACATGAACACCCAGATCGCCACCGCAGCCGAAGAACAGCATCAAGTCGCTGAAGACATCAACCGCCACATCAGCCAGATCCATGGCGATGCGCAGTTGGTGGCGGAACTGGCCAACTCGGCGCGACTGGATTCCCAGAGCCTGGCGGGATTGTCCGATGAGCTGGATGTTCTGGTGAGAAGGTTCCGCACGTAAGCGAGCGAGGGGCAAGCCCAAATCTGTAGGAGCGAGCTTGCTCGCGATGGATGTTAACGATAACGCATGTTTTCTGAATAAACGCGCCGCCCTTGAGTCCATCGCGAGCAAGCTCGCTCCTACAGGGCGCGGCGTACTTATTGTTTGAACAACTCCCCTGGGGTAAATCCGAACAACCCCTTGAACGCCGCAATAAACGCCGAGGTTGAGTCATAACCACAGGACAGCGCGGCGGTGGTCACGCTGTCGCCCTCCTCCAATGAGCTGAGTGATGACAACAAGCGCATGCGCTGACGCCAGCCCCGGAAGCTCAGACCTGTCTCGCGTTGAAACAAGCGCATCAAGGTTTTCTCCGAAGTCCCCAAGCGCTCTGCCCATTCGTGCAAGGTGACGCTTTGCTCAGGGCTGGCGATCAGCTCGTTGCACAGCGCAAGCAAGCGTGAATGGCGCGGCAGCGGCAGAGAGAATCCAACCTCTGGCAAGCTCGCCAATTGGTCCATCAGCACCTGCACAAGGCGTGCTTCACTGCTATCGCCCTGTGGATAATCCACCGGCAACTGGCAAAAACTCTTGATCAACTCCCGCGCCAGCGACGTCACCTCCAGCACCCGGCAACGCTCAGGTGCCCATGTGCAATCTTCACGACGCACATAGAGGCTGCGCATTTCCGCGCGCATCGAAGTCACCACTTGATGCTCTAAGTCGGCAGGAATCCAGATCCCCCACTGTGGCGGCGCAAAGAAGCTGCCCTCGGCGGTGTGCACGCCGAGTACGCCACTGATCGCGTAGGAAAACTGCACCCAATCGTGGCGATGAGGCGGCGTCCATGACCCGGCGCTGAGACTTTCAGCCCGGGCATACAGCGGGCGCGGCAACGCCGTGAGGGCAGGAATTTGCCGTTCGAGTCCACGTTGTCCGTTAGTCGGCATTGATTGGCCTTATGTCGCAAGACGGCTTGTTGCATCGACGTTAGGCTAAGTCATCAATTCTTACAATCCTATCGGTGCCTGATATGCATGCCTTCAAACACCTCAAACGCGTGGTCACCGACTGGTTCTTGTGCGGCATGCTGGTGGCGACCTTGCTGTCTTATCTGTTCCCACGCTTTGGCGCTTCGGGCGGAGCGATGCATGCCGAATGGGTGATCAACATTGGTGTGTTTCTGGTGTTCTTCCTGCATGGGGTCAACCTTTCCAGCGAACAGATCAGACATGGCCTGAAGAACTGGCGCCTGCACGTCATGGTGCAGAGCTTCACCTTTATGGTGTTTCCGCTGATCTGGCTGTTGAGCGACAAACTGCTGGGCTCTCATGTCCCATCGCTGTTGATGCTCGGTTTCCTCTACCTGTGCGCCCTGCCCTCGACCATCTCTTCCTCTGTGGCCCTGACCGGCAGCGCTGGCGGCAACGTGCCGGCGGCGATTCTCAATGCCAGCCTGTCTAGCGTGTTGGGGATTTTCATCACGCCGTTGCTGGTGAGTTTGGTGATGGGCAGCGGCGCGGGCGGGATCGACCTGGGCTCAACCCTGTTGGACCTCTGCGCAATGTTGCTGCTGCCGCTGGTGCTCGGCCAGTTGCTGCGGCCGTTGTTCGGCAGGTTTTTCGCTCGGCACAAGCGCTACACCAACATCGTCGACAAGCTGGTGATTCTGCTGCTGGTCTACGCCGCGTTCTGCAACTCGATGGTTTCTGGGATGTGGCAGCAGCAGGGCAACTCGGTGATTCTCAGTGCCCTGATTGGCAGCGCAGTCCTGCTGGCAATCATTCTCTGGATGACCACCCGCACCGCCCGCGCCTTGAAGTTCAGCCCGGCCGACGAGATCGCCGCGGTGTTCTGCTCCAGCAAAAAATCGCTGGCCGCCGGTGCACCGATGGCCGCGTTGATCTTCGGCGCCCACCCGGGTCTGGGCCTGATCTTGCTACCGATCATGATCTATCACCCCTTGCAGTTGATCGTCTGCTCGGTGATGGCCGAAAGTTACGCCAACCGCAATCGGTTGATCGCCGAGCAGCAACGCGGCGCTGCGATCAACGCTCAATAATCGCCGTCACACCCTGCCCGCCGGCGGCGCAGATAGAGATCAAACCTCGACCCTGCCCCGCGGCGTCCAGCAGCTTGGCCAGGTTGGCGACAATCCGCCCGCCGGTGGCAGCAAACGGATGCCCGGCAGCCAATGAGCTGCCTTTGACGTTGAGCCGACTGCGGTCAATGGCGCCCAGCGGCGCGTCCAGGCCGAGGCGGGTTTTGCAATATTGCGGATCTTCCCAGGCCTTGAGCGTACACAGCACTTGCGCGGCAAAGGCTTCGTGAATTTCGTAGTAATCGAAGTCCTGCAACGTCAGACCGTTACGCGCCAGCAAGCGCGGTACCGCATACACCGGCGCCATCAACAAGCCTTCAGCGCCTTTGACGAAATCCACCGCCGCCGCTTCGCCATCGCGCAGATAAGCGAGGATCGGCAAGCCGCGCTCCTTCGCCCACGCCTCACTGCCCAGCAACACCAGCGACGCGCCATCGGTCAGCGGCGTCGAATTGCCCGCGGTCAACGTGCCTTTTTCACTGCGTTCAAACGCCGGTTTCAGCGACGCGAGCTTTTCCAGGGTCAGGTCGGGGCGCAGATTATTGTCGCGGGTCAGGCCGAGGAACGGCGTCATCAAATCGTTCTGCCAACCCTCGGCATAGGCTGCAGCCATTTTCTGATGGCTTTCCAGCGCCAGCTGATCCTGCTCGACGCGAGGGATGCTCCAGGTTTGCGCCATCAACTCGCAATGCTCGCCCATGGACAAACCGGTGCGTGGTTCGCCGTTGCGCGGCAGTTCGGGTTTGAGGTGATGGGGCCGCAGTTGCAGCAGGGCTTTGAGTTTTTCGACAGTGGTCTTGCTGCGATTGACCTGCAACAGAATTTTGCGCAGCCCTTCATTCACGCCAATCGGCGCATCGGACGTGGTATCGACGCCGCCAGCGATGCCGCACTCGATCTGCCCCAGGGCAATTTTGTTCGCCACCAGCAGCGCCGCTTCAAGGCCAGTACCGCAGGCTTGTTGAATGTCGTAGGCCGGGGTGGTCGGTGACAGTCGCGAGCCAAGCACGCATTCGCGGGTCAGGTTGAAATCGCGCGAATGCTTGAGCACCGCGCCAGCAACCACTTCCCCCATGCGCAGGCCGTGCAGGTTATAGCGTTCGATCAGCCCTTCGAGTGCTGCCGTCAGCATCGCCTGGTTGCTCGCAGTGGCGTAAGGACCGTTGGAGCGGGCAAAGGGGATACGGTTCCCGCCGATAATTGCGACGCGGCGCAGCTGAGTCATGAAAAGCTCCCTATTCTGTGAGTGGTACACCCCCACAAGCGTAGGCCGTATCTCGCTGATCGAACGACTGATGATCATCCGTGGTCCACACTTTGAACCCCTGCTGCAGGAGAGCGTTCCATGTCAGACCGCTATATCGACTTCGCCAACTCGACCATCGGCCATCGCCTGGTCGCAGCCCTTGGCCTGCCGTCACCGGTACGTCTGGAGCGCTGGCAGGCCGGACGCCTGCGGCCCATCGAAGGCGCGCTGCTGATGGGTGGCGGGCCGCTGGCGCAGAGTATCAGCGTGTTTGGCAACAAGCTGACCGATGCGGTTTACAGCTACGGTACCGAGCCGCTGGTGGCGCCCGCCTGGATTCCCGGCCACGGGCCCAAACTCAAGGCCGTGGTGTTCGATGCGAGCGCCATTGTCCAGACCGATCAACTCAAGCAACTGCGCGAATTCTTCCAGCCACTGTTGAGAAACCTGGATCAAAGCCCTCACGTGGTGATTCTCGGACGCGCACCGGAAAGCTTGAGCGACCCGTTCGCCGCCAGTGCCCAGCGGGCGCTCGAAGGTTTCAGTCGATCGCTGGCCAAAGAACTCCGTGACGGCGGCACCTTGCAGTTGTTGTATGTGGGCGAAGGCGCCGAAGAGCAGCTCGAAGGCGCGCTGCGGTTTTTCCTTTCGCCGAAAAGTGCCTATGTGTCCGGGCAAGTGCTGCGTCTGAGTGCCTGCGACACCCAAGTGCAGGACTGGAGCCGCCCACTGGCCGGGCGTAAAGCCTTGGTCACCGGCGCAGCACGCGGCATCGGTGCATCAATCGCGGAGACCCTGGCCCGTGATGGCGCCGACGTCATTCTGCTCGACGTACCGCCAGCCAAAGCCGATCTCGACGCCCTCGCCGCACGCTTGGGCGGGCGCAGTATCGCGCTGGATATCTGCGCAGAGGATGCCGCGGCGCAACTGATCGAACAGCTGCCGGACGGCATCGATATCGTGGTGCACAACGCCGGGATTACCCGCGACAAGACCCTGGCCAATATGACCCCGGAATTCTGGGATGCAGTGCTCGCGGTCAATCTCAACGCGCCGCAAGTGCTGACCAAGGCGTTGCTGGAGAGCAGCACTCTGCGCGATAACGGTCGAGTCATTCTGTTGGCCTCCATCAGCGGCATCGCCGGCAACCGCGGGCAAACCAACTACGCCGCGAGCAAGGCCGGGCTGATCGGCCTCGCCCAGGCCTGGGCGCCGCTGCTGCATGAACGCGGTATCAGCATCAACGCGGTGGCGCCGGGTTTTATCGAAACCCAGATGACTGCACATATTCCGTTCGTGCTGCGCGAAGCCGGGCGGCGCATGAGTTCTCTAGGTCAGGGTGGCCTGCCCCAGGACGTCGCCGAAGCGGTGGCCTGGCTCAGCCAGCCGGGCAGCGGCGCGGTCACCGGGCAAGCATTGCGCGTCTGCGGACAAAGCGTATTAGGAGCATAACCATGGCGGTGAACTGGCATGCACTGAACCGAGCCCCACACCTGGCCGAGCTGTATGTTCGGGCAGCCACGCGGCGCAAAATCACCGGCACCACGCTGCCTGAAGACGGGCTGCGTTGCTGGGTCGATGTCGACCCGAAACGGTTGGTGTCTTATCGAAAGGTCTGCGGCTTTACCGAAAACGGCTTGCTGCCGCCGACCTATCCCCATGTGCTGGAGTTCGCCGTGCAGATGCAATTGCTCACCGCCAAGGACTTTCCTTTCCCGCTGCTGGGGTTGATTCATTTGGCCAACCGCATCCGCGTAATACGGCCCATGGGTGGCGTCGGCAGCGTGCGGGTCAGTGTCCAGGTGCAAAACCTGCAACCTCACGCCAAAGGTGCGGTATTCGATCTGATCACCACCCTCGAAGATCCGCTCGGCCCGCTGTGGCAAGCCGAAAGCCGCATGCTGTGCAGAGGCGTCGAATTACCGGGTGAACCCATCATCGAACAGGACAGCCCGACAGTTGCCTTGAGCGAACTGACGCACTGGTGGGCTCCCACCAACATCGGCCGTCAGTACGCCAAGGTCTCCGGCGACTACAACCCGATTCACCTGAGTGCTGTCAGCGCAAAAATGTTCGGTTTCCCCAAGGCCATCGCCCATGGTTTGTGGAACAAGGCGCGCACCTTGGCAGCACTCAGCGAGCACCTGCCGGCGGCCAACGTAGAAGTCGCTGTGGAGTTCAAGAAACCGGTGCGCTTGCCCAGTGAGGTCACATTACTGACCAGTGCACCGGGCTCCAGTGGGGATTTTCGATTGATGGGTGCCGGGGATCTGGAGCACATGACGGGCAGTTGGCGACCGATTGCCTGAGGCCGCGACTCAACCACGCCGAATCATGAACACCCCGGCCAGGATCAACACCAGCCCGGCCACCTTGCCGGCGCTGATCGGCGTCTCGCGAAAACCGGCCCAGCCGAAATGGTCCAGTGCCAGGGCCATGCCCAACTGACCGGCCAGCACCAGCGCCATGAACAACATGGCGCCGATTCGCGGCCCGGCAAACGCGGCGGTGGTGATGAAGAACGCGCCGAGCAGACCGCCACTCCAGTGCCACCAGGTCAGGCTTTTCAGCGCGTTCAACGTTGGTACTTCACGTTGAACCATGACCAGAATCAGCAGCGCCATGGTCCCGACAAAAAACGAAACCAAAGCCGCAGCCAGAACACTGGACACCTGCTTGGCCAGTTGACCATTGATCCCCGCCTGCAACGGCAGAAAAGCACCGGCAATAAAGGGCAGGCAAAGCAGCCACCAGACAGGGGCAGGCATAGCGTTCTCCAGCTAAAAATAGGGGGACGCAGTATACGGCAATGCCTCTTATTAAATGATCGGCACGCGTACGCCCACAACATTACAGGTGTACGCAAGTCCATTGTAGGAGCTGACGCAGCCTGCGATCTTTTAAGAGTTGTCGTGTTATCACCGGGAGAATGCAGCCTAAGGATTAACCGAATACACCTGCGGCTGCGGAAACAGGTTGTTCAGGGTTTCCAGTAAACGCACGTGATAGATGGGCTTGCGAAACAGGTCCAGTACCTGCAAGCGCAGCATGTCGCTGACATCGTCCATATCGGCATGACCGGAAGTCACGATCACCGGCAGGTGTTGGCGGGAGGTGTGTTCACGCAGACGCTTGATCAGCGACATGCCGCTTTCTTCCGGCATGCGCAGATCGGTGATGACCAGCGCGATATCCGGGTTACGGGTCAGGTGATGCAGGGCAAGTTTGACCGAGGTTGCGGTGAAGCAACAAAAGCCCTCGCCCTCCAGCAGTTCCACCAGCTCCAGAAGCGCGTCCTCTTCGTCGTCCACCAAGAGAAGCTGTTGCCGTGGGGATGAAGAGGGATTCATGGGCAATACCTGTGACTGAGGAAGCAAACACGTTGGTGCAAGATAAACGGATTACGGAACAGGTCTCCTCTATGCCATCAGAGCATTGTCAACAAACCCCTCTCCAACAACTGTAAGAACTGATTAATCACAAAGTATTAGTACAAAGGTTCTCGCCTGATACAGACCGCTGTGGCAAAAAATCCAGACGTCTTCAAGGTTATTTATTATGAATGATGGCGTTTTGTCGTGGCTGGGCTACTTTCAAATAGCGAAACAGTTGCATGTTCATAGCTACCTGATTGCGAAACTGACTCGGTTGAAAATACGGGCAAGTGATGCAGCAGGAGGGGGAGAGCCATCATGAACAGTCGCTTCACCCAGGGCCTGGCCGGACTACTTTTAGTGGGGGCCATTTTTGTCGGCTATTGGGGGCTGGTACTCAGCCACTCACCGGCGCTCGTCGCTGAAACGGTGATCCCGCCCACTGCCCCCATCGCGGTAGACATACCGATGCTCGCAACTCAAGTCGCAACGTTGCGCCTGGCCGTACACAGCAGCGAAGAATGGCGTCTAGCCCGCTATTGGGCTGGAGAGAGCGATTTGCCAGCCACCATCTACACTGCCAACAGTCACCTGTTCCAATTCACCCAACTGGCCCTTGGTGCTGCGTCCAATGGGCTGGCTAGAAACGATCCCGTTGCTACGCTGCACCCACTATCGAGATCACTCGTGGCAACCAGACAGTCCGACAAACCCCTTGATTAAGCAAGGATGCACACACATGCGCAAACATTCCGTGCCAGAGTTCAAACGTCTGATCTGCGCCATGATAGTGGCCGGATTACCTGTCGATATTGCGCTAGCCGCCTCCAGCAATTGCGACGCATTAAGCCAAATGCCAGCAACGATTGAAGTCGGCGAAGGCCTCCAGCAAGAGGTGCATTCGCCTGTGGCGATCACTCGCCTGGCGGTGGGCGATCCGAAAACCGCCGATGTGCACCTCAATGGCAGCAACGCTTTTCTGTTGACGGGTATGGCCCCGGGCGCAACCAGTCTGATGGTCTGGACCGCCTGCGCTGGTGCTCCTCGTCAGAGCATGGTGTTCGTTCAGGGCAAAGCCAGCACCGCCCTGACCAGCACCTCGTTATCACCGTCTGAAGACCCGTCGCTGCCCAGTCAGGTGCAAACCGATATCCGCTTTGTCGAAGTCAGCCGCACCAAGCTCAAGGAAGCCTCGACTTCGATTTTCGGGACCGCCGGCAACTTCCTGTTCGGCGCACCGAGAACCCTGCCGACGATCAACGGAGTGGTCACCCCCAGTGCACCGGTGAATAACGGCCAGTTCAACTTCTCCTGGGTCGGCAGAAAAGCCCTGGTGATGATCAACGCACTGGAGGGCAGCGGCTTTGCCTACACCCTGGCGCGTCCAAGCCTGGTGGCCCTCAGCGGCCAAAGCGCGAGCTTCCTCGCTGGCGGCGAGATTCCAATTCCAGTGCCCAGCTCCGGCAGCGATAACGTGTCCATCGAATACAAGGAATTCGGCATCCGCCTGACCCTGACCCCGACCGTTATCGGCCGCAACCGCATCACCCTGAAGGTAGCACCGGAAGTCAGCGAACTCGACTTCACCAACGCTGTGGTTATCGCTGGCACCACGGTGCCGGCACTGACGGTGCGGCGCACCGACACCAGTGTTTCTCTGGCCGATGGCGAAAGCTTCGTGATCAGCGGCTTGGTCAGCACCCGCAACAATTCCCAGGTCAACAAGTTTCCCGGTCTGGGCGATATCCCGATCCTCGGGGCTTTTTTCCGCGACTCGACAATCAACCGCGAAGAGCGCGAATTGCTGATGATCGTCACCCCGCACCTGGTCCAGCCACTGGCGGCCGATGCGAAACTGCCGTCGCTGCCTGGCGAAAAACTGCGTAATTACGACCCGAACTTCTACCGCATGTACTTCCTGGAAAACGGCGACTTCGACGCAAAAAGTGGACTGTCGCAATGAGTCAAAGCCTGAGTCAGACCCTCCTTGCGATCACTCGCAACAGTACTGACTTCGAGTGGTTGCAAGGCGTACTGGCGCCACTGGGGCAAGTGGTCAACGCCGGTATCGGCAGTCTCGATGAATGGGTCGAGGTCGTACTGGCCGGCCCAGGCTTCTCCGCCACCGCCCGTGCATTGGCTTCCTAGAGGGAACGTTATGAAAGCAATGATTGCTGTACTAAGCTTGCTGATGCTAGGCGGTTGCGCCACCAACGGCCAAGGCTCCTGGTCCTCCCCTCCCGGTCCCTGTGCCAAATTGACCTCCGAACAGGATCTGTCGCTGAGTCTGGCCGACGACATGGTCAATGACGGCAAGCTGCACGCCGGCCTGGCCAACCTGCAAGGCCTGCCCGACAACCTCAACCAGGTGCGTTTTCGCAAGGCCAGAATTTACCGCTTGCTGGGCCGTAGCGAAGCCGAACCGTTGTACCGCGACCTGCTCGGCACCTGCATGGCAGCCGAAGCGGAACACGGCCTGGGCCAATTGGCCGCGGCCAAAGGTGACAACGACCAGGCCTTGTTACATCTACAGCGTGCCGCGCACTTCTCGCCCACCGACGAGAAAATCCGCAACGACCTGGGCGTGGTTTACCTCAACCAGCTGCAGATCAACGAAGCACGCTTTGAATTCCTCACTGCCATGGAACTCAAGCAGACTGACCAGTTGGCCGCGGTGAATCTGGTGAGCTTGCTAATCTATCAAGACAACTGGGGACAAGCCTCAGAGGTGGTCACCCGCGCCGGCCTGAGCCCTGAACAATTCTCCAGTGCCCGGGCACGCGCCGAGCAGCTCAAAACCCGGGTCAAAGCCAAACCGGCAGTACGCGATCAAGTCGCGGCGGTCAGCGATCCACAACAACCGAGTATCAAGTAAGCACAAAGAGAGAGGCCGTGATGAAACTGAATATCCTCTGCTATGTGGGCCTGCTGAGCCTGCCATTGACCGCCGTGGCCATCGACTCCGGGCCTAACTCGCAGTATCAACAAGAAACCGAAAACTGGCTGCTGCTGCAAAATCACGACGCAGTGGCGTCGCGAACGCCGCAAACCGCAACGCCCGCCGAACGCAATCTGAGCATGCAGCGCTGGCTGGACAGCTTTAAGCATCCAATTCCTGCCTTGTATGAGCAGAAGGCGGGGGGGGAGATGAGTACCAACAAGTAGTGGAGCTGAGGGGTGATGCAGCCTCGCTGAATGGTGGCGGTCTTCGTGGACAAGCCCCAAGCCGGAGTCAGTTAAGCTTTACGCGGTCCGTAGCAGCTACCAAAGGCTGCGTCCGGCCCTGTGGCGAGGGAGCTTGCTCTCGCTGGGTCGCGGAGCGGCCCTAAAACCAGCAGTCGCGGCTTTTCAGATAGATCACGTCAGCCGGATTTACGACTGCCTCGTCCGAGCGAGGACCGGCCAGCGGGAGCAAGCTCCCTCACTACAATGAGTGACCAAACTCTAATGCGTCGTCACCCGCTGACGCATCCCCGGATGACCCGGCGACAACGCCAACGCCAATTGCGTGCGGTTGTTCATGTGGGTCAGGCGCAGCACTTGGGACACATAGAGCTTCACAGTGTTTTCGGTGATGCCCAGTTCGCAGCCAATCTGGTAGTTGGTCTGACCCTTGCCCACCAGACGGGCGACATCCAATTGCCGGGGTGATAGCTGATTGAAGATGGCCGGTGTTTGCGCTTCACGGCTCCCCTCGCCCGTTAAGTTCGACAAATGAATTCCCTGCTTTGGCCGAACCTTGTCCAGGTCCCGGTAAAGGTCGTCGATGGACTCAGAGAGGCACTGTAGCTTCTGGTTCAGATGGCTCAATTGAAGGGTTTTATAGCGCTCCTCCAAGACTGCTTCCTGGCGTTGCAGGCCTTCGAGCAATTCATCCAGATCGACAGGCCTCTGGTAGTAGTCGGCGAAGCCGGCACGCAGTGCCTTGATCACATCCTGCTTGTGGGCATTCCCGGTCAGCATGATTGCTTCAAACACCCGCAGCTTGCCGGCAATGCGCTGCAGCTCCTGAACCAACTGGATGCCATCCAGCTCGGGCATGTGCAAATCGCACAGCACCAGACCGATTTCAGCGTCTTCATTGAAACGCTCGATGGCGTGTTGGCTGGACTCACAAGGGACGGTGCGGTAACCGTTTCTTTCGAGAAACACGCAAAGTTCTTCCACATTCAGCGGCTGATCGTCGACCACGAGTACTTTTATCCGGGACGTAAGCTTGTTCACGCGAGACTCCATGCCTGGCAGGCCAAAGCCTGGCCTTTCCTGTACCGACAGCCACTGGCTGTATAGCTTCCGAATGGAAAGTAGACCTGATTTTCGACTCTGTACATGCGCTGATAGCGCTAGGGAATCCAGGCAACCGCCAGGAGCATGCCGACAAAAATGAACGGCGCAAAGGGTTGTTGTGCCGACTCTTTCGGACCGAAGTATTGCAAATGGGCTTTCAGCTTTTTATTCATAAGCGGCCAGAGTCTAGGAGCAATCAGCAGCCAGACCACGCTGGCAATGCCCGCGCCAATGAAGGTTTCTAACAGATGCCGGTTGTCGGTCGCGAGCCCCAGTGCCGCCATCAACTTCACATCGTCCGCCCCCAAACGCCCAAACGCATAGCCCGGCAAAGTGAAGGCCAGCGCAAGGAAGAACGCCCAGACACCCTGCTCCGCACTTGCGCCTAGCCAGGTTGTACCGTTCCACAGTAGATACACCAGGGACACGACCGTCGCACCAAGGGTCAAGCCATCGGCAATTTGGCGTTGATGAATATCCTGCACTGCGCAGACAGCCAACCAGATAAATAGAAGAAAGCTCTGCATCAGGTAAAAAGCGTCCCTTTTGGCTGAAAGATTCTATGCGGACATGGCGTAGTACTTGTCAGGGTAGACGACTGGCGGAGTATCGGTGGGAGGTAAAAAAAGATCGTCCGAACGCGGCCGCAAATTCGGGCCGCATTCGGGCGATCTTTGTCGGGATTTCGATTACCGCGGTGGATAGTTCTCCAGGATCCTGCCCACTGTCGCGCGCACTGCGGCGCTGCGGTCTGTCGGGTTCGGTGTGCTGCTGAGCATTTGTTCGTCACTACCTCTCCAGACCAGCTTGCCGTCCTTGCCATCGAGCAGGTCGATCTGAATAGTCGCAACCTTGTAGGTGACGTTACGGGTTTCGTTGTACATCGGCCCGCCCCAATAGCCGTTCCATGGGCCACCCCAGGCACTGCCACCATAGTTGGTGGTCACTTGTTGCTGACGGTTTTCGACAATCAGGTACGTCTGCACCTTAAGGTCAGCCTTGGTGCCGGCGGCAGCCGGACGCAGACCGCGTTGATCCAGCTGTTCGCTGACCGCCTGGCGGATGCGCTGCTCAGTCAGGTCACTTTTGATCCGAGGATCATCGGGGCGGTATTGCAGGGCGGGTTCTTTCCAGCTCCAGCTACGGTAGGCGGCGAAGTCGCGGCTGGCGTCGAAATCGTGGTTGACCTGATTGGAAGCACAAGCGCTGAGCAGCGCAGCCAAAGCCAGTAAAGCGAGACGGCGGAACATGATCTTTCTCCTGTCGAAGACATGAGTCTGACGGGTTGTTGCTAACTAGGAGGATACGCCGACAGAGCCTTTTCCACAGCTTCGCGTAATGCATCGACATGCTCGCTCAGACTGCCCTGGCTACCGGTTTCGGCGCTGGCACTCCACACCGGTTGGCCGCTGTTGCCGTCGAACATATCGACCCGCACGACCACTACTTGCACCTCGTACGTGCGCACGATCGGCACCGTGTTGTACATCCCGTAGCCACTGCCATAACGGTTGTAACCGCCATAGCCGCCGTACCCGGAGTCGTCCTGCACCTGACGCAGACGTTTCTCCAGATGCAGATCGGCGCTGATCCACAGGTCTGCCGGGCGGCTGTCATGCAATGGGCGCAAGCCACGTTGGTCGAGAGCATTGCTGACCGCTTCGGCAATCTGCGCAGAGTCGGCCCAGGCCGAGCCTGTGGGCAAACGGCCATTGAGCCAGGCCCAATTGCGGTAGCGACCGTAGTCCCGTTGCGGCGCCGGATAGGCGCTGCGGTCGAAGGTGTTGGCAGCTTGCGGCGGTGCTGGCGGAATCGGGTTAGAGCTGGCGACATAAGGATTGCTGCCCTGGCAAGCGCCCAGGCCCAGGCATAACACGACTAATCCGAGACGGCGTTTCATTTTGCTCTCCACTGACTGGGCCGCTTAAACCGGACGACAGATCCAGTGCAAATAACGCCCAAGCCCGGCAAAGCTTGGGTGACGACGATGGGCCAGTTCCATTTCCAGCAAATCCAGCAACTCGGCGCGGGCCTGGAACTCCACCGGCATGTAATCGTGAAAAACCCGCACCCCGCTCTGGGTTTCGACCTGCCAAAGGCCTTCAAGTTGCGCTGCCAGCTCACGTGGATCAAGCGGCTGCTGAGGCGTCAGGCTCTGCTTCTCACCGGCCATGTCGTTCTTACGCATCTTGCGGAAGTGGCCCTTGAGCAGGTTGCGATAAATCAGCGCATCGCGGTTGTAGAACGCCAGCGATAGCCAACCTTCCTTGGTCGTAAGCTGATGCAGCACCGGCAGGATTGCGTGGGGTTCTGCCAACCATTCCAATACCGCATGGCAAAGCACCAGGTCGTAAGGTTCGGTGAGCTGACCGAGCAGGTCCTGCCATGGCGCCTGAATGAACGTCGCGGTTTGACCGGCCTCGGCGAAACGCTGGCGCGCGCCTTCGAGCATCGGTTCGGCAGGTTCGGCCAGCGTCACCACGTGCCCACGCTCGGCCAGCCACAGCGACATGTGGCCAAGACCGGCACCAATATCCAGCACCCGCAATGGGCGGTCCGGCAGGGTTTCGGCCAGATCGGCCTGGAGCACCGCGAGGCGAATCGCGCCTTTGGCCCCCCCGTAGATTTTCTCGGCGAAACGGGTCGCCAATTGATCGAAATGACGGTCATTCATTAGCTGAACCTCCGTTCGCTGTCTGCCAGCTTACTGCGCACGACCTGTTCCATGTCCAACCCCAGTTCGCTGCACAACAGCAATAGATAAAGCACGATGTCGCCCACTTCCTGACCGGCATGGGCGAGTTTCTCCGACGGCAACTGCCGCGACTGATCCTCGCTGAGCCACTGGAATATCTCTACCAGCTCAGCCATTTCCACACTGGCGGCCATGGCCAGGTTTTTCGGGCTGTGGAATTGGCGCCAGTCGTTACGGTCGCGGATGGCGTGTAGGCGTTCGGTCAGTTCGTCAAGGTTCATCGGGCTCTCCTGAAGGCGTATAGCTTCGGGCGGATGGCGAGTGAAGGCAAGCGCCGAACATGACTGTCGCTTCGCGACAGATCCTGAGCACGCTCGCGCCTACACTTGGCCGCGTACTCCTGTAGGAGCCGCCGGTCGACGCTCGATTGCTCGCGATGGCGGACTAATCAACAACACTGAACTCAACCCGTGCGGTCTGCCCGCCCTCATCCAGCACGCTGAGCTGGTAGCGACCGAGCTGATCGAAGGTTGCGTTGATACTGTCTTGATTGGCGCTGTCGCCCAGCGGTGCGCCATTGATGAACCACCATCGTCGACCGCTGCCGCCCAGGGCCGAGAGTTTCAATTGCAGCAGTTCCTGGCTGGCGGCCGGGCGGCGCAGTTGATCGCCTTCGCGCACGCCGACAATCGATAACGGCGAGGCAGCAGCCAGCATCGGTCCCGGGCACTCTGGATCGTTGGCCGGTAAACGTGCTTCCCGACGTTCCACCCTCGGCAACCATGGCTCCAGCGGTGCTGGCCACAACGCAATGTCACGAGCCACGGCGCCCGGGCATTTGGCGTCGACCCGCTGGCCCTTGGCATTGACCCAGATTTTCTCCAGCAAGCCGACACCCAGCGGTTGGTCCAGTGCCTGCAAGGTTGGCGGGGTGGTGCGGTCCAGGGTCCAGGCGAAACGCTGGAGCCGGCAATTAGGGTCACTACGACTCATGGGCTGCCCCAACGGCCAGCAGATCGCCGCTACTGCGACATTCATCGGCACTGGCTGTACCGGCGCGGGGATTCCCCGCTGGCTATCGCGGTTGATCAACACGTCGTGCACTTGCAGCATCAGCGGCGCTGCCGAAGCCAGGCCAAACTGCCCCGGCACCGGCGTACCGTCCGGGCGGCCGATCCAGATGCCAATCAGGTAACGCGGGCCGACGCCAATCGCCCAGGCATCGCGAAAACCGTAACTGGTGCCGGTTTTCCAGGCCAGTACCGGGCGCTGCACCAACTCGGCACGCGGATCGCGATCCGGTCGTGCCTGACCGCTGAGAATCCGCCGCACAATCCACGCCGAACCCGGCGACAGCAACGGCCGCTCACGCAGCACATCGTCGGGCTGCAAACGAAGGTTGGCGCTTTTGCCGCCACGGGCAAATGCACTGTAGCCACTGACCAAGTCCTCCAGACGACTACCGGCCCCGCCCAAAATCAACGCCAGGTTCGGTTCGGCCAACGCTGGCAGCGTCAGCGGCACACCGCCAATGCGCATCTGGGCGGCAAAACGTTTCGGCCCGTAGGCTTCGAGCAGTTGCACCGCCGGCAGATTCAGTGACGTGGCGAGCGCGGCACTGGCCGACACGGCGCCGCTGAAACCCATGGAAAAATTACCCGGCCGATAGTCACCGTAGCGCCTCGGCACGTCCTGAAGCAGTGATTCGGAATGGATCAGCCCGGCATCCATGGCCATGCCGTAGAGGAACGGTTTGAGGGTCGAGCCGGGGGAGCGCATGGCACTGATCATGTCCACATGGCCGAAGCGCCGAGCGTCGTTGATGTCCACCGAACCCAGGTAGGCGCGCACGGCCATGGTCTCTTCTTCGACCACCAAAATCGCCGCGGACGTATGCTCCGGCAAGCGCGCACGCCAACCCAGCAGCAAGTCTTCGAGACGCCGCTGCAAGGTGGCATCAAGGGTGGTGCGGATCAGCGGCGGGCTGTCCGGACGATTCAGCCGTCGAGCCAGCAACGGCGCGAGGCTTGGCTCCAGGCGCGGTGCCAGCAACAGGGGTTCTTCCAGCGCTTCGTTCACCGCTGATTGCGGCCAGACATGGAACTGCGCCAGCCGCCGCAAGACTTTGTCCCGTGCTGCTTGGGCTCGCGCCGGGTGGCGGTCCGGGCGCAAACGGCTCGGCGCCTGGGGCAAAACCGCCAGCAGCGCAGCTTCGGCGTGGGTCAATTGCTGTGGTGATTTACCGAGGTACGCCCAACTGGCCGCAGCAACGCCTTGCAGGGTGCCGCCGAACGGCGCGCGGTTGAGGTACAGGCTGAGGATCTGATCCTTGGACAGATGCCATTCCAATTGCACGGTGCGCCAGAGTTGCCGCAGCTTGCCCGATAGCGTGCGCGAGTGTGGATCAAGCAAGCGCGCCACCTGCATCGACAAGGTGCTGCCACCCGACAATACGCGGCCACCGGTGAGGTTCTGCCACACGGCTCGGCCCAACGCCAAGGGATTCACGCCAGGGTGCTGATAAAACCAGCGATCTTCGTAGGTCAGCAGTGCGTCGAGGTAATACGGCGAAACCTGATGGGTCTCCACCGGGTAGCGCCATACGCCATTGGCATCGGCGAACCGCCACAGCGGCGTGCCGTCTTCAGCCAACACCACACGCGCCTGGTCGTCTTGGGGCAAGGGTAGCGGCCAGATACGGTCGGCGAGCCAGAGCAGCGCGATCAGAAGCAGCAAGGTCATGACCAACCCTCGCAAGATTCTGACCCAGCGGCGCTGCATAACTAATCTAAAACTCAAACCCACGAACCTCTATGCTTTAAGGGAACTCGCCAACGCGATTAATGGCCCAAGGTTCAGGTCTGGCAACGACGCCACCCCTTTCATCAGGACACACACATGCAGGTAGAAAGCTTTTTCAAATGGCTCGGCCAGGCACTCGGTTCAGTCATCCGGTTTATCGTCGATGGGCTCAATGGTCTGTTCAATGCCTTGTCTCACGCCAGCGGCAATTTTATCGAAGGACTTTCCCGGACGCTGGGCATGGACACCTCTGTCATCAGCATCCTCGCGCTGATCATCGGCCTGATGCTGTTGTACTCGGCGATCCGCGCCTTTATGCACGCCTCGATCATTATGGGGATCATCTGGCTAGTGCTGGGGCTGTGGTTGTTGAGCTGGATTATTCATTGAACCCGAGAACGACACGATACCTGTAGCAGCTGGCGAAGCCTGCGCCCGGCTACAGCGGTCGTTAATGGCCATACCGCGTTTTAAGCCAAAGATTGAGTCGTCTGGATTGCGACTGCTGCGCAGCCGGACGCAGCCTGGCGGCAGCTGCTACAAAGGGGCTGTGTTCACCGCAACCCCTCGCGATCTGCCCTATCTTCCCTTGATCACCATCTGCGCCGGTGTTTCGCCTACGGCCTGCCAGTTCGGCCGGTACATGGACTCCACTTGCGGTGGCGGTACGCGGTAGGTGCCCGGGGTTACAGCGCGCGCCAGGTACAGCAGGTGCGTAGTGCCGTAACCGTCCAGGTTCATCGCCGCCACGTAGCGGTCATCGCGGAACTCCTGATGCTTGAGGCTGGCGTTCTGCATCGACACACGCCATTCCTTGACCTTGCTGCTGGCGTTTTCCAGGCTTGCGGCGCTCTGTGCCAGGTTCTGGTTTTCCAGCTCCAGTCCGGCGGGCAACAAATCCACCACCAAGGCATCTGGTACTCGCTGCTTGGCGCTGACCGCCAAGTGCACCAACACCAGATCACCACTGACCAAGGCCTTGAGATTCAACGGCTGGCCGTTCATGCCCAGGTATTCGCGGCGAATGCTCAGGTTCTCGCCACCGGCGACCGGCGCCTGTTGTGGGTAACCCGAAATAGTCAGCTGCTGATACACAGGCTCGCTGCCTTCGTTGTGTAAGGACAGGGGCGATGCCAGAAGCGCACCTTCAAGTTTCAGACCCGGTTGGCTATTGCTCAGCTCACGGACTTCACCGCCGCTGCTCAGTTGCGCGTTCCAGTTGGCTTCCGGTTTGCCCAGCAAACCGCGGCCGGCGAGGAACAGCGAGTTGCGCTCCTGGGTCGACAGGTATTGGCTGGCGGCCAGTTGATCGGACAGCTCGAACAGACGCTCTTCGCGCTTGCCCTTGGCCAGGTCGTTCTCTTCCAGCAGTGCCAGAATCAGTGCCTGATCACGCAGTGGGCTGCCGTAATCGGCGAGCCAATCCTTGCTGTTGCGTGACGTAGCCAACCCTGCGATCAAGGCTTGATCAGCTCGCGGCTGGTCGCCCATTTTCTGCAAGGCGATGGACAGTTGCACCAGCGGCAGACCGGAACGGGCATCGGTGCGACGCTCGAACAGACTGCGCAGCGCACCCAGCGGCGCCTGTTGGCTGCGGGCCAATACCAAACCGGCATAGGCCTGCACCGCGAAACGCGTGTGCTCGGCGTTTTCGCTGTAGTTCACTTCGATCAGGTTGCGCTCCTGCACGTAACGCAGCAGCCGTTCACTGGCTTTTTTCAGCGCCTGGGGCGGAACCGTGAAACCTTGCTCGCGAGCACGCAGCAGGAAGTCGGTGACGTAGGCGGTCAGCCAGTACTCTTCTTCACCGTCCGCGCCCCACAAACCGAAGCTGCCGTTGTAACGCTGCATGCCCAGCAAGCGTTCGATGCCCAGCTCGATCTTGCGCTTGCGGTCGGCATCCGGCTCGCCTGCAAGACCCAGGCGTTTAAGGCTCGCGGCGTCTGCATAAAGCGATGGATACAAGCCGCTGGCAGTTTGCTCCAGGCAGCCATAGGGGTAAGCCTTGAGCGCACGAATCTGTTCGCCAAGGTTTAACGGCGGTCGGCTCGACAAGCTGAGCAAGGCCTCACGCCCGGCCGCTTCGAACAACGACAGCTCTCCTTCCGGCAAGCTCCACGGTTGATCTTTAAGCACGGCGCGATAGTGCTTGAGCAGGGCCGGATAGGCCGGGCGCACGCCCAATGTCCATTCGCGAGTGAACGGAGGCAGGTTCTCGCCCGGAAGGTCGAGTCCATTGACCAGCACGTTGACTTTGCCTTGTCCGAAACCGCCCAGCGCCTGCACCGGGATCTGCAAAGTAGTGCGCTGGCCTTGGGTCAGTTGCACGCTATGGGTCGCTTCGCCGAGCAGGTTCAACTGGCCCTCGGCGCTCAGTTGCACCGTCAATTGCTGTGCCTTGCCAGAGAGGTTCGACAGGTCCAGCGCCAGCTTCGTCTGGTCACCGCCAGCGAGGAAGCGCGGCGCCGAGAGCTCTGCGATCAGTGGTGCGGCGATCACGGTTTTGCCTTCGGCCATACCGTAGCGATCGTCGGTCCAGGCCTGAGCCATCAGACGCAGCTCGCCGTTGAAGTCCGGGATATCGACGCTGACTTCGCCTTCGCCCTGTTCGTTCAGGGTCACCGGCGCGCTTTGCAGGGCAACGATGGTCACGCTGGTGTCCGGGCGCTTGCCGCCCTTGGCAAGCGCCGCGTCACCACCGAAGGCGAGGCTGGCCAAACGGCCCTGCCCGGCTTCGATCAGCTGCCCATAGATGTCCAGTTGATCGGCGCCATAGGCCTTGCGACCGAACAGGCTGGAGTACGGGTCCGGCGTCGGGTATTCGGTGATATTGAGGATGCCCACGTCCACCGCGGCCAGCAGCACATGCACTTGTTTCGGTACGCTGCCGTCGGCATTTCTCGCCTGAATCTTCACCGTCAGCGGCTGTTTCGGACGCATTTTTTCCGGCGCACTCAGGGTCAGGCCGAGTTTGCGCTGGGTGCGATCCAGCGGCAGGTGCAGTACGCCGACCGCGCGTTTCGGGGTGACATTGGCTTTGCGTTCACCGGGACGAATCACTAACGCACTGACATACAGATCATGCCGCGACCATGTCGGATCGAGTTTGACCGCGAAGCTTTTGCCCTCGGCCGGCACGTCGATTTCCTGCCACCACAGTGGTCCGTCGCTGGACTCCACCAGCAGATAGCCTTTACCGGCAGCCGGCGGGGTGACGGTCACGTTGGCCGTATCACCATTGCCATAGGCCGGTTTGTCCAACGCCAGCTTGACCTGGTCTGGACGCACCGCGCCGCCTTCGGCATTGTCCTGCGAACGGTAGCCGGCCCAGAAGCGCAGGCTGCTGACCAAACCGGTCTGCGGGTCTTCGACTTCGACGCGGTAGGGGCCCCACTCCACCGGGAAGCTGATCTTCGCGGTATCGCCAGCTTTGATGCTGACGGTTTCTTCGTCGAGGTTGAGGAACTTTTCGTTGAAGTGATAGCTCCAGCCATCGCTCTCCGAGTAGTTCCAGTAATAGTCACGGCGCTCGCGCACCAGACGGACCTTGAGGTTGTCCGCCGCCAGTTTCTGGCCTTCATTATTGGCCACCAGCAGCTCGAATTCGACCGGGCCATCGCCGTTGGTTTCTTTGCCTTCGAACAACGCTCGCAGCCCCGGCAGGCGATCCGCCGGCCACACCGGCTGCATCACTCGACGGGTGATCGGGCGACCGCCGGACTCTTGCAGACTGGCCTGAACGATCAGTTGCAGCGGTGACTTGGCTTGGGCCCATTTGCTTTCCAGCTCGATGGTCGCCTCGCCATTGGCGTCCAGCGTGCTTTCGTCGAGTTCCAGATCCTGGCTCAACTCTTCTTCGGTGACCGAGCCGAACTGATAACCAGGCAAAGCGTTGACCGCCTCACGCAGCGGGCGCACATACACCTGGCTGCTCAGACGATTACCGGAGGCTGGCGCGCCATACAGGTAGCGGCCATTGACGCTGAATTCAGCGGTATCGGCCGGTTTGATCGGGGCATCGCTGCCTTTGAGCTCAAGGGCCAGACGCTCGGGCAGGAAGTCTTCAACGAGGAACTCATACAGCTGCGGCTTGCCGTCACCCAGATCGAACACCAGTTGCCAGCGCCCGGTCGGCGCTTCACCGGCCAGTTGCAGTGGGTATTGATAGAGGCCGGACGCATCGGCGTCCCAGACGAATTTGCGGCTGACCTGTTCATCCGGACGACGGACTTCGACGCTGACCGGTTGCGGTTTGACCGCATGACCGTCCTTGTCCCGCAGCAAGGCATTAAGCAGCACGGTTTCGCCGGGGCGATACAGATCGCGCGGGCCAAACACAAAAAATTGCAGGGGGTGAGCTTGCGGCCCGCCGATATTGAACTCGGCCAGGTCCAGCGCAGCGCTGTTCAGTCGCAGCATGCTGGTCTGCTCGCCCTGATGGGCCAGCAACACTTCGGCTTTTTTCGGCAGCGCCAACTCGGCATGGCCGCCCTTCTCGGTCTTGCCTTGGCCCACTACCCGGCCCTCGCCGTCGAGCAGTTCGAGGCTGACGCCATCCAGGGCTTTGCCGCCTTCCAGCGCTTGAGTGAAGACGTCCAGACGGTTCTGGTAACGGTGCACCGACAGGCCGATATCGCTCAGGGTGAACAGGGTCGCCGGTTGCGAGTAGTTGTAGGTGCCGGAAGCACGCATCACCGCCAGGTATACGCCGGGTTGCTGCAATTGCTTGAGGCCGGCGATCGGCAGTAACAGGGTTTCCCGGGTATTGCGCGCAGGGTTCAGGTCGAAGCGGCCGCCGTAGACCAGATCGGCCATCGGCAGCAGTTCACGCGATTCATAACTGTGCAGGCTGGTGCTGCGGCCCCACTGCGCCAGAAACGCCGGCAAGGATTCGGGCTTGATCCGGAAGAACTCGACGTCGATCTTGTCGACGTTCAGCGCGATCACCGGCAGCCCTTCGGCCAAACGGGTCGGCAGCAAGGTGCCACGACTGGCGAAGCCTACGGTGGGTTGCAGGTCACGGGTTTCCAGGCGGCTGACGTATTCGGCGGTAAGCTTGGCGTCGTTAATCCCACGCAGCCCGGCATCGACGGTCAGCACCAGTTTGCGCTGCGGCTCGAGGTGACGCAGACGCAGTTCCATCAGGTTATCGGAGAGTTCCCAGGCGCCATCGACCTTGCCGGTCTTGCTGTCCACCAGGTGCAGTTTTTCGTCGAACTTCTGCTCTGGGTCCAGCGGCACCGAAAAACTCACCGACAGCGTGCTGGCGCCATCGAGCTGCACTTCGGAAACGTCCACCACGCTTAACTCACGGCCGACGTAGCGCTGCCTCAGAGCCGCAACGTCCTGAACCGCTTTGGCCTTGGGCGCTGAGACCGTCGCTGCGGGCGCGGCGGTGGACGGCGCTTTATCGGAAGTCGACGAATCGCAAGCGCTTAGCAGCGCCAACGCACAGGCCAGAAACAATCCTTTGTTAAGCATGGGGCACTCATTGGCGGGGGTATCGAAGGGTTGAACTATATATCACTGACGCCAAACCGCCGGTCACATTGATCGACGGAGGGCAGAGGAACAGACCCAGAGACTTTCGGTGCGATCTTTTGGGGACGCTGCGTGTTTAACTCACCAGCATCGGAGCAAGCTCCCTCGCCACAAAAAAGCGGATCTGCCGCTACAATGCCGGCTCAACAAGGAGCCTGCATGTCCACCCTGATCACCGACTGGCGCCACCGCCCAACCCATCGCCGTGTCTGGGCACTCGCGGCGCCGATGATTCTGTCGAACATCTCCGTTCCACTGGTAGCCCTGGTCGACAGCACGGTGATCGGCCATCTGCCCCACGCCCACCAACTCGGTGCCGTGGCTATCGGCTCCAACCTGTATCTCTTTCTGGCCTGGTCGATGGGCTTTCTGCGCATGGGCTCCACCGGTTTCGCCGCCCAGGCCGCCGGGCGTGGAGACGGCGCAGCACTTCGACAAGTCCTGCTGCAAGGCTTGCTGTTGGCCATGGGCTTGGCGCTGCTGCTGGGTGTCATTGGCGTGCCGCTGAGCGGTATCGCTTTAAACCTGATGCACCCCTCTGCCGAACTCGACCAAATGACCCGGGACTTTTTCCATACCCGGCTGTTCGGCCTACCCGCGGCGCTGGCCAGCTACGCACTGGTCGGCTGGTTCCTCGGCACCCAGAACGCCCGCGCACCGCTGGCGATTCTGCTGAGCACCAACCTGGTGAACATCGCGTTGAACCTGTGGTTCGTCCTCGGACTGGACTGGGGAGTGGTCGGCTCGGCGCGGGCTTCGGTCATCGCCGAATGGACCGGTGCCCTGATTGGCCTGGCCATGACCCGCAAAGCTCTGCGCGCCTACCCCGGCCACATCGTGTGGGCCGCGCTGGCGCTGTGGCAAAGCTGGCGACCACTGCTGGCGGTCAATCGGGACATTTTCATTCGCAGTCTGGCGCTGCAATCAGTGTTTTTCCTGATCACCGTGCAAGGCGCACGGTTGGGCGACGCAACCGTCGCGGCCAATGCCCTGCTGCTCAACGGTTTACTGCTCACCGCCCATGCCCTCGATGGCCTGGCCCATGCCGTGGAGGCCCTGTGCGGTCACGCCATCGGCGCCAATGACCGGCAGGCTTTGCGCCGCTCGCTGGTGGTGGCCTGCGGTTGGTCGTTGCTGACAAGTCTGGGCTTCGCCGTGATGTTTATGTGTGCCGGTCATCTGTTCATCGAGATGCAGACCAACATCCAGAGCGTGCGCGACACCGCATTCATCTATTTGCCTTACCTCGCCGCGCTGCCGATGATCGCGGTCTGGAGCTACTTGCTCGACGGCCTGTTCATCGGCGCCACCCGCGCCAGGGAAATGCGCAACGGCATGCTGCTGACCGTAATCATCGTGCTGCCGGTCGCCTGGGCGCTACAGGGCTTTGGCAACCATGGTCTGTGGCTGGCGTTTCTGCTGTTTATGCTGCTACGAAGCCTGACCCTCGGCGCTTTTGCGTGGCTCATAAGCAAAAGCGATGGCTGGTTTGGCGTCAACGCCCGCTGAGCAGGTGCTGTACGAACACAAACGATTCGTTGACTGGAATTGGCGTCTCTCGACAGAAGGGGGGACGTGGGACTCTCGCTGAGAGACATCGTTGATGTAGAGAGCCTGGTACAGATCAGGACGCGGCCTGAATGAAATGAAGAGCTGCGCTCTTTGATCCTTCGAAAATAAATGGCTTGTGCCCTAGACGCCTGAAAAAAAAGCCGCGTCAGGCCATCTGAAAAAACACACGGGTTGCAGTGCATTTTTCAGACAGCCTGAAACGGCTGTTTGTTACCTCAAGAAGACAGGTAAGACGAGCGAGTCAGGCCCAGACGCAGAGCGTCGAGGTATTGAGTGCGTTCGGCCGGGCTGATTTTCGCGCTGGCGACTTTGTCACGGTAGTGAGTCATCAGCTCTTCTGGAGACAAATGCACATAACGCAGCATGTCTTCGATGGTGTCGTGGGTTTCGATACCGGCGCTGTACACGCTGCCATCCGGGTTCTGGTAGAGGTTCACCGAGTCGGTATCACCGAACAGGTTGTGCATATCCCCAAGGATTTCCTGATAGGCGCCTACCAGGAAAACCCCCAGCAGGTAATCTTCACCGTCGTTCAGCGCATGCACCGGCAGGCTGGTTTCGATGCTTTGTTCATCGACGTACTGCTTGATCTTGCCATCGGAGTCGCAGGTCAGGTCTTGCAGCACGGCACGACGCATCGGTTCTTCATCGAGACGGTGCAATGGCAGAATCGGCAGCACCTGGCCGATCGCCCAGGTGTCCGGCAGGCTCTGGAACACTGAGAAGTTACAGATGTACTTGTCGGCGAGCTTGTCATTGAGTTCGTCGAGCACCTGACGGTGGGAACGCTGACGGGCTTTCAACGAGTTGTGCAGGCGGCGGCAGACCGCGAAATAGCACTGCTCGCCCAAGGCTTTGTCGGCCAGGGTCAGTTTG
Organism: Pseudomonas sp. F220; assembly: GCF_057813935.1. Lineage (NCBI taxonomy): Bacteria > Pseudomonadati > Pseudomonadota > Gammaproteobacteria > Pseudomonadales > Pseudomonadaceae > Pseudomonas > Pseudomonas sp. F220. The sequence continues at coordinate 48,098 of NZ_JBVASJ010000001.1, forward strand.
CCATCGGCGTACTGGGCAGCGATGTCGCTCATGTAGTGCGTGGCGCGCCAGTAGGTCTCGGTGACCATCTCGATGTCGGTCGGACCCAACAGGTCAACCAGCCATTGCACGGTTTCCGGCAGTTCTTCCTTGTTGTCGATCAGCGGCACGTCATCGTTGTGTTTCTCGACGTCGGTCACCTGGACCACCAGCATGGCGTGATGGGCGGTCAGCGAGCGCCCGCTCTCGGAGAAGATGTTCGGATGCGGCAGGCTCTGCGCGTCGCAGAATTCCTTGAGCATGCCGACCACGACACCGGCGTAGTCGTCCATGTCGTAGTTGATCGAGCTGGCATTGCGCGAGTGGGTACCGTCGTAGTCAACACCCAGGCCACCGCCGACGTCGATGTGATCCACCGGCAAGCCGAGGTTGCGCAATTCGCCGTAGTAACGGATCGCTTCCTTGAAGCCGTGCCGGTAGTCATCCAGGTTGGCGATCTGCGAGCCCATGTGGAAGTGCAGCAAACGAATGCCCTGGTCCAGGCCGGCCGCGCGGAAACGCTCGACCACCGACAACAGTTGCGCCGCGGACAGACCAAACTTGGATTTCTCACCACCGGTGTCAGCCCACTTACTCGAGGCCAGGGACGACAAACGCACCCGCAAACCGACCTGTGGCTTGACCTTGAGCGAGGCGGCTTCTTCGATCACCAGACCGACTTCGGATTCTTTCTCGATCACGATGAACACGTTGTGACCGAGCTTCTGGCCCATCAGCGCCAGACGAATGAACTCGCGGTCCTTGTAACCGTTGCAGACGATGGTCCCGCCCTTGGGCGCCAGCGCCAGTACCGCCAGCAATTCCGGCTTGGAGCCGGCTTCCAGGCCAATAGAAACGTCCTGGGTGGCGATGATGCTCTCGATCACCGCTTCCTGCTGGTTAACCTTTATCGGGTACAGCGCGGTGTACTTGCTCTGGTATTCCAGACGCTCGATGTTAGCGTCGAACGCGCCGGTCAGCTGACGTACGCGGTCTTGCAAAATGTCCGGGAAGCGCACCAGCAGCGGCAACGACAGCCCGCTTTTACGCAGTTCCTCGACTTGTTCGAACAGGTCGATAGGTGAGCTGCTCGGGCCGTTCGGACGAACTTCAACGCGACCGGCGTCACTGATCGCGAAATACCCGGCCCCCCAATGGCGAATCCCATAAACACTGCGACTGTCCGCAACTGTCCATTGGCTGCCATCGTCTTTGCGTGTGCGTCGTACGGACATCGAAGTCCCCTATAAATGAAGTCAAAAAGCGTCGCCCGAATCCAGGCTGGCGCAGTCTAAAGAGTAAAAGTGACGATTAGCCTGCATTCGAGGGGGATAGACCTCGCCTGCAGCGCGGAGTTTAGAAACCGGTATTGAACAGGCTCTGTGAAAACCATGGAGACGACGGCAACCTGAATCGGATCAGGACTGCGTCAAGTCGGGGTGGTCTTCACAGAGGCTGCTAGCCGCCGGACTTCTTCGCTTTGAAACCGAGTTTGATCAGCTCTGCCAAGAGTAGCTCGACATGTTCGCCCTGGATCTCGATGATCCCGTCTTTCAACGCGCCACCGGTGCCGCAACGCTTCTTCAGCGTCGTGGCCAGCTCCTTTAGCGCGTCTTCGGCCAACGGCACGCCGGTGATGGTGGTCACCGTCTTGCCGCCACGGCCCTTGCTTTCGCGACGCACGCGAGCGATGCCGTCGCCAGCAGGGATAACGGTTTGTTTGCAGATGCAGGCATCCACCGGCTGGCTACAGTCCGGGCAATGTCGACCTGCGTCGGTGGAAAATACCAGGCCACCAAGGGCGGCGAAGGATGCGGCTTTTTTGGCCACCGGCAATCCTCTTGGGAGGACAAAGACTGGTCGAAGCACTTTGGCAAGTGCCATCGACCGCGAAGCCCCACTCAGGCAGGGGCAGCGCTACTGAACCAGGTAACCCTGTAGGAGCGAGCTTGCTCGCGAAGAACGCAAGGACGACGCGTGCAGTCTGAATGCACGCGTTATCGTTAACGTCCATCGCGAGCAAGCTCGCTCCTACAAAAAGCAAAACCGGTCCAGCTTGAAAAGGTCGCGCAGTGTAACGGCAAAAAGCGCACTTGCTAAGAGCCAATCGGCGCCAATTTATGCATCTTTTGCGACGTGTCGGCCCTGTGAGCGCAGATAGCGCTTCAACGCCGCCAGAGAGTCCGGGCAATAAGGCTTTTGCGCAATTTCCTGCATCACCTGGTCGATCGGCATGAAGCGCGCTTCCAGCACTTCTTCGGGCTGCAAACGCAACGGCCCGTCCCAGACCGCCGAGAACGCCGAACACCACAGCCGATTGCCGGTGTCTTCAAAGAAAAAGTGATCATGTGCCGTCAGCTCCACACCGCTCACCCCAAGCTCTTCTTCCAGCTCACGAGCCGCCGATTCGGCATAGGTCTCAGTCGCCAACACCATCCCGCCGGCCGCCACATCCCAGAACCCTGGATAGATGGCTTTGCTCAAGGTGCGCCGATGCACGCACAACTCACCGGCAGAATTGAACAGCATGATGTAGGTACCGCGTCCGATCAGCCCGCGCTCACGCAAATCGGACCGGACCAGGGCACCCAGCAAGTTGTCTTGCTCATCGACCCAGGCGATGTGTTCGGCATCCGAGGCCGCGCGATGTGCGGCCTCTTTAGAGGTAGCGACCATGACTCAGCCTTGGGAAAGCAGTTGACGCAAATCGATGACCGCCGCATTGGCCCGCGAGATGTAGTTGGCCATGACCAGCGAGTGGTTGGCCAGAATGCCGAAGCCGCTGCCGTTAAGGATCATTGGGCTCCACACGGGTTCCTGGGAGGCTTCCAGCTCACGAATGATCTGACGCACGCTGACCGTGGCGTTTTTCTTGGCCAATACGTCGGCAAAGTCGACTTCGATGGCCCGCAGCAGATGGGACAACGCCCAAGCCTGACCGCGTGCCTCGTAGAACACGTTGTCGATCTGCAGCCAAGGGGTTTCTACCACCTCTTCATCTAACTGCGGCACCTGACCGGGTGCCAGTGTTTCGGTTTTCAGCGCGGTGTTGAGTTTGACCCGGCCGACGCTGGCCGACAGCCGCTGCGACAGCGAGCCCAAGCGAGTGGCCACATCACCCAGCCAGTTATTGAGATTGTCGGCTCGGGCGTAGAACAGGGCGTTTTTCTGTGATGGATCTGACAGGCGCGCCTGATAGCGACTCAGCGAATTAATGCCTTCCTGATACTCGGACTCACTGGAAGGCAGCATCCAGCTCTTGTTGTCGAAGTTGAAACGCGGCTCGGCCTTGGCCAGATCAGCGTCTTCAGCGGATTGCGATTGCGAACGGGCGAAGTCTTTGCGCAGGGCACGGGTCAGGTCGCGGACCTGTACCAGCACGCCATATTCCCAACTAGGGATATTGTCCAGCCAGACACCCGGCGGAAAGCGATCATTGGAGAGGTAACCGCCGGGCTTGTTCAGCAGCGTACCGGCAACGGTCTTGAGGGTTTCCACCGTGGTGTAACCGACGACCATCTGCTTGCCTTCCTTCTCGGCCGCCATTTGAGCGTTCTGCTGAACCGGAAACAGTGCCGGCTCCTGGCTCCAGTACCAGCCTACAGCGATGGTCACCAGCAGATACAAACCCACCACCGTGGCCAAGGCACGGCTGAACAGCAAGCCACCGAAATAGCTGCGGGTTGCCGACTTCGGTTCAGCGGCACGTTCAGGCGCGCTGCCTGCGCGGTTCTTCCAATCCAGCATGGCTATATCCTTTCAATCACTTAAGTTCATGGATTCGACCACAACCCTACTCCATCGTGCTTCGGATCGAGCGGATTAAATCAGCCGTCAATCAACGCGCCGCACAATAATCGCGCATCAAGCGGCGACTATCAATGAAGCACAGCCGCCAGCCTGTGCGACCAGCCGGTCAAAAAATGAATCAAGTCGCTTTGCAGATTATTGACCTACGGCACTCATGCGACCGAAAAGAGGTGCTAGCATAGCGCCACCAGTCAATCTCAGCATGCCCCCCTAACTAGTAGTTCAGGATATGACCGAGCCAGAAGACCCCAGCCGTGAGCGCCTCAAGCACCACTTTGCCCAGCGGGTAATTCATCAGGCACGTCAAATTCTTGAGATATGGCAACGCCTGCAGCGAAGCGAATGGTCGACCACCGACCTGTCGGAACTGGCCGAGGCCAACTTGCGTTTGCTGCGGTTTGCGGAACGTTTTGAACAACCTGAACACTGTCAGCTGGCACGCAGCATCGGCCATTCGCTGGAAGCGGTAGATGCCAACCGCGGGCGCCTGAGCAGTGGCCTGATCACCGATCTCAATCGCTTGATGCAACGCTTGTCCCGCACCGGCCTGCGTCATGGCGATCAACTCGAACAAACCTACCTGCCACCGCTGCGCAAGCCGATCTACGTGATGCTGCAAGATCACGACCGCGCCGAGCGGTTGGCCAAACAGCTTGAGTTCTTTGGACTCTGCGCTCAGTCGTTGGACAGTGTGGCGGCATTCCGTTCCTCACTGGTCGAACGGCTGCCCGCTGCGATCGTCATGGACGTCGACTTCTGCGGCACCGGCATGGGCCTGCAACTGGCGGCCGAAGCCCAGGAAGGCCTTGAGCACAAACTGCCGCTGCTGTTCTTCAGCCTGCACGAAACCGATACCCCGACCCGTCTCGCAGCCGTGCGCGCCGGCGGTCAGGAGTTTTTGACCGGCACCCTTGAAGCCTCGAGCCTGCTGGAAAAGATCGAAGTACTGACCTGCGTCGCCCAGTACGAACCGTACAAAGTGCTGATCATCGACGATTCACGCGCTCAGGCATTGCACACCGAACGCCTGCTCAACAGCGCCGGAATCGTCACCCGCACCCTGATCGAGCCGATTCAAGCGATGGCCGAGCTGGCGGACTTCCAGCCGGACCTGATCATCCTCGACATGTACATGCCGGCCTGCACCGGTACGGAACTGGCCAAGGTGATTCGCCACAACGATCGCTATGTCAGTGTGCCTATCATCTATCTGTCAGCCGAAGACGATCTGGACAAACAGCTGGACGCCATGAGCGAAGGCGGCGACGACTTCCTGACCAAGCCAATCAAGCCGCGGCACCTGATCACTACCGTGCGCAACCGCGCGGCCAGGGCGCGCAATCTCAAGGCGCGGATGGTTCGCGACAGCCTGACCGGTTTGTACAACCACACCCATATCCTGCAATTGCTCGAAGACTGCAGCTTCCGCGCCCGTCGCGAAAGCAAGCCGCTGAGCTTCGCGATGCTCGACATCGACCACTTCAAACGGGTCAACGACAGCCACGGCCATCCTATGGGCGACCGCGTGATCAAGAGCCTGGCGCTGTTTCTCAAGCAACGCCTGCGCAAGACCGACTTCATCGGACGCTATGGCGGCGAAGAGTTCGCCATTGTCATGCCCGACACCGATGTCGAATCGGCCTACAAAGTACTCAATGAAATCCGTCAGCGCTTTGCAGAAATTCATTATCCAGCGCAACCTCAGGATCTCTGGTGCACCTTCAGCGCCGGCGTCGTAGAGCTGCGCGAGGATTCCGACGGTCTGATGATGGCCAGCCAGGCAGACGAGGCGCTGTACCGCGCCAAGCACGCTGGGCGAAATCGTGTGCAAGCTGCTCTGCAATCAAAGCAAAGTGCCACCTTTTCATCGGAATTCACCGACTCAGTCATAACGCTGTAACATAAACGCAATAACTTCAGGCACTTACCATTCTGTCGCTGGTAGACCTTTGATGCGCCTGAAGCTGCTGACCAATCTCAATACCCTCCTTTTAGTCGCCGTTTGCCTCGCCTTGGGTGCCACGCTCTGGTGGTCGCAACGAGCGCTGGAACGACCCTATCTGCTGATGGAGCGCTACTTGGGCCTGTCGCAGCAGTTCCAGAATCAGGTGGCGCGCAATATTGAGGACTACCTGGCCAGTGGCGACGCCCTGCGCTTGAGTGCCGCCAACCAATCGCTCGAAACGTTGCAAAAAGAACTCGGCGAGTTGCCTGTCGACCTGGCGCAAAGCCTGCGCCCAAGCCTTTCGAGCCTGGATGACTTCAGCAAGACCGACCTGCTGGCCGCTGGCAAACTCGCCGGTGACCCGCAAGCGCTGCTGCTGCAGGCGGAGCGAGAGCTGGGCGCCAACCTGGAACAGCTCAGCCAGTACGCCACCGGTGCCAATACCCCGAATGCCTCAGGTTACTTGCCGTTGTTACTGGCAGCGTCGCAGCACTTGGCCAAACTGTCGCTGGCCCGGGACAAACTGGTCAGCAGCGGTCGAAGCGAACTGACTGCCGACGTCGAGCGTGAGGTCACCAGCATCCGCGCCCAAGCTGAACAGCTGGAGGCCCTGCCATTGTTAGGTGTCACCGCCAGCAGCGAATCGAATACCGGCGACTTCGCCTCCCTGATGGGGCTGGAGAGCACTGAAAAAAGCACCGCCGAAGACACTGGCGTTGACCTCAAGCGCGAACTCAACAGCCTGCTGACACGTTACCCGGCCGAACTGAGCCGCACTCGCGAGCAGATCCACAAACGCGCCGAACTCAGTGACGCCACTCACCTCAAGATCACTGCCGTTGCGCAGGCAATAGCCGGCCTGGAACCTGCCGTTCGCGCTCAACACGGGCAGATTCAGGGCGAAGTGCGGATCATCCAGGGACTGATGATTGGTCTGATCCTGTTGATCGCTTTGCTCATTGATACCTTGCAGCGACGTCTGGCTCGTGTATTGACCAACCTCGCGCCGGCCTTGTCGACCTGGGCCGAAGGCGACTTCAGTCAGGATATCCAACTGGGCGCCACCAACCGCGAGCTCCACGATATTGAAGCGTCGCTGAATCGCCTGCGGGCGTACCTGGTCGACCTGGTGGGGACCATCCGGCAAAACGCCGAACAGGTCGCCGGCAGCAGCCGCGCCTTGGCCGAGTTGAGCAGCGGCCTGCACAGCGGTGCCGAACGGCAGGCCGGGGATACCGCACAAATACGCGACTCATTGGGCGAGCTGGAAGCCACCATTGTGCAAGTAGCCGGTGATGCCAGCCAAGCAGCCGACGCCAGCCGTCACGCAGGGCTTGCGGTCGAACACGGCCAGAAAGTGATCGGCCTGAGCCTCACTGGGCTGCATGCTTTGGTGGGCGAAGTACAAGGCAATGCACAGATGATCGAACACCTGGCCGAAGAGTCGGCGACCATTGGCGGCGTGCTCACAGTGATCCGCTCAATTGCCGACCAGACCAATCTGCTGGCGCTGAACGCCGCCATCGAAGCCGCTCGCGCAGGGGAGATGGGCCGAGGGTTTGCGGTGGTCGCCGAAGAAGTCCGCTCCCTGGCACAACGTACCGCGGGTGCCACCGCCGAGATCCAGACGCTAATCGCTGGCCTGCAAACAGCGGCCCGGCAATCGGTGGAAGGCATGCGCGCCCAGGTCGAACACGCCGAAGCCACTGCCAACCAGGCACAAGCAGCTGACGGTGCGCTGGATGAAATCGTCGGGGCGATCCAGACCATTTCCGATACCGCCGTGCGCATCGCCGATGTCACCGCCCAGCAGAGCGGTGCCGTCAGTGAAATCCGCGATCACAGCGAGCGGATTCACCAATTGGGTGGGGATAATTTGCTGAGGATTGGCGAAGGGCGTGAGCACGGGGATAATTTGTTGGTGCTCGGAGGGCGGCTGCATACGGCTGTTCAGGCTTTCCGCGTCTGAGGTACCGCCATCGCGAGCAGGCTCGCTCCCACAGGGGTACGCATTCCAATGTGGGAGCGAGCCTGCTCGCGATGGCGCCAGAACAAACACTACAAAACTCCAGGCCCGGCACACCCGCCTGCTGTCCGCTATCATGCGCACACTTTTGATACGCGAGATCGCTATGCGCCGTCTGCTCTGTCTGATGCTGTTATTGCTCACCCTGCCGGTGACCGCCGCCGGGCTGCTGGACAGTCGCCCCAGTTCGACCTTGGGCGCGATCAACAACAGCGCCGACTTCCTGCCGGTACGCGAAGCCTTTCAGTTGAGCCTGGTAGAAAGTACCCCGCAATCGATCAAACTGCGCTTCGTCGCCACCGAAGGTTATTACCTCTACCGCCATCGCTTTCAGTTCCGCGCCGAGCCTGCCGACGTCACGCTTAGCGCCGCTCAACTGCCGCAGGGCGAGAAAAAACATGATGAGTATTTCGGCGACGTCGAGGTCTACCACGGCATTCTCGATGTAGAACTACCGCGCACGCCCGGTGATCAGCGCGCCTTTACCCTGGCGGTCACTTATCAAGGTTGTGCCGATAAAGGCCTCTGTTATCCGCCAGAAACCGAGCGACTGAGCATTGATGGCAAACCCACTTCAGTCATTAGCGCCGAGATGCCAGCGACCGGCCACCAGACCCGCTGGAACTGGCATGAGCTGGCATTGTTCTTCCTCGCAGGTTTAGGCCTGACCTTCACCCCTTGCGTACTGCCCATGCTGCCGATCCTTTCCGGCGTTGTGCTGCGCGGCCAGGTCGGTGGTTTGCGCGGTTTTAATCTGTCGTTGGCCTACGTGCTCCCGATGGCGGCCTGCTTTGCCTTGCTCGGTGCACTGATGGGGATGTTCGGCGCACAACTGAATCTCCAGGCTCGCTTGCAATCAGCCTGGGTGCTGTTGCCGTTTGCGCTGTTTTTCGGGGTGTTCGCCCTGGCCATGTTCGGCATCTTCGAACTGAAACTGCCGCACGCCATCAGCAGCCGTCTGGACCGCGTGGCGAACCGCACCGAAGGCGGTTCTCTGTGGGGCGCAGCGGTGCTTGGGGTAGTTTCCAGCCTATTGGTTTCGCCCTGCGTTTCGGCACCATTGGCCGGCGCTCTGCTTTATATAAGTGCCAGCGGCGATGCGCTGGGCGGCGCACTGAAACTCTTCGTGCTGGGCCTGGGCATGGGCGCTCCGCTGTTGCTGGTCGCCACTGGCGGAGCGGCCTGGCTGCCGAAAAGTGGCCCATGGTTGGTCTACGTTAAACATGCCATCGGCATTCTGCTTCTTGGGCTGGCAATCGGTTTGCTCAGTCGCGTGCTGCCAGGCCAGATCACCTTGCTGCTGATCGGCTTGCTGGCCGCCGGTGTCGGTCTGTTTCTCGGTGCCCTGGAGTTCATCTACAAGGCCCCGAGACAGCGCCTGACACAGCTGCTAGGGCTGTTACTGTTGTTCTATGCGCTGTCCTGCTGGTACGGCGCATTCAGCGGCCAGAGCGACCCGTTGAACCCGATCGGGCGATCACTGACCGTCAATTCGGCCAGTAGCGCACACGCTCAGAACACCCACCAATGGCAGACTATCAATACGCCTGTGGAGCTGGATCGCGTCCTCGCCGAAGCCAAAGCTGCCAGCACCCCACTATTGCTCGATTGGTACGCCGATTGGTGCATCAGCTGCAAAGTCATCGAGCATGAAGTGCTTACCGACAGCAGCGTCATCGAACGGCTCAAGAACTATCGGCTGATCCGCTTCGACATGACTGCCAGCAACCGCGAACAACGTGCCCTGCTCGACCGCTACAAACTGTTCGGACCTCCCGCACTGATGTTTTTCGGCAAGGATGGCGTCGAACGTGGTGACGTGAGGGTGATCGGCGAGATCAATGCAGCAGACTTCGCCGAACGTGTTGCGAAAGCGAATGACCTGATTTAATCAGTTGGTCATATATTTCGCGCAAACATCGGGCATTGTGCTGGCTATTGCAGAGAACTGGACAGTCACAAAGGCTTTGCGGCATAGTCGCCGGGTTCTGACAACTGCACACAGATAACAAGGAACAGCTGATGGCGACCTTACTGGTTCTGCACGGACCCAACCTGAACCTGCTCGGCACCCGCGAACCGGGTGTCTACGGTGCAGTAACCCTGGCTGAGATCAATCAGGATCTGGAACAGCGAGCCCGCAGTGCTGGCCATCATTTGCTCTATCTGCAAAGCAACGCCGAGTACGAATTGATCGACCGCATCCATGCCGCACGCGGCGAGGGTGTGGATTTCATTTTGATCAATCCAGCAGCTTTTACACATACAAGCGTCGCATTACGTGACGCGCTGCTGGCGGTGAGCATCCCATTCATCGAAGTGCATTTGTCTAACGTGCACAAACGCGAACCTTTCCGCCATCACTCTTACTTCTCCGACGTTGCGGTGGGAGTGATCTGCGGCCTTGGCGCCAGCGGTTATCGACTGGCCCTGGAGGCCGCCCTGGAACAGCTTGAACAACAAGCTAAACGCCCCTGACCGACCCTTGGGAGTTGATGATTCATGGATATCCGTAAAGTTAAGAAACTGATCGAACTGCTGGAAGAATCCGGTATCGACGAGCTCGAGATCAAGGAAGGCGAAGAATCCGTACGGATCAGCCGTCACAGCAAAACCCCTGCACAACAGTTCTACGCACCAGCACCAATGGCCGCTCCGGCTCCGGTTGCCGCGCCAGTCGCCGCTGCTCCAGTGGCCGCTGAAGCTCCAGCAGCACCGAAACTCAACGGCACTGTGGTTCTGTCCCCGATGGTCGGTACGTTCTACCGCACCCCGGCACCAACTTCGCCAGCCTTCGTTGAAGTTGGCCAGAGCGTGAAAAAGGGCGACACCATCTGCATCGTTGAAGCGATGAAAATGATGAACCACATCCAGGCCGAAGTCAGCGGTGTGATCGAATCCATCCTGGTAGAAAACGGCCAGCCGGTTGAGTACGACCAACCGCTGTTCACCATCGTTTGAACCGCGGAGAACCAACGATGTTGAAACCTGCGAAGCTGGAAAAAGTCCTGATCGCCAACCGCGGTGAAATTGCCCTGCGGATCCTGCGCGCTTGCAAGGAAATGGGTATCAAGACCGTCGCGGTTTACTCGACTGCCGACAAAGAGCTGATGCATTTGGGTCTGGCCGACGAAAGCGTTTGCATCGGCCCGGCGCCTGCCAATCTGTCTTACCTGCACATTCCGGCAATCATCGCGGCAGCTGAAGTCACTGGCGCCACGGCGATTCACCCTGGCTACGGCTTCCTCGCGGAAAACGCTGATTTCGCCGAACAGGTCGAAAAATCCGGTTTCGCCTTCATCGGCCCGAAAGCTGACACTATTCGTCTGATGGGCGACAAGGTTTCAGCCAAGGCCGCCATGAAGCGCGCCGGCGTACCGACCGTGCCAGGTTCCGACGGCCCGCTGCCGGAAGACCCGGAAACCGCTATCGGCATTGGTCGCGAAGTCGGCTACCCAGTGATCATCAAAGCCGCTGGCGGCGGCGGTGGTCGCGGCATGCGCGAAGTGCACAACGAAGAAGACCTGATCGAAGCGGCCAAGCAAACCCGGGCCGAAGCTGCTGCCTGGTTCAGCAACCCGATGGTCTATCTGGAAAAATTCCTGACCAACCCACGTCACGTGGAAGTCCAGGTACTTTCCGATGGCCAGGGCCATGCCATCCATCTGGGCGACCGCGATTGCTCGCTGCAACGCCGTCACCAGAAGGTTCTCGAAGAAGCGCCGGCACCGGGCATCGACGAGAGAGCTCGCCAGGAAGTCCTCGCTCGTTGCGTGAAAGCCTGCATCGACATCGGCTACCGTGGCGCCGGCACATTCGAGTTCCTTTACGAGAACGGCCACTTCTACTTCATCGAGATGAACACTCGAGTCCAGGTAGAGCACCCGGTATCGGAAATGGTCACCGGGATCGACATCGTCAAGGAGATGCTCAGCATCGCCGCTGGCAACAAGTTGTCGTACACCCAGGACGACGTAAAGATCCACGGCCACGCACTGGAATGCCGGATCAACGCCGAAGACCCGAAAACCTTTATCCCTTGCCCAGGCATGGTCAAGCATTTCCATGCTCCGGGCGGCAATGGTGTGCGGGTCGATTCGCACCTTTACAGCGGCTACAAGGTTCCATCGAACTACGACTCCCTGATCGGCAAGCTGATCACCTGGGGAGCGACGCGCGATGAAGCCATGGCGCGTATGCGCAATGCGCTGGATGAAATCGTTGTCGACGGGATCAAGACCAACATCCCGCTGCACCGCGATCTGGTCCGCGATGAAGGCTTCTGCGAAGGTGGAGTCAACATCCACTACCTGGAACACAAGCTGGCCAAGCAGCACTAAGCTTGATCCAGACCAACAAAGCCGCTTTCGAGCGGCTTTGTTGTTTCTGCTTCTATCTCCTATGCAGGAGCAGCCGGTCGACGCTCGATTGCTCGCAATGAAGCCTGACGCCCCGCAGCGTTCTCAGGCTCATCGCGAGCAAGCTCGCTCCTACAAGCGCACGGGACGGGCGTTTATCGTTTTTGAATACACGCAGGCGCTGAGCTCGCGTAAACTTGCGCGCTTCTCGCAGCCCGCTAGGCTGCACATTATATTTTTCAAAGGTGCCCGCCATGCCTTGGCTGCAAGTCCGTCTCGCCATCAGCCCAGAACAAGCCGAAACCTACGAAGACGCCTTCCTTGAAGTCGGCGCCGTTTCGGTGACCTTCATGGACGCCGAAGACCAACCGATCTTCGAGCCGGAACTGAACACCACCCCACTGTGGTCCCACACTCATCTGTTGGCGCTGTTCGAAGACGGCACCGACGCTGCGAGCGTGCTGGCCCATATGGAGCTGCTGACCGGCGGTCCACTGCCTGAACATCACAGCGAAGTGATCGAAGACCAGGACTGGGAGCGCAGCTGGATGGACAACTTCCATCCAATGCGCTTCGGCCAGCGTCTGTGGATCGTCCCGAGCTGGCATGCCGCGCCGGAGCCGGACGCAGTCAACCTGCTGCTCGACCCAGGCCTGGCCTTCGGTACTGGCACCCACCCGACGACCGCACTGTGCCTGGAATGGCTCGACGGTCAGGACCTGAAGGACTGCAATGTGCTGGACTTCGGTTGCGGTTCGGGGATCCTGGCGATTGCTGCTCTGCTGCTGGGCGCCAAAGAAGCCGTCGGCACCGACATCGACGTGCAAGCACTGGAAGCCTCCCGCGATAACGCCGGGCGCAACAACATTGCCGAAGAACTGTTCCCGCTGTACCTGCCACAGGATTTGCCGCAGGTTCAGGCCGACGTACTGGTTGCCAACATCCTCGCAGGCCCATTGGTTTCCCTGGCTCCGCAACTGTCCAGCCTGGTCAAACCGGGCGGCCGTCTGGCTCTGTCGGGCATCCTCGCCGAGCAAGGCGAAGACGTCGCAGCGGCCTACGCTCATGACTTCGAGCTGGACCCGATTGCCAATCGCGAAGGTTGGGTGCGCATCACCGGCCGTCGGCGCTAGAATGAGTGCCTGCACAGACCGGATTGCCGCATGACTGACAGCTTCGTCACCCAGTGCCCGCATTGCCAAACCAGCTTTCGCGTCAGCCACGCCCAATTGAGCGTGGCCCGTGGAGTGGTTCGATGCGGCTCATGCCTGCAGGTGTTCAACGCCGCACGGCAGTTGCTCGAGCAACGCACTGGCAAGGAAGCCGTCGCACCCGACGTGGCTGCACCGGTTGAATCACCGCCTCAGCGAGCTATCAGCCAGAAACAATGGACGGCCGCCGAACTCGATCTGGACAACCTCGACCTCGACGAAGAACTCGCCAAGCTCGAACAACGGGAAATCCAGCCGACCAAGGAGTTCGGGCAAGAGCGCAAACACAAAGAGGACTCGCTGAGTGCGCGCCGGGATACAACCGACGGCGAGGAAGAGCAATGGTCCGACAGCCTGTTCAGCGGATCGGCTGCCGAACGCGCAGAAGCGATTGAGCCCGCTCAGCCTCCAACCAACACAAACAGCAAGCCGACAGCCCCGCCCGTCGAACCGACCAAACCCAGCCGCACTGAGCCCTCACTGTCTTTCGAGCTGGCCGATCTGGACGACGACCACACGGTGCCGTCTATGCGCCCGGACCATGAGCCGCAAGCGCACGAACACCACGAACGCCTGTCGGCAACGGATGATGCCGACGAAGAACCGCTGGAGGCCAAACCTCCGCGCAAAAAGCGCGCACGCAGTGAGCCCGGCGTGCACGACGAGGTGCTACAGGACCTGGTCGACGAGCCGGTGCACCTTGATTGGCAAAAGCGCCGCTCGCCTTGGGGCAGACGCTTCTTCTGGGTATTACTGATTCTGCTCGGCGCCGCCGCACTGGCAGGTCAGTACATCGCCTACCATTTCGACGAGCTAGCCCGTCAGGACCAATACCGGCCATGGTTCCAGCAACTGTGCCCGAAAATCGGCTGCACGGTGCCGTCCAAGGTAGACATCGCACGCATTAAGAGCAGCAATCTGGCGGTACGCAGCCATCCGGATTTCAGTGGTGCACTGGTGGTCGATGCAATTATCTACAACCGCGCACAATTCTCTCAGCCATTCCCGTTGCTGGAGTTACGCTTTGCAGACCTCAACGGACACCTGATCGCCAGCCGGCGCTTCAAGCCGAGCGAGTACCTCAACGGCGAGCTTGAAGGTCTGGCAGAAATGCCACCACAGACGCCGATCCATATCGCCCTGGACATCCTTGATCCCGGCCCCAAAGCCGTCAACTACAGCCTGAGCTTCCATTCGCCCGAGTGAAACGCGTCAGTCAATCGGCACGGCTACGCCTTGACGGCGGCTTTCTGACTCCCCAGCGCCGAGCCAAACTGCGGGTGACAACAGAATAACTGTTCAGATTTTATCCAATTCAGCCTTTATCCAGTCATCGAGAGCGGGTATCATGCCAACCCTTTTTCGAACTCTAATGATCCGGCCCCACAACAGGGAAGTCCTATGTCGGCGGTACGCATCGGTCCATATACATTGCCTAACGGCTTGATTCTCGCGCCCATGGCGGGGGTCACTGACCAGCCCTTTCGTCAGCTGTGCAAACGGTTGGGCGCAGGCCTTGTAGTCTCGGAAATGGTCACCAGCGACATGAGCTTGTGGAACAGTCGCAAATCGCGTCTGCGCATGATCCACGAAGGTGATCCCGAGCCGCGCTCGGTACAGATCGCCGGCGGTGATGCACAGATGCTCGCGGATGCGGCCCGCGCCAACGTCGAGTTGGGTGCACAGATTATTGATATCAACATGGGTTGTCCGGCGAAGAAAGTCTGCAACAAGGCTGCCGGCTCCGCGTTGCTGAAAGATGAAGACCTGGTGAGGGAGATCCTGCACGCCGTCGTGGCCGCAGTCGATGTACCGGTCACCCTGAAAATACGCACCGGCTGGGATCGGGCGAACAAGAACGGCCTGACGGTGGCGAAGATCGCCGAACAGGCAGGAATCACGGCGCTGGCGGTCCATGGCCGGACCCGCGCCGATCTGTACACCGGTGAAGCCGAGTACGACACTATTGCCGCGATCAAGCAGGCAGTGTCGATTCCGGTCTTCGCCAACGGCGATATCGATTCGGCCGAGAAAGCCCGGTACGTGCTCCATGCGACCGGCGCCGATGGTCTGTTGATTGGTCGGGCCGCCCAAGGGCGACCATGGATTTTTCGTGAGATCGAGCACTTTCTGCGTACCGGCGAAACACTTCCGGCACCGGAGTTGTTCGAGGTGGAACGTATTCTGCTAGAGCATCTGGCCGCGCTGCATACCTTCTATGGGGATGTCATGGGCGTACGCATTGCTCGCAAGCATGTGGGCTGGTATCTCGCAACCCTGCCGGGCGCCAGGGAATTTCGCGCCCACTTCAATCGTTTGGATGATACGGAAGCACAGTGCGCCAACGTTCGTGAGTTTTTCGCCGAACGTTACAAGAGCCTTGTGACAGGGGACGGAGAAGGGGTGGCCGCATGACGATGATGACCGAGACTTTAGTGAGTGGAACAACACCCGTGAGCGACAATGTGAATTTGAAACAGCACCTCAATACACCGAGCGAAGAGGGTCAGACCCTTCGCGGGAGTGTCGAGAAGGCGCTGCACAATTATTTCGCCCACCTTGAGGGCGCTGCCGTCACGGACGTGTACAACCTGGTGCTCTCCGAAGTCGAGGCTCCACTGCTCGAAAGCGTGATGAACTACGTCAAGGGCAACCAGACCAAGGCCAGCGAGTTGCTGGGGCTGAACCGCGGCACCTTGCGCAAAAAACTCAAGCAATACGATCTGCTGTAAGCATTCAATCAAACCAGAAAGGCGCCCGCTTGAAACCGGCCGCCTTTTTTGCTGACTCCTTTGCTTTTGATGGAAATTGAGATGACCGACCAGACTACCCGCCTGCCGATCCGCCGCGCGCTGATCAGCGTTTCCGACAAGACCGGGATCCTCGATTTTGCCCGTGAGCTGGAAGCCCTGGGCGTTGAGATCCTCTCCACCGGTGGTACGTTCAAGCTGCTGCAGGACAATGGCGTGGCCGCAGTGGAAGTCGCGGACTACACAGGTTTTGCAGAAATGATGGACGGTCGGGTCAAGACCCTGCACCCGAAAATCCATGGCGGGATCCTCGGTCGTCGTGGTATCGACGACGCTATCATGAACGAGCACGGCATCAAGCCGATCGATCTGGTCGCGGTCAACCTCTACCCCTTCGAAGCCACCATCAACAAGCCAGGTTGTGATCTGCCGACCGCGATCGAGAACATCGATATCGGCGGCCCGACCATGGTTCGTTCCGCAGCCAAGAATCACAAAGACGTGGCCATCGTGGTCAACGCCAGCGACTACAGCCAGGTGCTGGAAAGCCTCAAGGCCGGTGGCCTGACTTACGCACAGCGTTTTGACCTGATGCTCAAGGCCTTCGAACACACTGCCGCCTACGACGGCATGATCGCCAACTACCTGGGCACCGTGAACCAGGCCGCTGAAACGCTCAGCACCGAAGGTCGCAGCCAATTCCCGCGCACCTTCAACAGCCAGTTCATCAAGGCTCAGGAAATGCGCTACGGCGAGAACCCGCACCAGAGCGCGGCGTTCTACGTGGAAGCCAAGCCTGCCGAAGTCGGCATCGCCACTGCGACCCAATTGCAAGGCAAAGAGCTGTCGTACAACAACGTGGCTGACACCGACGCCGCACTGGAATGCGTAAAGAGCTTCGTCAAGCCAGCCTGCGTCATCGTCAAGCACGCCAACCCGTGCGGCGTTGCGGTCAGCCCGGACGCCGAAGGCGGTATCCGTCAGGCTTACGAACTGGCTTACGCGACCGACACCGAGTCAGCGTTCGGCGGCATCATCGCCTTCAACCGCGAACTGGACGCTGAAACCGCCAAGGCGATCGTCGAGCGTCAGTTCGTCGAAGTGATCATCGCTCCAAGCGTCACTGAAGAAGCCCGCGCCATCGTTGCCGCCAAAGCCAACGTACGCCTGCTGGCCTGCGGCCAATGGTCGGCTGATCGCGCCGCTGCCTGGGACTACAAACGCGTCAACGGCGGTTTGCTGGTACAGAGCCGCGACATCGGCATGATCGGCAGCGAAGACCTGAAAGTGGTGACCAAACGCGCTCCGACCGAGCAGGAGATCAACGACCTGATCTTCGCCTGGAAAGTCGCCAAGTACGTCAAGTCCAACGCCATCGTCTATGCCAAAAACCGTCAGACCATCGGTGTCGGCGCCGGCCAGATGAGCCGCGTCAACTCCGCGCGCATCGCCGCGATCAAGGCAGAACACGCAGGCCTGCAGGTTCAGGGCGCAGTCATGGCCTCGGACGCATTCTTCCCGTTCCGCGACGGCATCGACAACGCGGCCAAGGTCGGCATCACTGCGGTGATCCAGCCAGGCGGCTCGATGCGTGACAACGAAGTGATTGCAGCGGCTGATGAAGCGGGCATTGCCATGGTGTTCACCGGCATGCGCCACTTCCGTCACTGATACACCGATCAACTGTAGGAGCGAGCTTGCTCGCGATAGCGTTCTTTCAGACACATTGATGCTGGATGTGCCGTCGCCATCGCGAGCAAGCTCGCTCCCACAGAAAAGCAGCTGCTTGGCTGCATCAAGAATTAGCGTCATCGAGGTTTTTGAAATGAATGTTTTGATCATTGGCAGCGGTGGCCGTGAACACGCCCTGGCCTGGAAAGTGGCTCAGGATCCGCGTGTCGTAAAAGTATTCGTCGCTCCGGGTAACGCCGGTACCGCCATTGAAGCCAAGTGCGAGAACGTCGCTATCGACGTGTTGGCCCTTGAGCAGCTTGCAGATTTTGCCGAGAAAAATGTTTCCCTGACCATCGTGGGCCCGGAAGTGCCACTGGTGGCTGGTGTTGTCGATCTGTTCCGCTCCCGCGGCCTGGATTGCTTCGGTCCGACTGCAGGCGCCGCCCAGCTGGAAGGTTCCAAGGCTTTCACCAAGGACTTCCTGGCACGCCACAAGATCCCGACCGCCGACTACCAGAACTTCACCGAGATCGAGCCGGCCCTGGCTTACTTGCGTGAGAAAGGCGCACCGATCGTAATCAAGGCTGACGGCCTGGCTGCCGGTAAAGGCGTGATCGTTGCCATGACCTTGACCGAAGCCGAAGACGCCGTACGCGACATGCTCGCCGGCAATGCTTTCGGCGAAGCCGGTTCGCGCGTAGTCATCGAGGAATTCCTCGACGGCGAAGAAGCCAGCTTCATCGTCATGGTCGACGGCAAGAACGTTCTGCCGATGGCCACCAGCCAGGACCACAAACGCGTCGGCGACGGCGACACCGGCCCGAACACTGGCGGCATGGGTGCTTACTCCCCTGCTCCGGTGGTCACTGCCCAGGTACATCAGCGCGTCATGGACCTGGTGATCTGGCCGACCGTGCGCGGCATGGCCGAGGAAGGCAACGTCTACACCGGTTTCCTCTATGCCGGTCTGATGATCGACAAGGCTGGCAATCCGAAAGTCATCGAGTTCAACTGCCGCTTCGGCGACCCGGAAACCCAACCGGTGATGCTGCGTCTGCAGTCGAGCCTGGTGTTGCTGATCGAAGCCGCTCTGGCTCAGGCGCTGGACAAGATCGAAGCACAATGGGATCCACGTCCAAGCGTGGGTATCGTTCTGGCAGCCGGTGGCTATCCTGGTGACTACGCCAAAGGTACGGTCATTGAAGGTCTGGATGCAGCCGCCACACTGGAAGGCAAAGTCTTTCACGCGGGCACTGCACTGAAAGACGGTCAGGTCGTCACCGCTGGCGGCCGAGTGCTGTGCGCCACCGCATTGGGCCAGAGCGTCGACGCAGCTCAGCAGCAAGCTTACAAACTGGCGGCCAAAATCGATTGGCAAGGCTGCTTCTACCGTAAGGACATTGGCTACCGCGCCATTGCCCGCGAGCGTGGCGAAAACCAGGAATAAGCTATCCATTCGGATAGGCAAGGGTCTCTGGCCCTTGCCGTACTATTCCAGCCCCGCGCATAGTTGTAATCTGGCATTAACCTACGAAGGGATTTCGCCGTGCGCTGGCTCAGGATTGCCATAGGTTTCACCGTCAGCCTGCTGACTCTGCTCTGTTTGTTACCGGCTCAGGCCGCGCAAGGCAGTGGCTGGACGGTATTGCTCGACGAAACGGCCGACCTGCAACTGAGCGACATCCGCTCCACCCGCTACACCAATCAATTCAGCCCGATCGAACTGAACCAACTGACCGCTGCCGAGCCTGACGGCGCCTTATGGCTGCGCTTCAAACTCCAGCCAGGCGAACACGAGCAACTGCTGCGCATTTTCGCACCTGATCTGGCGCACCTTAATTTATACGTGCTCGACGACGACAAGCTGATCGAGCAAGTGAACACCGGCAACACTCAGGCTCAGGCCGATAGACCGTTGCCCAGCAGCGACTTCATGCTGGCACTGCCGCAGAGTCAAAAAAACCTTGATGTCTATCTGCGGCTGGTTTCCGAACACCAATTACGTCCTTATATCACTCTGCAATCAGCGGTCATGACTGCGGCCGATCAAGGCCAGACACTGATCTACGGCCTGCTGTTCGGCTGCCTGGCGATGCTGATCCTGCATAACCTGACCCGCTACGCCTACACCCGCTCCAGGAGTAGCGTATGGTTGGCCACCTGCGAAGGTCTGTTGCTGCTGAGCCTGTTGCTTCTGCTGAATCTGGCTAGCCCTTGGCTTCCCGACTGGCACGCCGTACAAACGCCAGGCGCGTATCTGGCCTTACTGCTGACAGCACCTTGCGGCCTGATGTTCGCCTACCGATTCTTCGCCCCCCTTGGCCCACATCCACTGAACAAACTGTTGCTGGGCAATATTCTGTTCATCACCTTGTGTGGCTTGCTGCTGTTGTTTGTCGATACCCTGCCGCTGAACATCATTACTTATGCGCTGGTGGCTCTCGCCGGCCTGAGCATGCTGTTCGTCGCGGCTTATCACTGGCAGAAAGGCTACCGCCCGGCACGCCTGTTCGTTGTGGCCATGGTGATCTTCAACATCGGCACCCTGATCATTCTGCCAGCACTTTTGGGGCTGACCCTGGTGGCTCCGCAAGGTCTGATCATGACGTTGCTCAGCGTCATCTGCATCAGCGGCCTGCTGATGAGCATCGCCTTGGGCGAACGTCAGCGCAGCATCACCGAAGCCCGTTTCAGCGTCAGCCGTGACCTGGCTGCCAGCAACGCCGAGATCAACGCCAAGGCCGAGTTCCTGGCGAAAATCAGTCACGAGATCCGCACACCGATGAATGGTGTGTTGGGCATGACCGAACTGTTGCTGGGCACACCACTGTCCGTCAAACAACGGGACTACGTGCAGACCATCCACAGTGCCGGCAACGAACTGCTCACGTTGATCAACGAGATTCTCGACATCTCCAAGCTCGAGTCCGGACAAATCGAGCTGGACGATGTGCAGTTCGATCTCAACGCCCTGATCGAAGACTGCCTGAGTATTTTCCGGGCCAAGGCCGAGCAACAAAATGTCGAGCTGATCAGCTTTATTCAGCCGCAAGTACCGCGGGTGATCAGCGGTGACCCCACACGTTTGCGCCAGACGCTACTGAGCCTGCTGGAAAACGCGCTGAAGAAAACTGACGAAGGCGAAATCCTGATCGTCGTCGCCCTCGACGAACGCAACGCCAAACCGCGGCTACGCATCGCAGTACAAGACAGCGGCGTACCGATGGACGCCAGCGAACGCGATGCCTTGTTGCATGCTGAGCTGCACAGCAAGAACTTCCTCTCCGCTACGCGTTTGGGTGGCAACCTGGGGCTGGTCATCGCCCGCCAGTTGATCCTGCTGATGCACGGTGAATTCGGTATCAAAAGCGGCAACAATAGCGGCAGCACATTGTGGCTGACGTTGCCCCTGGACCCGGAGCGCCTTGAACACCCCACCTCGGACCTTGATGGTCCACTGCAAGGCGCCCGAGTGTTGGTGGTGGATGACAACGACACCTGCCGCAAAGTCCTGGTGCAGCAATGCAGCGCCTGGGGCCTGAACGTCAGTGCAGTCCCCACCGGCAAGGAAGCGTTAGCTCTATTGCGGACCAAGGCGCACCTGCGCGACTACTTCGATGTGGTCCTGCTGGACCAGAACATGCCCGGCATGACCGGTATGCAACTGGCAGCGAAGATCAAGGAAGACCCGAGCCTGAACCATGACATTTTGCTGATCATGCTCACCGGCATCAGCAACGCACCGAGCAAGATCATTGCGCGCAACTGCGGGATCAAACGCATCCTGGCCAAACCTGTCGCTGGCTACACCCTCAAGACCACCCTGGCCGACGAGCTGACCCAACGCAACAAAGGGCTCGCCATTCCCTATCACGCACCATCAGGCGTGCCTGTACCGATCAAGGTGCCAAGCGACTTTCGCATCCTCGTCGCTGAAGACAACAGCATCTCGACCAAAGTGATTCGCGGCATGCTGGGCAAACTCAACCTGCAACCGGACACCGCCAGCAACGGCGAAGAAGCCCTGCGCGCAATGAAAGCCCAGCGCTATGATCTGGTGCTGATGGATTGTGAAATGCCGATCCTCGACGGGTTTTCCGCCACGCAACAATTACGCGCCTGGGAAGTTGGCAACCAGCGCATGCGCACGCCTGTGGTGGCGCTGACCGCGCACATCCTGACCGAACACAAGGAGCGCGCTCGTCAGGCCGGTATGGACGGGCACATGGCCAAACCGGTCGAGCTCTCGCAACTGCGCGAGTTGGTCGAGCATTGGGTTGCCCAACGTGATGTGCAAAATCAGCCACCCGCTCAAACGTCCTTAGCCGACAGACTGCGCAACGCCTGATAGACTCTCCGTCGCCCTCCTCCGCTGCGAGCTCCAACCATGCTCCACGTGCTGTTCAGCGTTTACCTGAAGATGCTGGTGCTCTACAGCCCCTTCTTCGTTCTGTCCTGTTTCATCAGCCTGACCCGTGGTTATTCCAGTAAGGAACGTCGGCGTCTGGCCTGGAAAGTCGCACTCGCGACGCTGGTCTCCAGCGTCTTGCTGTATCTGTTCGGACGGGTGATTTTCAGCGTGTTCGGCATCACCGTGGACGCCTTCCGCATCGGGGCGGGGAGCGTGCTGTTCATCTCGGCGTTGGGCATGGCTCAAGGCAAGTCGGTGGTGCAGACCGATAACGTGCAGCAGGATGTGACCATCGTTCCGCTGACCATTCCCCTGACAGTCGGCCCCGGCACCATCGGTGCACTGCTGGTCATGGGCGTCAGCCAGCCACACTGGGACGACAAACTCACCGCCATCCTCAGCATCGCCCTGGCCAGCCTTACCGTTGGGGTGGTGCTCTACCTGTCGAACCGCATCGAACGCATTCTTGGCGATCAGGGTTTGCAAATCGTCAGTCGGCTGATGGGACTGTTCGTGTGCGCCTTGGCGGCGCAGATCATTTTTACCGGGGTCAAAGGGTATCTGGTGCCGTAGATCGCTCGGCACCCGCTTCCCGATCTACGGCTTTTCCCCGTACCACCTTGGCGTATACACCCACTCACCACCGTCTGCACGCGGGAACACGCAGGTGGTGGATGAACCAATCAGCACCATGGTGCGCATGTCCACTTGATCGGGTGTCAGCTCGCCAAGGGTGGTCACTCGCAAGGTTTGACCAGGGCGACCGATATCACGCCCTAACACCACGGGTGTTGCGCCCGTACGGTGCTGCGCGACGATTTCCAGTGCTCGACCAAGCTGCCACGGCCGCGAACGGGAGATCGGGTTGTAGAAAGCCAGCGCCAGGTCGGCTTGCGCGGCCAGGTCCAGTCGCTTCTCGATGATGTCCCAAGGTTTGAGGTTGTCCGACAGCGACAGTACGCAGAAGTCGTGACCCAGCGGTGCACCGGCTTGTGCGGCGGTGGCCAGGGAGGCGGAAACACCCGGTAAGATCTCCAGGTCGACGCTGTGCCAGCTCGGCTCACTTGACTCATGCAGGGCTTCAAGCACCGCAGCGGCCATGGCGAACACACCAGGGTCACCCGACGAAACCACCACCACTGAACGCCCTTGGGCGGCCAGTTCGAAGGCATGGCGGGCACGCTGCATCTCTTCGCGGTTGTCGGTGCAGTGCAGCACTTGATCGGCGCGGAACGGCCCGGCCATGCGCACGTACGTTTCATAACCGAGCACATCGTTGGCCTTGGCCAACTCAGCCTTGACCGCCGGCACCATCAGTTCGGCAGCGCCTGGACCAAGACCAATGACCGCAAGACGACCACGGGCGCGACCAACCTGCAACGGATCCAGCGGTTGATTGGCCACTGCGATCGCAATTCCATTGCCGACACACAGTGGCGGCAACAGCTGTGGCACCGCATGCTGCGCCAGCTCGCTGACACTGGCCGCAGCTGCAGCAAAACGCAGGGGCACACCCAGTTCAATAGCCGCTTCACGCAACTGAGGACTGGCCATTTGCGTGTCGGCAGCCAACAGGCACGCGACCGATTGAACGGCGATCTTCGCTTCATGCAGGGCCGCGCGAATCGCTGGCGCAAGATCCACCACGCTGGCGCTCACCGCCACCAACACACTGCGTGGATAGATCAGCAGTTCATTGGCCGCAGGCTCACGCTCGGCACAGCCGACATGGATCGCCAGCCGCGCGTGTTGATCTTCCGGCAACTGCGCCTTGGCCAGCCAAGGGGCCGCACCTTCGATACGCACGCTTTCGCCAGCGAGCAAATCCGAGACAAAGCGCTTGCCCAACTCCAGATCACCCAAGGCATAGCCGCTGGGTGGGTTGAGCAGACACGTGCCAAAGCGCAATTCACCGCTGGTGGTGATGGCTGCCGCGACGCCCAAACCCTGGGCAATTTCTCGCGCAAGGACGTTCACCCCGCCAAGCCCGCCGAGTAACGGCACCACTGCGCTACCGTCTTCAGCGACGGCCAATACCGCAGGCTCGGCGCCTTTCTCCAACAGCAACGGCGCCAGCGTCCGGATCACGATCCCGGCAGCGCACAAAGCGATGATCGGCGTGTCCTGTTGATAGAGCTGGCGCAAGGTCGCGCCGAATTCGTGATAGGTCCGATCGGCGCCTTCGACCCGTTCGGCCAGGCCGTGGATCAAAGCGTCCGGGTACAGCTGCTGGATCTTGCGCGCAGTGGCGAGGCTGCCATTGCCCAGAATGACAATGGCCGGAGCAGAACGAGTCATCAGCCTTGCCACCTTTCGCCGGGAACAATGATCAGCGAGAAGTACGGCGAGGACATCGGTTCAACCTGATCCAGTGGCACGATCTTCTGGTTGGCCATGGTTGCACGCTCGACATACAGAGCCCGATTCGCCAGCCCTAGTTCTTCCAGTACCTGACGAACCTTGGGGAAGTTGCGCCCCAGCTTCATGATGACCGCCGCGTCAGCATCGGCCAAACGGCGCTTGAGGTCTTCGGCGGGCAACACACCGGACAACACCGACAGGCTCTGATTGCGATACACCAACGGCGCACCGAGCACCGAAGCGCCGCCGAGCATCGAGCACACGCCCGGTACCACCTCGGCGTCGTAGCGCTCGGCCAGACGGTCATGCAGGTACATGTAGGAGCCGTAGAAGAACGGGTCGCCTTCGCAGATCACCGCCACGTCGCGGCCTGCATTCAGATGCGCGGCGACTTCCTCGCTGGCAGCGTCGTAGAAATCGCTAATCACTTGCTCATAAGACAACGGCGCCGGCAGTGCTTCGGTGGTCACCGGGTAGACCAGCGGCAGCAAGGTTTGCGCGTCTTGCAGGTGAGCTTCGATGATACCGAAGGCATTGCCCTTTTTGCCCTTGGCGACAAAGTACGCCACCACCGGCGATTCGCGCAGCAGGCGCAGGGCTTTAACCGTAATCAGCTCCGGGTCACCCGGGCCGACGCCCAGGCCAATCAAGCGTCCAGGTTGCTGCATCATTCGATCTCCGTAGCGAGGGCGTTGACAGCGGCGGCGGCCATGGCGCTGCCGCCCAGTCGGCCTTGCATGATCACAAAGGGCACGCCACGGCTATCCGCGGCGAGCATGGCCTTGGACTCGGCGGCGCCGACGAAACCCACCGGAAAGCCGAGAATCAATGCCGGTTTCGGCGCGCCGGCATCGAGCATTTCCAGCAAATAGAACAACGCGGTCGGCGCGTTGCCGATCACCACCACACTGCCTCCCAGATGCGGACGCCAGAGTTCCAGTGCGGCCGCTGAACGGGTGTTGCCAAGCTCGCGCGCAAGGTCCGGCACGCTCTCATCGCGCAGGGTGCAGATCACCTGATTGTTGGCGGGCAAACGCGCGCGGGTCACACCCTCGGAGACCATTCGCGCATCGCAGAGAATCGGCGCACCGGCGGCCAGCGCATCGCGCCCGGCCTTGCCCGCACCCGGGGAGAATTGCAGACCATCGATCGCGTCGACCATCCCGCAGGCGTGGATGACGCGTACCGCGAGTTTTTCCAGGTCGGCCGGGATTCGGTCCAGGCGGGCCTCGGCGCGAATGATCGCGAAGGAGTTGCGATAGATCTCCTGACCGTCGCGGATGTAATCAAGCATCAACGTTGCTCCGTGGGCAGGCGTCGAGCAATGCGCCTGCCGCTTCAATAGTGAGGTTGCGCGCGTGCAGGGCGCCGAAACCCGGCTGCCCTGCATCGCGAAAATAGAGATCGTATTGGCCGGAGGCGACGGCCAACAAGGTAACTGGCGCACTGTGCGCGGCGGCGCACGAACGCGGGCAGCCGGACAGATGAACGTTCAACGCAATGCCTTGGCGTTGCAGCAGCGCAGCCAATTGCAGCGCATCGCCCTTGGTGTCGGCCAGGCCTTTGCCGCAGCCACTTGAGCCGGTGCAGGCGATCAACTGCGCCAACGCCTGATCGGTCGAACACAGCAAACCGAGTTGTTGCAGGCGTTGCGTCACTTCAGACGCATCTTGCGTGCGGATATTGGGTAACAGCAGGCTTTGCCAAGGGGTAAACCGCAGGCTGCCATCACCGAACTCGCTGGCCAGTTGCGCAGCACCGCAGAGCATCGCCGGATCGAGGCGACCCAAAGGCGTGACTGCGCCGACATAGACACGCCCCGTTTCGCGCTGTGGATAAGTGCCGGTATGCAACAGCTTCGGCGCGTGCGGCCGCTGCCAGTCATTGATAGCGATTGACGGCACACTCAAGCGCTCGGCCAACATCTGTAAAAAGTTATCCACCGGCAGTTCTGCCAGCAGATGGCGCATGCGTGTCTGCTCCGGGCGAGCCAGGTCGAGAAACAGCTCCAGCACCGCGACCACCAATTCATGCCCTTGAGCGAGCGGCACTGCGGCCAATGGTTGGTCTATCGGACAACCCGCCAAACCGAAGGCCAGCAGCAACTCACCGTTCAACTCACCCGCCGACAGCCACAGATCATGAGGATGTTCGAGCATTGTCAGCGCTTCGCCGCCATCGAGCTGCACAGCGAACTTGGCCGACAAGTCGTGGAAGCGCTCATGGTTTTGCAGAGTGGCGAGAATCTGCTCGGCGAGCGGCCGAGTGTCGATCAGCATGCGTCGGTCGATCCCGGCGCTTGGGCTGAGCATCAGATTGCGTACATCGTCACCAGCCGCCGTGGTCGGGCCGAGACCGGCGGCGAGCAGGCTGTGGATCAATGCCGTCTGCTCGCTGCCAATCCCGCGAATCTGCAGGTTGGCGCGGTTGGTCGCCTCGATCACGCCACCGGCGTAACGCTCGGCCGCGTCGGCCACCGCACAGGCTTGCGCCGCGCTAATCGAACCGCCAGCCAGCTTGATCCGACAGATGCCGCCGTCCAATGCCGGGACGATACGCAGCAACCCCGGACAGGCCGAGGGGCGTAAGGCGGTGGACATCTGACGTTCGTTCAAAGGGGCAACCGGCTGAGAGGTAGAAGCACTTCGCGGGCGAAGGCGCGGTATTATGCCTGCTTTGTCCGAAGGCATGAAAAGCCTGCCCGTCGGAACGTACAGTTTGAGGAATATAGATGCTGCCCTGGCTGACAGTAGTGGGAATCGGCGAAGACGGCTTCAGCGGTCTGGGCAAGAGCGCCCGACGCGCTCTGCTGGGCGCTTCACGGATTTTTGGCGGCCAGCGGCAACTGGATTTGTTGCCGGTGTGCATCCGTGGTGAGCGTCAACTGTGGTCCAGCCCGTTCTCCCTGGAGCCAGTGCTGGCGCAGCGCGGCGAGCCAGTCTGCGTACTGGCCAGCGGTGACCCCATGCTATTCGGCGTCGGCGCGAGCCTGGCGCGGCAGGTGGCAGGCGATGAGATGCAGGTGTTGTCCGCGCCGTCCTCCTATTCACTGGCGGCGGCTCGATTGGGCTGGCCGCTGCAAGAGGTGGTGACGCTCTCGGTGGTCGCCCGCCCGGTCGCGGCGCTGAGCGCACAACTCTTTAGCGGCGTTCGCCTGCTGGTACTGAGCAACGACGGCCAAAGCCCCGCCACCATCGCCGCGCTGTTACGTGAGCGGGGGTTCGGGCCGAGCCGGATCACGGTGCTGGAGCATTTGGGTGGCCCCGCTGAACGACGTGTCGACGGCATCGCCAACAACTGGAGCGAGGCGTCCATCGCAGATCTGAACCTGGTCGCCATAGACTGTCTCGCCGACCCCAGTGCACCACGGTTGTCGCGACTCGCCGGGTTGCCGGATTCAGCCTTCAAACACGATGGGCAACTGACCAAACGTGACGTTCGCGCCATCACCCTCGCCCGTCTGGCCCCGGTGCCTGGCGAGTTGCTGTGGGATGTCGGCGCCGGCAGCGGCTCGATCAGCATTGAATGGATGCGCGCTCACCCCAGCTGTCGCGCCTTGGCCATCGAGGCCGATGACGGTCGTCAGCAACTGATCGAACATAATCGCGATGCCCTCGGCGTGCCCGGGTTGCAATTGATTCGCGGCAGCGCGCCGCAAGCGCTGGCAGGTCTGGAGCGACCGGATGCAATTTTCATTGGCGGCGGCGTCACCCGCGATGGCGTGCTCGATACGTGTTGGGAGCAGCTGCGCCCCGGTGGCCGGTTGATCGCCAACGCCGTCACCTTGCAAAGCGAAATGACCTTGATGGCTTGGCGCGAACAGCATGGCGGTGAACTGACCCGCATTCATATCGCTCAAGCACAGCCCTTGGGAGATTTCGATACCTGGCGCCAGGCGTTGCCGATTACGCTATTAGAAGTGACGAAACCCTTCGATGCGTGACGAAACCGCCGAACAACCCGCACCGCTGCGCAGCGGCCTGACCACTGGCAGCTGCGCCACCGCCACCAGCCTCGCCGCCGCCCGGTTGTTGCTCAGCGGTATCAGTAACGATGCCGTGGAAATCGTCCTGCCCAAAGGCAAGTACGTGCAGATGCGCCTGGAGTTTTGCCGCCTGACCGAAGACGGCGCCGAAGCCGGAACAATCAAGGATGCTGGCGATGATCCGGACGTCACCCACGGCGCGTTGCTCTATTCCCACGTGCGTTTGAGTGCCGAACCAGGCATACGTTTCAGTGCAGGATTTGGCGTTGGCACGGTCACTCGGCCGGGATTGGTTTTGGGCGTCGGCGAACCGGCGATCAACCCGGTGCCGCGCAAGATGATCACCGATCACCTGCTGCAGTTGGCGCAAGAGCACCATTACGGCGGCGGTTTTGAGGTCACGGTCAACGTCGAGGGCGGCGAAGCCCTGGCACTGAAAACCATGAACCCACGGCTGGGCATCCTCGGCGGGCTGTCGATTCTCGGCACCAGCGGTATTGTCCGTCCGTTTTCCTGCGCGGCCTATATCGCCTCGATCCACCAAGGAATCGACGTCGCCACGACCAATGGTTTTATGCACATCGCTGCGTGCACCGGCAACGCCAGCGAAGACACCATGCGCCGCGTCTACGACTTACCGGAAATCGCCCTGATCGAAATGGGCGACTTCGTCGGTGCGGTGCTCAAGCACCTGCGCAAAGTGCCTGTGGATAAACTCAGCATTTGTGGCGGCTTCGGCAAGATCAGCAAACTCGCTGCCGGACACATGGACTTGCACAGCCGTCATTCGAGCATCGACCTACCGCAGCTGGCGCAATGGGCTGCGGACGTCGGTGCTGATGACACCTTGCAACACGCCATCCGCGAAGCCAATACCAGTCAACAAGCCTTGGCCATGGCCAGCGCCGCGGGCATCTCCCTTGGCGACGCCGTGTGCCAGCACGCGCTGGACTTCGCCCGCAGCGTGGTTCCTGCGCAGGTTCAAGTCGAGGTGTTTGCCATCGATCGTCAGGGCGGCATCGTCGGTCATGCCGGAGGTTTTCAATGAAACGTTTGCTGCTGCTCGGCGGCGTCACCGAAGCCTTGGCGATTGCCCGTACCCTTGGCCCGCAACATGTCTATAGCCTAGCGGGCGTCGGCCGCGTGCCGACTGACTTGACCTGCCAGGTCCGCGTCGGCGGCTATGGCGGCGCGACAGGCCTGGCACAGTTTATCCAGGACGAAGGCATCGACTTGCTGCTGGACGCCACCCATCCCTACGCCGCGCAAATCAGCCAGAACGCCGCGACCGCTGCGCAACTGAGTGGCATCCCCTGTTGGGCACTACGACGCCCGGCGTGGCAAGCACAGGCGGGTGATGACTGGCGGGAAGTCAGCGATTGGGCCGAGTTGGTTGAAGCGCTCAAACCCTTCAAACGTCCGCTGTTCACCCTTGGTCGCGAGCCGTTGCAGCATCTGGATGAAATCCCGGACGGGCAATTCTGGACCTTGCGCGCGCTCGATCCGTATCCCGGCAATGAGCGCTGCGAAGTCATCGGCGCTCGCGGGCCTTTTTTGATCGACGATGAGCGGATGCTGTTCGAACGGTGCCAGATCGATGTGCTGATCAGCAAAAACAGCGGCAGCACTGCCACCGAGCCCAAGCTGGAAGTGGCGCGGGAACGTGGGGTCCCGGTGTTGATTTTGAAAAGGCCGGAGTTGGGGGGGGTTGAGCGGGAGTTTGGGACTGTCGCCAATACGCTCGAGGCGCTGACACAGCAAGGTTATCTGCTACCCCATTAAACTTCTGTGCGGCAGTCATCATTGCGAGTGCTGCGCACTCGATCGCAGGCAAGCCAGCTCCCACATTGGACCGCGTCGATCACGACACCTGTGCCGGGCCAAAACCGGTATTCGCCCAGGCATTACGAATCGAAGCCGCTACACTCTTTCGAAACGGTGAGCCAGAAGTCGCGCGCAGGCCTTTGCAGCTGCTGACCAAAGCACTGCGACACCAAACCGCACGCGGTCTTTTTACTTATCGCCCTTGATCAGGCTAAATACCCCGCTTGATCGTCCACCTCAACGGATCTGACCGATGTCCCGACAACGGCTTGCACTTGCCTGGATCGCCTGCTTCGCAGTGCTGTTCAACATGCTCGCCATGCCGATTTCCGGGGCGATGGCACAGGCTGCGAATCAGTCACCTGCCGAGCAGTTGTTGTGGGGCAGTTTCTGCTCTTCCAGTGGCACCAGACTGGTGGCGATTTCGCTGGGTACGTTTGAGCAAAAAGCGCCGCAAAACGACGATCACTCCAACATGCAGCATTGCTGGTGCTGTTCGGGCTCGGCGCCGTTGGTGGCGTTGCCGGGGCATGTGCCGCAGCTGTATTTCGCTCGATTTGAATCCAGCCAAAGCCTGCCATCTTACTCACTCGAAACACCCACACCGCGCCAGCAATGGCCGAGTCTCAATCCCCGCGCTTCCCCTCTGGTCTGATTCCTACTCGCAATTGATCTGCGTTTTGAATCGTTCTGGAGAACTGCCATGTTGAAACAATCCCTGGTGAAGCAGTCTTTGCTTCTCGCCGCGTTGCTGTTGCCTGCCTGCTTTGCCAATGCTCACGAATACGCTGCCGGCGAGTTGCACATCGCTCATCCGTGGTCGCAGGAGCTGCCGCCGAATGCCCCGACTGTCGCGGCTTATTTCGTCATTCACAACAACGGTAAAACCGCAGACCGCCTGCTCAGCGTGGCCTCGCCGATTGCAGGCCTGGCTCAGCTGCACGAGCATGTGATGCAAGGCGATCTGATGAAAATGCAGCAAGTGCCCAGCGTGGAAATTCCTGCCGGCGGTGAGATCACCTTCGCTCCGATGGCGTATCACGTGATGCTCCTGGAGCTCAAAGACCGCAGCCTGCTGATCGACGGAAAGCGCTTCCCGCTGACCCTGCATTTCGAAAAGTCCGGTGACGTAACGGTTGAGGTCGCAGTGCAGAAACAAGCGCCCGATGGCATGCAAGAGCACATGCACGCCCAGTAATCACAGACCACAACACCTGTGAACGTCCTGCGCTCGCCAAGCGTCAGGCGATCAGTGCCGCCTCGACACTCATTGCGAGTCAAACGCGGCAGCTGGATCAGCCTGTTCGCCATGCTGATGATCTTTATCGGTCCGCTGATTTCCCAAGCGATGCCGATGAATCATGCCATGCCGATGAACATGTCGATGGACATGCGCATGGACGAGCCCGGCTGCCACGGCTCTTCGCAACACGACTCAAAACCCGCCAAGGCGCCTGCCGAGCATCAAATGCTCTGGGAGAAGTGCGGGTACTGCAGTCTGCTGTTCAACTGTCCTGCGCTGCCCGGCAGCCAGTCATTCGCGGTGTTCAATACTCCGCCGCCTACTGGTTTCATCAGCCCTTCCCCGCGCCTGGGTCATGCCCGGCAGACGGTCTTCCCCGGTGCCCGCACCCGCGCCCCGCCCATCGTCACGTAAGCACCCGCACCCCACATCACCCGGCCGACTGTAGAAAAGACAGCCGCAGGCTGCTGGCCGTGTTGTTTACGATTGATTGATGGAACCTTTATGTCCAGGTTTTCTGCTGACACCCGCTTGCGCTTTACTCCGGCACATTCTCTTTTGGCCCTGAACGAGCCAGGTCTTCGCTTCAAACAGGCCATCGCCGTACTCTGCGGCGCGCTGCTGACACCGCTGGTTTTGGCGGCCGAGCAAGCCGATGAACACGCCCAAGATACAAACGAATTGAGCCCGACGGTGATCACCGCCATCGCCCCTAGCTCGCCGCTGACGGTGGTCACCAACCCGAAAGACCCGCGTCAACCCGTGCCGGCGAGCGACGGTGGCGACTACCTGAAGACCATTCCCGGCTTTGCCTTGGTGCGCAACGGCGGCACCAACGGCGACCCGGTGCTGCGCGGCATGTTCGGCTCGCGGCTGAACATCCTCACCAATGGCGGCATGATACTCGGCGCCTGTCCCGGCCGAATGGACGCGCCGACCTCGTATATTTCACCGGAAACCTACGACCGCCTGACGGTGATCAAAGGCCCGCAAACTGTGCTCTGGGGCCCCGGCGCGTCCGCCGGGACGGTGCTCTTTGATCGTGAACCGGAGAGTTTCGGCGAGTTGGGCACACGGGTGAATGCCAGCGTGCTGGCCGGCTCCAATGGCCGCTTCGATAAAGTCGTCGATGCGGCCGCTGGCGGCCCGCTGGGTTATGTCCGGGTGATCGGCAATCAGGCCCACTCCGATGATTACAAGGACGGCAACAACGACACCGTGCCGTCACGCTATGACAAGTGGAACGGCGACGTCGCGGTCGGTTGGACCCCGGACGCCGATACCCTACTGGAGCTGACGGCTGGCAAGGGTGATGGCGAGGCGCGTTCTGCCGGTCGCGGCATGGACGGTTCACAGTTCAAGCGCGAGAGCCTGGGGCTGCGCTTCGAAAAGTCCAATATCGGTGACGTGCTGGATAAGGTCGAAGCCCAGGTCTACTACAACTACGCCGACCACGTGATGGACAACTACACCCTGCGCACACCCTCCGGTACCGGGATGATGGCCGGGCCCATGGCCTCCAACGTCGACCGGCGCACCCTCGGCGCACGGATCAAAGCCACCTGGCGCTGGGCCGATGTGCAGTTGATCAGCGGCATCGATGCGCAGACCAACGAACACCGTCAGCGCGCCAGCATGGGGATTAACACCTATCAGGACTTGCCGCGCAACAAGGACGCCGACTTCCACAACTACGGGGTCTTCAGCGAACTGACCTGGTACGCCGCCGACCGTGATCGAGTGATCACCGGCGCGCGTCTGGACCGCGCTGCAGCCAAGGATTTGCGCCAGACCACGGGCTCCGGGATGATGGCCAAGCCGAACCCGACCGCCGACGAAACCCGCGCCGACACGCTGCCCAGCGGCTTTGTGCGCTACGAGCACGACCTGGCCGACAGCCCGACCACACTCTACGCAGGGCTAGGTCATGTGCAGCGCTTTGCGGATTACTGGGAGCTGTTCTCGCCCAAGTCCGGGCCCGTCGGCTCAGTGAATGCCTTCGACTCGATCAAGCCGGAAAAGACCACCCAGCTCGACTTCGGCCTGCAGTACAAAACCGAGGAGCTCCAAGCTTGGGCCTCCGGCTATGTCGGGCAAGTGCGTGATTACATCCTGTTCGACTATACGCCCGGGATGATGGGCGCGACCTCGCAAGCCGAGAACATCGACGCGCGGATCATGGGCGGCGAGCTCGGTGCGGCGTACCAACTCACGTCCAACTGGAAGGCCGATGCGACCCTCGCCTACGCCTGGGGCAAGAACAGCAGCGATGGCAATGCCCTGCCGCAAATGCCGCCACTGGATACGCGTTTCGGCCTGACTTACAGCCAGGACAACTGGAGTGCCGGCGCCTTGTGGCGGGTGGTCGCAGCGCAAAACCGCATCGATCAGAACAAAGGCAACGTGGTCGGCAAGGACTTCGACACAAGCTCAGGCTTCGGTGTGTTCTCGCTTAACGGCGCGTACCGCATCAACAAAAACTTCAAGGTCAGCACGGGCGTCGACAACCTGTTCGGCAAGGCGTACTCCGAGCACCTGAACCTGGCCGGGAATGCCGGGTTCGGTTTCCCGGCCAATGACCCGCAAGCCATCAACGAACCGGGGCGCACGCTCTGGACCAAGGTGGATATGAGTTTCTAGAAGCAAAAAGACATCGCCCCCTGTAGCAGTTGCCGAAGGCTACGTTCGGCTGCGCAGCGGTCGTAATTCAGGCGACGCCTTCTACCTGAATAACCGCGTTCTGCGGTTCTACGACTGCTTCGCAGCCGAACGCAGGCTTCGCCAGCTGCTACAGGAGTATGCGATTGAGCTCGAAAATACATATTGATGAAGTGGCCGTAACGCGGTCGCAAAAAAAACAACAGATCCATGCCAAAGCGGAGCGCTCCTGATGAGTCAACCTAAAGTGTCTTTCTACAACCTGGCCTGGCGTTGGCATTTCTATGCCGGGCTGTTCGTCGCGCCGTTCATGGTGATGCTGGCCCTGACCGGGATCATCTACCTGTTCAAGCCCCAGCTCGACCCGTTGATGTACGGCAACCTGCTGAACGTCCCGGCCGGGCATCACAACCTCAGTGCCGACGAACAACTTCGACGCGTGCAGATCGCTTATCCACAGGGGCAGATCAAGCAATACCTGCCGCCGGTCAACGCGGAACGTAGCGCACAGTTCGTGGTGCAAAACGACGGTCATGAACTGAACGTCTTCATCGATCCGTATCGCGGAGAAGTCCTCGGCGACCAGGACGCCAAGAAAAACCTGCAAGCCATCGCCCGCGCCATTCATGGCGAGTTAATGATCGGCACCGTGGGTGATCGGTTGGTCGAGCTAGCGGCTGGCTGGGGCATCATGCTGGTGGTTTCCGGCCTGTACCTGTGGTGGCCGCGAGGCAAGTCGTCGGCCGGCGTGTTATGGCCGCGATTGAGCAATCGCGGGCGCTTGTTCTGGCGCGACCTGCATGCGGTGACCGGTTTCTGGGGCGCGGCATTTCTGCTGGTGATGCTGCTCAGTGGCATGACCTGGACCGGCTTCTGGGGCAAGCAATACGCCGAGCTCTGGAACCGTTTCCCGGCGGCCATGTGGAACGAGGTGCCGAAGTCCGATCAAGAGGCTCGCAGCCTCAATACCCCGACGCGTCAGACCGTGCCGTGGGCCATGGAAAACACACCGATGCCGATGTCCGGCGACCATGCCGAACACATGGCTCACACAGGCAACTCAACCGCTGCGGCCGCGCCGACAATCTCGTTGCAAGACGTGCAGAACATTGCCGTCCAACGTCAGGTAGAACCGGGCTACAGCATCACCTTCCCGACCACCGCCACGGGTGTTTTCACCATCGCCGTGTTCGCCGACGACCCACGCAACGACGCGACGCTGCATGTCGATCAATACACCGGCCGCGTACTTGCCGATGTGCGTTGGCAGCACTACAGCAACGTCGCCCGCACCACGGAAATGGGCGTGATGCTGCATGAAGGCAAGATGTTCGGAGCGTTCAATCAGATCGTGGTCCTGCTGGTGTGCCTGATGATTTTGCTCAGCGCCGTCAGCGGTATGGTGATCTGGTGGAAGCGCCGTCCACAAGGTCGGCTCGGTGTTCCGCCATTGCGCCATGACCTGCCGAAGTGGAAAACCGCGATGCTCATCATGTTCGCATTGGCCGTGGCATTTCCGTTGGTGGGGGCGTCGTTGATCGTGGTGTGGCTCTTCGATCGGGTACTGCTGTCACGACGAACGGGGAAAACCGAGTCGGCCTCATCTTCAACCTGAAGACTGCGAGATACATGAAAAGGCTTTGTAGGCCCTACAATGCCGGCCCGCAAAATTTCTCAACGAAAAGAAAACCGCATGACCTCGCTGAACCTCACCAACCTGACCTGGACACCTCTAGGCCATGGCCATTGTCATCACCAGTTTCAACTGCGTGAGGCCAACCTGCAGGTGGCCGCGGGTGAGTTCGTTGGTTTGATCGGGCCTAACGGCAGCGGCAAAACCAGCCTGTTGCGTTGTGCTTATCGCTTCAGCAAACCGGAAAGCGGCGAGGTCAAACTCGAACATCACAATGTATGGAAGCAGTCGCCTCGCTGGTGCGCGCAACGCATCGCGGTGGTGCTGCAAGAATTCCCCGATGCCTTTGGCCTGACTGTCGATGAAGTGGTCGCCATGGGGCGCACGCCGCACAAAGCTCTGTTCGACGGCGACACCCGGGAAGACCGCCGCATCAGCCGGCAAGCGCTGGAATCGGTCGGCCTGCTGGGCTTCGAGGACCACGCTTTCGCCACCTTGTCCGGCGGTGAAAAGCAGCGGGTAATCCTCGCCCGCGCCCTGGCTCAGCAACCGCAGTTGCTGATCCTCGACGAGCCGACCAACCACCTCGACCCACGCTATCAACTGGAGTTGTTGCAACTGGTCAAACGCTTGCGGATCGGCACCCTCGCCAGCATCCACGACCTGAATCTCGCTGCAGCATTTTGTGATCGGCTGTACGTCATCAACGGCGGGCGCATCGTCGCCAGCGGTACACCGAGCGAAGTGCTGACCGTCCCCTTGCTGCGCGAGGTGTTCGGTGTCGAGGCCCTGATCGATCAACATCCGCTGTCCGGCTACCCACGAATCACCTGGATAACCCAACCATGATTTTGCGTTCCCTGCTGCGTACCAGCCTGTCCATCGCTTTGCTATCGGGCACGGCCCAAGCATTCGCCGAGGCCACCCATTACCCGCTGACGATCCAGAGCTGCAACCGGCAGGTGACCTTTAAGCATGCGCCGAAACACGCCCTCAGTCACGACATCAACATGACTCAAATGATGCTCGCCCTCGGCCTCAAGCCGAGCATGGCCGGGTACAGCGGCATCAGTGGCTGGAAAGCCGTGACACCCGAGATGCAGACCATCCTCGACGGTTTGCCGGAACTGGCGAGCAAATATCCGTCGGTGGAAACCCTGCTCAACGCCAACGTCGATTTCTTCTTCGCCGGTTGGGATTACGGCATGCGCGTGGGCGGCGATCTGACGCCGCAGACCCTCCGCCCGCTGGGGATCAACGTCTACGAACTGACCGAGTCCTGCGCCTTCGTGATGAAGCGTCCGCCGGCCACGCTGGAGGACACTTACAACGACCTGCGCAACCTCGGGAAGATTTTCGACGTGCAGGACCGCGCCAACCAGTTGATCGCGCAGATGCAGGAACAGGTCGCCGACGTTCAGAAGGACCTGCCTGCCGAAAAACCCAGGGTGTTCCTCTACGACAGCGGCGAAGACCGCGCCATGACTTCCGGCCGCCTCGGTATGCCACAAGCGCTGATCGACGCCGCTGGCGGGCGCAACATACTCGATGACGTCGACGCCAGCTGGACCCGGGTCAACTGGGAGAATGTAGTCGAGCGCAATCCGCAAGTGATCGTGATCGTCGACTATGGCGAAGTCAGCGCCGAGCAAAAGCAGCAGTTCCTGGAAAACAACCCGGCGCTGCAATCGGTGGACGCGATCAAAAATCAGCGTTTCATCGTCATCCCCTATGTCCAGGCCACACCGGGAATCGACAACGTCGCGGCGATTGAAACCATGGCCAAGGGTTTCCACGGCGAATGATCAATCGTCGTTATGCCTTGCTGCTGATCAGTCTCGGCGCGCTGCTGCTGGTGTCCTGCGTGGTCTCGCTCGGTTTTGGTTCGGCCCGGGTGCCGGTGGACGTGGTCTGGCGGATCCTGCTGTACAAGGCGTTCGGTCTCGGCGAAGTGAGCTGGAGTGCCGGGCAGGAACACATCGTCTGGCTGATTCGCGTGCCGCGGATGTTGCTCGGTGCGCTGGTGGGCGCCGGCCTGGCATTGATTGGCGCGGTGCTGCAAGCGGTAACCCGCAACCCGCTGGCCGACCCACACCTGCTGGGCGTGACTTCCGGCGCCACGCTGGGCGCAGTGATCGTGGTGCTGCATGTCGGCGAAATCGTCGGGCTGCTGACCCTGCCGATCGCGGCGTTTATCGGTGCATTGCTGAGCATGCTGGTGGTCCTGGCCATTGCCAATCGCAATGGTCGTCTGGACAGTGATCGCCTGCTGCTGTGCGGCGTCGCGGTGTCCTTCGTGATGATGGCAATCGCCAA
This sequence comes from Pseudomonas sp. F220, assembly GCF_057813935.1. NCBI lineage: Bacteria > Pseudomonadati > Pseudomonadota > Gammaproteobacteria > Pseudomonadales > Pseudomonadaceae > Pseudomonas > Pseudomonas sp. F220. The sequence goes on from NZ_JBVASJ010000001.1 coordinate 86,321, forward strand.
CCTGCTGTTGTTTCTTGGCGATCACCGGGCAAGCTCGGCGGTGATGTTCTGGATGCTCGGTGGCCTCGGTCTGGCGCGCTGGGAACTGCTGGCGATTCCTGCCGCCAGCGTATTGCTCGGGCTGATTTTGCTGCTGGGCATGGCGCGCCCGCTGAACGCCTTGATGGCCGGCGAACAGACGGCCGTGACCCTGGGTCAGAATGCCCGCACCGTGCGTTTGCGGGTGTTTTTGATCGCCTCGCTGATGACCGGCGTACTGGTATCCATCAGCGGTTCGATCGGTTTTGTCGGACTGATGGTGCCGCACATCGCCCGTCGATTGGTCGGCGCCGAACATCGGCGATTGCTGCCGGTGTGCGTGTTGCTCGGCAGTGTTTTTCTGGTGTGGGTCGATGTGGCGGCGCGCACGCTGATCGCGCCTGAAGACATGCCGATTGGCGTCGCTACCGCTGCGATTGGTGGTCTGTTCTTCATCGGTCTGATGCGCCGACGTTGAACCAGCACCGAACCTGTGGGAGCGAGCCTGCTCGCGATGGCGACGGCATCTCTAACATCACCGCGGCTGACACACCGCTATCGCGAGCAGGCTCGCTCCCACATTGAGCCAGTGTTGTCCGTAAGTTCTGCGCCCTAATGTGGCGCGCCTCAACGCACCAACGCGCCAGACACGTCCCTTCATGGTGCGCCGCCAAACGGCGCAACCCCTCTAATACGACATTTCCTTGCCTTTCGCCGACTGGGCACAGCCCTTGCAAAAGCTCCTTCAGCGTTCACATCTGCCAACCAAGAAAAATCTTAAATTCATGGAGATCGCACAATGAAGCGTCGTAGCTTGATCAAGGCTTTCACTCTGTCGGCATCGATTGCCGCAATGGGCATGACCTGGAGTATCCAGGCCGCCGAGACCATCAAGGTCGGGATCCTGCACTCGTTGTCGGGGACCATGGCGATCTCTGAAACCTCGCTTAAAGACATGGCGCTGATGACCATTGACGAGATCAACGCCAAGGGCGGCGTCAACGGCAAGATGCTGGAACCGGTGGTCGTGGATCCCGCCTCGAACTGGCCGCTGTTCGCCGAAAAAGGCCGGCAGTTGCTGACACAGGACAAGGTCGCCGTGGTGTTTGGCTGCTGGACCTCGGTGTCACGTAAATCGGTATTGCCGGTGTTCGAAGAACTCAACGGTCTGCTGTTCTACCCGGTGCAGTACGAAGGCGAAGAGATGTCGCCGAACGTCTTCTACACCGGCGCGGCACCGAACCAGCAGGCAATTCCGGCGGTGGAATACCTGATGAGCGAAGAAGGCGGCAGCGCCAAGCGTTACTTCCTGCTGGGCACCGACTACGTTTACCCGCGCACCACTAACAAAATCCTGCGCTCGTTCCTGCATTCCAAAGGCGTGGCGGACAAGGACATCGAAGAGGTCTACACCCCGTTCGGCCACAGCGATTACCAGACCATCGTCGCCAACATAAAAAAATTCTCGGCCGGCGGCAAGACTGCGGTGATCTCCACCGTGAACGGCGACTCCAACGTGCCGTTCTATAAAGAGCTGGCCAACCAGGGCCTGAAAGCCACCGACGTCCCGGTCGTGGCGTTCTCGGTCGGCGAAGAAGAGCTGCGCGGCATCGACACCAAGCCGCTGGTGGGCAACCTCGCCGCGTGGAACTACTTCGAATCGGTGGAGAACCCGGTCAACAAAAAATTCGTCGCCGACTGGAAAGCCTACGCCAAGAAACACAACCTGCCGGGCGCGGATAAAGCCGTGACCAACGACCCGATGGAAGCCACTTACGTCGGCATCCACATGTGGGCGCAGGCGGCGGAAAAGGCCAAGTCCACCGACGTCGACAAGGTTCGTGAAGCCCTGGCCGGCCAGACCTTCGCCGCGCCGTCGGGTTACACCCTGACCATGGACAAGACCAACCACCACCTGCACAAGCCGGTGATGATTGGCGAGATTCAAGCTGACGGTCAGTTCTCGGTGGTCTGGCAGACCGACGGCCCGATCCGCGCCGAGCCGTGGAGCCCGTTCATTCCGGGTAACGACAAGAGGCCGGATTATGCGGTGAAGAGCAACTGATCCGGGCCCCGAGCCTGATGCAATTCCCTGTAGGAGCGAGCTTGCTCGCGATCGGCCGCGAAGCGGTCGTAAAAACGGCCATAGCCGAAGGTCCTGCGGACCTTATCGCGAGCAAGCTCGCTCCTACAGTGTCCAGGTTTACCGCCAGGTAACCGGACACCTTCAAGGACATTGATATGCCCACTGCCCTCTACCGCTTCATCCTCGCCCTCGCGCTGTTATTGCCGATAGCCGCTCACGCCGGCGACGCCGAAGACTTCGTCGCGGCCAATCCCGTCCAGCAAGCCAAGCTGCTGGAGACCTGGGCCGCGCAGCCCGACCCAGCCCGTATCGAACTGATCAACGCCTTGCAACAAGGCCAGCTGACCCTCGACGGCGAAGCCAAAACTTTGCGTCTGAACAACCGCCTGCGCGGTCTGATCGACACCACGTTGGCCAGTCATCAACTGCTCGCCACTGACGCCAAGGTGCGTCTGACCGCCGCGCAGCAACTGCAAAAAAGTGCCAAACCGGCGCAGCTGAAACTCCTCGACCAGCAACTCGCCGGAGAAAAAGACGAAAGCGTTCACGCTGCTCTGAGCCTGGCGTTGGCTAACCTGCAACTGGTCGACAGTGATCCCGCCGTACGTCTGGCAGCCGTAAGGTTGCTTGGCGAAACCGGTGACCCGCTGGCCCGCACACGCCTTGAAGGCTTGCTGGAACCGGGGGTTGAAGCCGACGTGACGGTTCGCACTGCCGCCGAAACCAGCCTGGCACAGGTCAAACGCAAACTGATGGTCGGCGAGATGCTCGGTCAGGCTTTCAGCGGCATGTCCCTGGGTTCGATTCTGCTACTCGCGGCGCTCGGACTGGCGATCACTTTCGGCCTGCTCGGCGTCATCAACATGGCCCACGGCGAAATGCTGATGCTCGGTGCCTACTCGACTTATGTGGTGCAGTTGCTGCTCCAGCGCTTCGCCCCGCAAGCCATCGAGTTCTATCCGCTGGTGGCGCTGCCGGTGGCGTTTTTTGTGACGGCCGGGATCGGCATGATTCTCGAGCGCACGGTGATTCGCCACCTCTACGGCCGCCCTTTGGAAACCCTGCTGGCGACCTGGGGCATCAGCCTGATGTTGATCCAGTTGGTGCGTTTGGTGTTCGGTGCACAGAACGTCGAAGTCGCCAACCCGGCCTGGTTGTCTGGCGGCCTTCAAGTGCTGCCGAACCTGGTGCTGCCGTACAACCGCATCGTCATCATCGCGTTCGCCCTGTTCGTTGTGGTGCTGACCTGGTTGCTGTTGAACAAGACCCGCCTCGGCCTGAACGTGCGCGCGGTGACTCAGAACCGCAACATGGCCGCCTGCTGTGGCGTGCCCACCGGACGCGTGGACATGCTCGCCTTCGGCCTTGGTTCGGGCATCGCAGGGCTCGGCGGGGTCGCGTTGAGTCAGGTCGGCAACGTCGGACCGGACCTGGGCCAGAGCTACATCATCGATTCATTTCTGGTGGTGGTGCTCGGCGGTGTTGGCCAACTGGCCGGTAGCGTGCTGGCGGCCTTCAGCCTGGGCATCGCCAACAAGATTCTTGAACCGCAGATCGGCGCCGTGCTCGGCAAGATCCTGATCCTCGCGCTGATCATTCTGTTCATCCAGAAACGCCCGCAAGGACTCTTCGCACTGAAAGGACGGGTGATCGACTGATGAACCAGCCTCTGATGCTCACGGCTACGCAAAAAGCCGGACCAAAAGTCACTCTGATTGTCGGCGGAGTGATGCTCGCACTGCTGCTGGCGTTGCCACTGTTCTCCCTGTTGTCAGCGGATAATCCACTGCATGTCTCGGCGTATACCCTGACGCTGATGGGCAAGATTCTTTGCTACGCGATTGTCGCCTTGGCGCTGGATCTGGTCTGGGGTTACGCCGGGTTGCTGTCCCTTGGCCATGGCCTGTTCTTCGCCCTCGGTGGTTACGCCATGGGCATGTACTTGATGCGTCAGGCATCGGGCGATGAGTTGCCGGCGTTCATGACCTTTCTGTCGTGGACCGAGTTGCCCTGGTACTGGGCCGGCACCAGCAGCTTCCTTTGGGCGATGTGCCTGGTGGTGTTGGCGCCGGGTTTGCTGGCGTTGGTGTTCGGTTTTTTCGCCTTCCGCTCGCGGATCAAGGGCGTGTATTTCTCAATCATGACCCAGGCCCTGACCTTCGCCGGAATGCTGTTGTTCTTCCGTAATGAAACCGGTTTTGGCGGCAATAACGGCTTCACCAATTTCCGCAGCATTCTCGGTTTCGGCATCACCGAACCGAGCACTCGGGCAGTGCTATTTGTCGCCACGGTGCTGTTGCTGGTGGTCAGCCTGTTCATCGGCTGGCGCCTGGCGCAAAGCAAGTTTGGTCGGGTGCTGACGGCCCTGCGTGACGCGGAAAACCGTCTGATGTTCTGCGGTTATGACCCGCGCGGCTTCAAGCTGTTTGTCTGGGTGTTAAGCGCAGTGCTGTGCGGTTTGGCCGGTGCCTTGTACGTGCCGCAAGTGGGAATCATCAACCCCAGCGAAATGTCCCCGACCAACTCCATCGAAGCGGCAGTGTGGGTCGCCCTTGGCGGGCGTGGCACGCTGATCGGTCCGCTGCTTGGCGCGGGCGTGGTCAATGGCATGAAGAGCTGGTTCACCGTGGCGTTCCCTGAGTACTGGCTGTTCTTCCTCGGCGCACTGTTTATCGTGGTGACCCTGTACTTGCCCAAAGGCGTGATCGGCCTGCTGAAGAAAAGGGGCGAACAATGAGAATCACTGCGACGGCTGAATTCATGCTCGAACCGGTGTTTTTCCCACCGGAGCCCAATAAGGACGCCGGCAGCAGCCGCGACGCAATCGGCCTCGGCCAGCGTGCCGAGAAAGGCCTGAACACCCGCCACGGGACCATCCTGACCCTGGAAGACATCAGTGTCAGCTTCGATGGTTTCAAGGCCCTGAACGATTTGAACCTGTACATAGGCGTCGGCGAATTGCGCTGCATTATCGGCCCCAATGGCGCCGGCAAAACCACGCTGATGGACGTGATCACGGGCAAAACCCGGCCCAGCCACGGCAAGGCCTGGTTCGGCGAAACTCTCGATTTGACGCAGATGAGCGAAGTACAGATTGCCCAATCCGGAATCGGTCGCAAGTTCCAGAAGCCAACGGTGTTCGAAGCGTTGAGCGTGTTCGAAAACCTTGAACTGGCGCAGAAAACCGACAAGTCGGTCTGGGCCAGCCTGCGGGCCACACTCAATGGTGAGCAGAAAGATCGTATTGCCGAAGTGCTGGAGACGATCCGGTTGACCGCCTCAGTGCACCGTCCGGCAGGTTTGCTGTCGCACGGGCAAAAGCAGTTTCTCGAGATCGGCATGTTGTTGATGCAAGACCCGCAGCTACTGCTGCTCGACGAGCCGGTAGCAGGCATGACCGACGCCGAAACCGAATTCACTGCCGAGCTGTTCAAGAGTCTGGCTGGCAAGCATTCACTGATGGTGGTGGAACACGACATGGGCTTCGTCGGCTCGATTGCCGACCACGTCACTGTATTGCACCAAGGCAGTGTGCTGGCCGAAGGGTCGCTGGAGCAGGTGCAGGACAACGAGCGAGTGATTGAGGTTTATCTGGGCCGCTGAGGGTTGTGGAGGTTGCTTTTATGTGGGAGCGAGCTTGCTCGCGATGGACGTTAACGATAACGCGTGCTGTCTGAATGAACGCGTCGTCCTCAGGTTCATCGCGAGCAAGCTCGCTCCTACAAAGGGAATTGAGGAGAATTCAAACATGCTACAAGTCGACAAGCTGCACCAGTATTACGGCGGCAGCCACATCCTGCGGGGTCTGTCGTTTGACGTGAAAGTCGGTGAGGTCACCTGCCTGCTGGGGCGTAACGGCGTCGGCAAGACCACGCTACTCAAATGCCTGATGGGCCTGCTGCCCGCCAAAGAAGGCGCAGTGAACTGGGAAGGCAAAACCATCACCGGTTTCAAACCGCATCAGCGGGTCCACGCTGGAATCGCTTACGTGCCGCAAGGTCGGGAAATCTTCGGCCGGCTGACGGTGGAAGAGAACCTGTTGATGGGCCTGTCGCGATTCCCGGGCTCCGAGGCCAAGGAAGTTCCGGCGTTTATCTACGAGTTGTTCCCGGTATTGCTGCAAATGAAGCAACGCCGCGGCGGCGATTTGTCCGGCGGTCAGCAACAACAGTTGGCCATCGGCCGCGCCTTGGCCAGTCGTCCGCGACTGCTGATTCTCGATGAACCTACCGAAGGCATTCAGCCGTCGGTGATCAAGGAAATCAGCGCGGTGATCAAGAAGCTTGCGGCACGCGGCGACATGGCAATTTTGCTCGTCGAGCAGTTTTACGATTTCGCCGCCGAATTGGCCGATCAGTACCTGGTGATGTCCCGGGGCGAGATCGTCCAACAAGGCCGTGGCGAAAATATGGAAGCCGAAGGTGTGCGCGGGCTGGTTACGATCTAGTCTGTAGCGTCCTGACGATAATTAGAATTCATGAATTTACCTGCCCCTTCCGCCCACTTCACTCCCAGCTGGCTTGCCGAGCTGGAGCTCGGCTATGCCCGATTCGGCGACAGCACGCGCCCGGTCCAGCGCCGGCACAAAGGCCCGCTGCGGGTGCAGAAGCATTTGTATGCCGAAGGTCCGCAAGTCTGCCAGCACATCATCGTCCACCCGCCGGGCGGGATTGCCGGTGGTGACCGGCTGGACATCAGCGTCCATGTCGGTGCCGATGCCTGGGCCCAATTGACCAGCCCCGGCGCGGCCAAGTGGTATCGCGCCGCCGGACCGGCTTACCAGAAGCTGGATTTGCACGTCGCGGCAGGTGCGACGCTGGAATGGCTGCCCCAGGAAACCATCATCTTCAGTGCCGCTCAGGCTGAACTCAGCAGCACCATCGACCTTGAGGGCGACGCCCGATTGTTCTACTGGGATGTGGTGGCGCTGGGCCGACCGGCCAGTGGAGAGCGCTTTGATCTGGGGCATTTCCAGTCGCAGCTGGATATCCGCCGCGACGGGCAGTTACTCTGGCATGAACGCCAGCGCATTGTCGGTGATGACGGTTTGCTCGACTCACCAATCGGGCTCGACGGGCAACCGGTGTTTGCGACATTGTTGGTGAGCGGTGAAATCGACAGTGAGCTGCTGCAAGCCTGCCGCTCGTTGCCCAACCCGGTGCGCGGTGATTTGACGCAACTGCCGGGATTATTAGTCGCCCGTTGTCTGGCCAGTGAAGCCCTGCAGGCGCGAGGCTGGTTGATTGATTTGTGGCGGTTGCTGCGGCCGGTGTTGCTCGGCCGTGAAGCCGTTCCACCCAGAATATGGAACACATGAACACCGCCATCCCTGTAGGAGCGAGCTTGCTCGCGATAAGCGCTAACGATAACGCGGTCAGCATCGATGACTGCGGTGCCTTGGCGTTTTTCGCGAGCAAGCTCGCTCCTACCTAATAACGGACTTCAAACGATGGACCTGACCCCACGCGAAAAAGACAAGCTGCTGATCTTCACCGCCGGCCTCGTGGCCGAGCGCAGACTCGCCCGCGGCGTGAAGCTCAACTACCCGGAAGCCATGGCCTATATCTGCGCGGCACTGCTCGAAGGCGCCCGTGACGGCCAGACAGTCGCCGAGTTGATGCACTACGGCACTACCCTGCTCAGCCGCGAACAAGTGATGGAGGGCATCCCGGAAATGATCCCGGACATCCAGGTAGAAGCGACCTTCCCCGACGGCACCAAACTGGTCACCGTCCACCAACCCATCGCCTGAGACCGCGCCATGACTTACAGCATTCGTGATGCGCAACATGCCGACCTGCCGGCGATCCGCGACATCTACAACGACGCCGTGCTCAATACCACGGCGATCTGGAACGAACAGGCGGTCGACCTCGGCAACCGCCAGGCCTGGTTCTGCGCCCGGCAGTCTCAGGGTTATCCGATTCTGGTGATTGTCGACGGCGACAACAGCGTACTCGGCTACGCTTCGTTTGGTGACTGGCGGCCTTTCGATGGTTTCCGGCACACCGTCGAGCACTCGGTGTATGTGCGCAGCGACCAACGCGGCAACGGCCTCGGCCCACGGCTGATGGAAGCGTTGATCGAACGCGCCAGAGGCTGCGACAAACACGTGATGGTCGCGGCCATCGAGAGCGGCAACGCGGCCTCGATTCGCCTGCACGAACGGATCGGTTTCATCACTACCGGGCAGATGCCGCAAGTGGGCACCAAGTTCGGCCGCTGGCTTGACCTGACCTTCATGCAACTGACCCTCAACCCAGGCGCGGAACCGCCGATCGCCAAAACGGAGTGACCCTCGATGAACACCGCCCAACTGCGTCGTGTCCATGCCGAAAGCTTTGCACACTACCGCCAGGGTTTGATTGATCTGCTGCTCGACTGCGTGAGTAACGGCGCGTCGATCGGCTTCATGGCGGATCTGGATGCCCGCCAGGCACAGGCCTACTACGATGAGGTCCAGGCAGAACTCGAACAAGGCAGTCGCCTGCTCTGGGTGGTGGTCCATGGAGAACAGGTGATGGCCAGTGTGCAATTGAGCCTGTGCCAAAAGGCCAATGGTCTGAACCGCGCCGAAGTACAGAAACTACAGGTGCGCAGCCACACCCGTCGCCGAGGTCTTGGCCTGCAGTTGATGCAGGCACTGGAGCAGACAGCTGTGCAATACAAGCGCGGCATGCTTTTTCTCGACACCGAAGCGGGCTCGCCGGCCGAAGCCTTATATCAATCGATGGGTTACATCCGTGTCGGTGAAATACCGGACTACGCCTGCCGACCGAACGGTCAATACCACCCCACCGCCATCTATTACAAAATCCTGCGCGGAGCGAACCTATGATCCCTGGCGAATACCAGATCACGCCCGGTGAAATCGAACTCAACGCCGGGCGCCGCACCTTGAGCCTTAGCGTCGCCAACAGCGGTGACCGGCCGATCCAGGTCGGCTCGCACTATCATTTTTTCGAAACCAATGACGCCTTGACCTTCGACCGCGCTGCCAGCCGTGGCATGCGCCTGAACATTCCTGCCGGTACCGCCGTGCGCTTCGAGCCAGGGCAGAGCCGCGAGGTCGAGCTGGTGGACCTGGCCGGGCATCGCCGGGTGTTCGGGTTTGCAGGGCGGGTCATGGGTGATCTGTAAGTAATGCGGAGCCTGCACCGACCCCATCGCGAGCAAGCCCGCTCCCACAGTGAAACGCGCTCCCCTGTAGGAGCTGCCGAAGGCTGCGATAGCGAGCTACGCGAGCGGTCTCAAACTCAATTGAATCTCAAGGCAAACCCATGAAAATCTCCCGACAAGCCTACGCCGACATGTTCGGCCCGACCGTTGGCGACAAGATCCGTTTGGCCGACACCGAGCTGTGGATCGAAGTGGAAAAAGACTTCACCACCTACGGCGAAGAAGTGAAATTTGGCGGCGGCAAGGTGATCCGCGACGGCATGGGCCAGGGTCAACTGCTGGCGACGCAAGTGGTCGACACACTGATCACCAACGCGTTGATCATCGACCACTGGGGCATCGTCAAAGCTGACGTTGGCCTCAAAGATGGCCGCATCGCCGCGATCGGCAAGGCCGGCAACCCGGACATCCAGCCCGATGTGACCATCGCCATCGGCGCCAGCACTGAAGTGATCGCCGGTGAAGGCATGATCCTCACCGCCGGCGGCATCGACACCCACATCCACTTCATCTGCCCACAGCAGATCGAAGAAGCGCTGATGAGCGGCGTCACCACCATGATCGGCGGCGGCACGGGCCCGGCCACTGGCACCAAAGCCACCACCTGCACCTCCGGCCCTTGGCACCTTGCGCGCATGCTCCAGGCGGCCGATGCTTTTCCGATGAATATAGGCTTCACCGGTAAAGGCAACGCCAGCCTGCCGGAGCCGCTGATCGAGCAGGTCAAGGCCGGGGCCATCGGCCTGAAGCTGCATGAAGACTGGGGCTCGACGCCGGCGGCCATCGACAATTGCCTGAGCGTCGCCGACCAGTACGACGTGCAGGTAGCGATCCACACTGATACCCTGAACGAATCCGGCTTTGTCGAAACCACCCTCGCCGCCTTCAAGGGCCGGACCATCCACACCTACCACACCGAAGGTGCGGGCGGCGGTCACGCCCCGGACATCATCAAGGCCTGCGGTTTTGCGAACGTGCTGCCGAGCTCGACGAACCCGACCCGACCGTTCACCCGCAACACCATCGACGAGCATCTGGACATGTTGATGGTCTGCCATCACCTTGATCCGAGCATCGCCGAGGACGTGGCCTTCGCCGAAAGCCGTATCCGTCGCGAGACGATTGCCGCCGAAGACATCCTGCACGACCTCGGTGCGTTCTCGATGATCAGCTCCGACAGCCAGGCCATGGGCCGTGTCGGTGAAGTCATCATCCGCACCTGGCAGACCGCCGACAAAATGAAAAAGCAGCGCGGCCCACTGCCGGGTGATGGCGAAGGCAACGACAATTTCCGCGCCAAACGCTACATCGCCAAATACACCATCAACCCGGCGATCACCCATGGCATCAGCCATGAAGTGGGCTCAATCGAAGTGGGTAAATGGGCCGATCTGGTGCTCTGGCGCCCGGCGTTCTTCGGCGTCAAACCAACGCTGATCCTCAAGGGTGGAGCGATTGCCGCCAGCCTGATGGGAGACGTCAATGGCTCGATCCCTACCCCCCAGCCGGTGCATTACCGACCGATGTTTGCCAGTTATGGTGGCTCGTTGCACGCCACCAGCATGACCTTTATCAGCCAGGCGGCGCAGGACGCCGGCATTCCCGAAAAATTGGGCCTGAAGAAAAAAATCGCCGTAGTCAAAGGTTGCCGCGAGCTGAAGAAAACCGACCTGATCCATAACGACTACCTGCCGAACATCGACGTCGATCCGCAGACTTATCAGGTCAAGGCTGATGGTGTGTTGCTCTGGTGTGAGCCTTCGGATGTGTTGCCGATGGCGCAGCGGTACTTTTTGTTCTGACACCGGGTTATGTTCCGGACAAAAGAAAGCCCCAAAAGCAAAGGCGCTAACCGTTGCATTCGGGGCCTTATTCAGGACGAGCGTCCGCTCCCAGGCTCAACCGTAAAATCCTCTTGCGGTATAGCTGGCGTCTGTATCAAAACCAAATATAGTTTTCAAAGGAGCTAAGCTACTTCACGTTTCAACACTATCGCCGCCCCAGCAAGGTAACCGGCCATGCACCTACCTGAGTTCATCGTGCAACACATAGACCGCATCGTTGATGAATGGGAGCAGTTCGCCAAAACCATCACCCCTGCTGCCGACTCGATGGACCGGGCTACATTGCGTGATCACGCCAAATCGATCCTGATGGCCGCTTCAAGGGACATGACGACCGCACAAACAGCCCGCGAGCAAGCCGCGAAAGCCAAGGGTGACGGGCCAGAGAAAACCCCGAGCCTGGATGAAGCGGCCGCCAGTCACGGTGAACTGAGGCATACCGTAGGCTTTGACCTGGTACAGATGACGTCGGAGTTTCGGCATTTACGCGCCTGCGTGATTCGCTTGTGGGTCAACAGCCTGGAGTCGCCGGAGCTGGCCTATTTTCAGGACATGATTCGCTTCAACGAGGCCATCGACGAAGCCCTGGCCGAGTCCACAGCGGCGTATGCCGAACAGGTGAATCGTTCACGGGATATTTTTTTGGCCATCCTCGGCCATGACCTGCGCGCACCGCTGCAGGCGGTGAGCATGTCCACCGAGATGCTGTTGCGCAAAGTCAAACTGGATGCTGATGCACAGGGCTTTGTAGCCAATATCAAAAATGGCGCGCGGCACATGGCCGTGATGGTCAGCGACCTGCTGGAGTTCGTGCGCAGCCGTCTGGGCAGCAGCCTACCCATCGAACCGGCGCCCATGGACCTCGCCAGTGCCGCTCAAGCTGCCATCGACGAAGCCTGCGCTGGACAGCCCGGCTGCCAGGTGCTGTTGAACATCAAGGGGGAGACTCAAGGTATCTGGGACCGCGGGCGGCTTGATCAACTGCTGCAAAACCTGATCGGCAACGCGTTGCAGCATGGCACCAATCGACGCCCGGTCACCTTGACGGTCACAGGCTGCGAAGACCAGGTGATACTGACCATGCATAACTATGGTGCGCCGATCCCCGCGGACGCCATTGGCACTATCTTTGACCCATTGGTGCGCAGCGCCAGCGAGGAGGTCGCCGGTGCCTCCACCAGCCTTGGCCTGGGGCTGTTTATCGTCAAGGAAGTGGTCACCGCCCATCAGGGTACGATCGAAGTCAGCTCGAACGAGACCGACGGTACGACCTTTACCGTGGTACTGCCCAAGCGTTCGCGGCCTGCGCAATCCCTGTAGGGATGGTTGGTTTTTTCTGTCAGGTTTTGAGGGGGACAACCCAAAGGAGAAATCCCCCTATCACACCTGAAACCAGCCTGTCAGATGGACATTCGGTGAATTGAAGATCCATCGCGAGCAAGCTCGCTCCTACAGTAGATTTGTGTCGAGTCACCATTGATGGCCCTACGCATATTCATTGTAGGAGCGAGCTTGCTCGCGATAGCGGCCTCAAGGCCAACAATAATCCCGGCTTATTCCACCACCAAACGCCCCAATCGCTGTTTGAGCATCTGATTCTCCGCCCGCAGTTGCTGGACCTCTTCGAGCAGGTCCAGGGCCAGGGCGACTCCTTCCCATTCGAGTTCCAGGTCCCGACGCAGCTTGGCTGCGCGCTTGGCCACGGCCAGTTCGTAGTCGGTGAAAAGCCAATCCTTGGGCGCTTTACCCTGAGGTTCGAGGATGCCGTGCTCGACGATTTCGATCACGTAGGCTGCCGACAAGTCAGTCACCTCACAGAATTCTTCCATGCCCAGTTGAACGATCAGGGTACTGCTCATGATCAGTTACTCCGTCTCTCTAATCAAAAGTGTTCTCTTGGGTCGAAAGCAGCTTTTTGCGCCAACTCCTGCCACAACGCCTTGACCGCGTCGTCGCTGTGTTTGGGCATGACCACTTTCAATTGCACAAACAGATAACCGCGCTGACCGGCCTTGTTCAGCAGGCCATGGCCTTTGGCGCGCATGCGCTGGCCGTTCTGACTGCCGGCCGGAACCTTCAGATGGATCTTGCCGGTCAGGGTCGGCACCGCGACTTCAGTGCCCAGCGCCAGCTCCCAAGGGGCCAGCGGCAGGGTGATGATCAGGTTTTCGCCTTCGACGTCGAACTTGGGATGCGACGCGAAGCGGATGGTCAGGTAGAGGTCGCCATTGGCCCCACCACCCACGCCCGGAGCACCCTGGCCTTTGAGGCGGATGCGCTCGCCGTCGGCCACGCCGGCCGGGATCTTCACATTCAGGCTTTTGCTGGTATTGCTGACGTGCTGGCCAGCAGCGTTGTACTGCGGTACCTGGAAACTGACCTTCTTCGACTCGGCCGAGAGGGTTTCTTCCAGAAAAATCGGTAATTCCATTTCCACATCTTGTCCTCGACGACCGGCACTACGGCCTGATTGCCCACCGCTGAATCCACCACCACGCGAGCCGAAGATCGAACTGAAGAAGTCCGAAAAATCGCCAGTGTCCTGCCCATAACCACCTGCACCCGCGCCGCCACGTCCCTGCCAACCCGGCGGGCCCTGGAACGGCTGGCCATGCTGGCCGTATTTGCGCAGATCATCGTATTCGGCGCGTTTGTCAGCACTTTTCAGCGCCTCATACGCCTCGGACGCGTCTTTGAACTTGCTCTCGGCGTCCTTTTCCTTGCTGACGTCGGGGTGGTATTTGCGTGCCAGTTTGCGGTACGCGGCCTTGATTGCCTTGTCGTCCGCCGTCGGCTCCACACCGAGAATCTTGTAATAGTCTTTGAAGTCCATCTAAGGATCACCATCCGTTATCGATATCGCGCAGCCAGGCATAGCATGCTCTCTTTGGCGGCGTTTGGATTGACCGATCTCAATCTTGTGACCGAGCGTCGCATCAGAAGTTTATCGGCAGCCGGCGCACATATTTTGATCATACCGAGGCTGCCAGGCCCATGCCTGCAAGTTTGGGGGTGAAGGATAGTCTTTCAAGTCTGCTTAATCGCGTGATTTAGCAGATAGTCGGCCTACGATTATTCGGCGCACTGGCATACACTGCGCGGCCGTTTTTTAACCGGAACTCGAAAGACATGAAAAACGCATCTCCAGCCCGTGCCTGCGGCATCGACTTCGGCACGTCCAACTCCACTGTCGGCTGGCTGCGCCCCGGCATGGAAACGCTTATCGCGCTGGAGGACGACAAGATCACCCTGCCATCGGTGGTCTTCTTCAACATCGAGGAACGCCGCCCGGTCTACGGCCGGCTGGCGCTGCACGAGTACCTGGAAGGCTACGAAGGCCGGCTGATGCGCTCGCTCAAGAGCCTGCTGGGCTCCAAGCTGATCAAGCACGACACCAGCGTGCTCGGCACGGCCATGCCGTTCAAGGATCTGCTCGGGCTGTTCATCGGTCAGTTGAAGAAACGCGCCGAGGCGACCGCCGGTCATGATTTCGAAGAAGTCGTGCTCGGCCGGCCGGTGTTTTTTGTAGACGATGATCCGATGGCCGACCAGGAAGCTGAAAACACGCTGGTGGACGTGGCCCGGGCTATCGGCTTCAAGGATGTGTCCTTCCAGTACGAACCGATTGCCGCGGCCTTCGACTATGAGTCGACCATCGAACGCGAAGAGCTGGTGCTGATCGTCGACATTGGCGGTGGTACTTCGGACTTCTCGCTGGTGCGTTTGTCCCCGGAGCGCCGCGCCCTGGACCACCGCCAAGACGACATCCTCGCCACCGGCGGTGTGCATGTGGGCGGGACCGACTTCGACAAGCAGCTGAGCCTGCAAGGCGTAATGCCGCTGTTTGGGTACGGTAGCCGGATGAAGAGCGGCGCCTACATGCCCACCAGCCAGCACATGAGCCTGGCGACCTGGCACACCATCAACTTGGTCTACTCGCAGAAATCCCAGATCGCCTTGGGCAGCATGCGCTATGACATCGAAGACACCGGTGGCATCGACCGTCTGTTCAAGTTGATAGAACAGCGCGCCGGGCACTGGCTGGCGATGGAAGTGGAAGAAACCAAGATCCAGCTGACCCACGCCGAAAGCCGCCATTTGCCGCTTGATCGCATCGAACCAGGTTTGAGTGTGGAGTTGAGCCGGGCGCTGTTCGAGTCGTCCATCGATAACCAGCTGGAGCGCATCCGCAACAGCGTCACCCGGTTGCTGAGCGATGCCGATGTACGCGTCGATCAGGTCGACACAGTGTTCTTCACCGGCGGTTCGAGCGGTATCCCGGCCCTGCGCCAAAGCGTCTCGGCAATGCTGCCGAACGCGCGGCATGTTGAAGGGAATATCTTCGGTAGCATCGGCAGTGGTTTGGCGATTGAAGCTATGAAGCGGTACGGCTGTTGAGTCCTGCCTGACAGACCGAGGCGACTCCATCGCGAGCAAGCCCGCTCCCACAGGTCCGTGTCGAAGCACGATGTTGTGATTGACAGCGATTGTGTAGGAGCGAGGCTTGCCCGCGAAGGCGTTAGCTCAGGCGACTCAACCTACAGCCTAAACCAACCCCACCTGCTTCAACTCACTTTTCAAATACGCGTAATAAATCGGCCCCGCCACCACTCCCGGCAGGCCGAATGCGGCTTCGAACACCAGCATTGCCAGGAGCAACTCCCAAGACTTGGCACTGATCTGCCCGCCGACGATCCGCGCGTTGAGGAAGTATTCCAGCTTGTGGATAAAGATCAGATAACCCAGCGCCGCCACCGCCACCCAGATCGACAGCGACAAACCGACGATGGTGATCAGTGTGTTCGACATCAGGTTACCGATGACCGGTAGCAGGCCGAGCAGGAAGGTCAGCACGATCAAGGTTTTGGTCAGCGGCAATTTGATCCCGAACATCGGCAGGATCAGCGCGAGGAAGATCGCAGTGAACGTCGTGTTGAGCAGGGAAATCTTGATCTGCGCGAAGACGATATTGCGAAACGCCTGCACCAACAGGTGCAGCCGATCAAACAACGCCGCCGCCAGCGGTTTACGCGTGGTGAGGTCCGGCGCCCGCTGCAAGGCAATGATCGCACCAAGCACCATGCCGATCAGCAGTGTCACAAACATGTGCGCTGCGTCCTTGCCGACCAATTGCAGATCGCTCAGGTGTTTGCTCAGCCAGTCGCCGATAGCTACGCGAAATTCCGCTGCGCTGGCCGGCAGATAGGCGTCGATAAACGGCGGCAGTTGCTCGCGAGCCTTGTCCACCACGCCCATGAATTTATCCAGGGAAGCGCCAGGGTTCTCTGCTTCATGCAGCAGGAAACTGATGGCCCCGGCAAAGATCAGCGCCAGCACACTGACCACCAGAGTGCCGAGTAACGCCACTGCCAACCAGCGCGCCCGTCGCCCTTCAATCAGTCGTTGCAGTTGCGGGGTGAGCATGTTGACCAGCTCGAACACCAACAGCCCGGCCAGAAGGCTCGGCAACAGCCGCAGCGGCAAGACCAGTAACAAGCCACCAAAAATGATCACCCAACTGAACAACAATAATTGACGCTGCGAAAACGTTGGCATAAAGCCTCAAGACGAACGGTGCTAAAGGATTGGCAGTCTGCCAGCGTTCAGACGATGAAGCGAGTGGATGAGTTGCCGGGCGTGTTGCGCTGACAAGATCCCAGGCTTCGGCAGATCCTACGCAAATCGCATTTTTATGTAGGAGCTGGCGTAGCCTGCGATCTTTTGATCTTTACTTTTTCTTCAGGCAATCACTCATGAAGGCTTTGCGTGCATCGCCTTTAAGCGCCTGAGTAGCAGCCGTGGCGTTGCAGGTTTTCATCTTCTCTTGTTGAGGAGTCATTGGTTTGGCTGCTTCTGCCGGCGCGGCTTTCAGACAGGTGCTCATGAACGCTTTGCGCTCGTCGCCCTTGAGAGTTTTCGCGGTGGCGTCAGCGTTGCAGGTGGTCATTTTGTTCTGTTGGGCAGTTGCAGCAAAGCCTTGGGAACAGATCAGCAAACCCATCATCAACAAAGGGATACGCAGCATCTTCATGGAGTTTTCTCCTTGTTACCGCACCGAGGGGCACGGCCTATCTCGCAGTGTAGACAACCGCTGTTACACCCTTACCTAATCTGTATGTGGGTCCGACGATAGTGCTCCGGAGTGCAGCCCGCCTGGCGCTGGAACATCGCGATAAACGCCGAAGCGGTGCTGTAACCCATGTCAAACGCGACTTCCTGAATGCTGCGCTGACTGTCCAGAGCTTCGATTGAAGCCAGAAAACGCAGGCGTTGACGCCACTCGCCAAAGCTCATACCCAGCTCGCGAACGAATTGACGGGCCAGGGTGCGCTCGCTGACATGCACGTGGTCAGCCCAGTGTGCCAATGGACGGTTGTCACCCGGCTCGGCCTGCAGCGCTTCCAGCACACTGAGCAGGCCGGGGCTGCTGGCATAGGGCAGATAGCACGTATGCACCGGCGCCTGCTGCAGTTGGTCGACCAGCACCTGGGCCAGCCGAGCGTCGGTCTCATGCTCGGGAATTTTCACATCACGAGCCGCGAAGTCCTTGAGGATCGCCTTGAGAATATCGCTGATCGCCAGTGTGCAGGCTTGCTGCGGCAAATCGCGACACAACTCCGGTGCCAGGCAAACCGCGCGATAAATGATCGGCTGGGCGCTATAGAAACTATGCTCGGTATCGGGCGGCACCCACACCGCGTATTGCGGTGGCGACATAAAGCGGCGCCCGGCAATTTCCATGTGCATCACCCCAAAAGCCGAATACTCCAGGGTGCCCCAAGGATGGCGGTGAGCCGAGGCGTGGCTGTGGGCATCGAAATCGGCGTAGCGGAAATACACCGGCGCCGGTAAATCGCTGAAATCCAGGAGGTCGATGTGTTTTTTGTCCATGCTGTCCGAATACAGAGGCGGGTTGTCTGGATCGAAGTATAGGCATTGATTCGGACAGGCGGATAATCCCCCTTCATTAACGTTCTGGTTTTTCCCTCATGCAATACGCTTATCCATTACTGGCCATTTTCATCTGGGCCGGCAATACCGTGATCAACAAACTGGCGGTCGGGGCGATTTTCCCGGCCGAGATCGGTTTCTACCGCTGGCTGCTGGCGGGCATTCTGTTCACGCCCTTCATGCTCAAACCGGTCATCGCCCATTGGGCTGTGATCCGCCCGAATCTGGGAAAAATCTTTGTCCTCGGTGTGCTCGGCATGGCGGTCTATCAGAGCCTGGCCTACTTCGCCGCGACCCTGACCTCGGCCACCAACATGGGGATCATTCTGTCGCTGATGCCGTTGATGTCGCTGGCTATGGCGATTGCAAGCCTTGGTCAACGGCTGACCGCCGGTGCCTTGGCCGGAGCCGTACTGTCGTTTGCCGGTGTGCTGGTGGTGGTGTCCTCGGGCAGCCTCGGTGCGCTGCTGGAGCACGGCGTGAACCTGGGCGATGCGATGATGCTGATCGCCACCCTGGCCTATGCGATCTACAGCACACTGCTGAAAAAATGGCAGCTGCGTTTGCCACCGCTGGTGCTGCTCTATCTGCAAGTGCTGGTGGCCGTCGCGGTGTTGTTTCCACTGTTCCTCGCCTCACCGAAAGTCGGCCCGACCCTGCAGAATATTCCGCTGGTGCTCTACGCCTGCTTGCTGGCGTCGATGCTCGCCCCGCTGGCCTGGATGCAAGCGGTGATACGCCTGGGACCGAGTCGCACCACGTTGTTCTTCAACTTGCTGCCGCTGATCACCGCGCTGATTGCCGCTGTGGTGCTCAATGAACAACTGGCGCGGTATCACCTGGTCGGTGGTGCGCTGACGCTGGGTGGGGTGATTATTTCGGAGCGTTGGAGGACGGTGTTGGGGCGAAAGGTCAGCGTCGCTTGCTCGCGATGAACGATAACGCGGTTAATTTGAAGAACCGCAACTACACCCCCGCCGCCTTCAACCTCTGCGCATGCTCGACAAACAACCGAATCGGCTCAGCGCCTTTGCCCACCAGCCCCAGTGACTGGTTGACGATGTCGAAGTGATCCAGTGGGTACTCGTCGCCGATCACCGTGCCCAAATGGGAGCTGTAGCGCCCGACCATTCCATCGCAGTGCCCGGCTTCGTGGACGAAGGTTTTGGCAAATAACCGGCAACTGCGGTTAGTGCAATCGAACAGGTTGCGCCCGCGATCAGTCTTGCCCGGTTGCAAGGTTCCGGACCAGGAGTAATAGCGCACACCGTTGACCACTTCAGCGCCGTGCCCGCCCCACGTGTCGGGCAACCCTTGCGGGTATTGCCGATTGAACAGCGCCACACCCTCACTGGTCAGCGATTGGTGTGAGGCCTGGATATCCACCGGCAATTTCGGCCCGCGATAGCCGGTTTCCAGCAGGCTCATCAACGCCCCAATCACCCACAGAGCGAAGCTCAGCAGACGCCCGCGAGGACTGTCGGACGGGTAATGGGTGTGTAGGTAGTCCGCCAACTCTGACCCATGATTCGGACCCGCCACCGAAGTCACTGAGGCCACCCAGTCCGGGCGTTTGGCGGCGGCATAACGCGCGGTGAGCGCCCCCTGGCTGTGGCCAATCAAATTGACTTTGGCGGCGCCGGTTTCGCGCAGAATCTCTTCGATGCGCATCAACAACTGCTCACCGCGTACCTCACAGGAGTTGAGCGGTGAGACCTGCACTGCGATCACCGTCGCCCCACTTCGGCGCAAGGCCGAAATAATTCCGTACCAGTACGGGTAGAGCAACAAGCGGATAAACCCCAACATCCCTGGGACCAACACCAATGGATAACGCGTGGCAGATTCTTGCGACATGGGCGAGCGTCCCTGACCTGAGCTGAGTTTCCCATCCTAGACATAATGATTGGGGAATGAGCAAGGGCAAGCCCATCACTTACTCGATTTGACCGTCACCGGCGCCTTACCCGCCTTCATCTGTTCCAGCAGCGGCGCACATTGATTCGGTTCCCCAGCGCTTGGCGCCACCAAAGCCAACAGCCCTGCAGCAGGCCCCGCAATCACTCCCAGCGTCACCATCCCGGCACCGCGCAACATCAACGCCCCCCCTTTCACGCCGGCATCCGGTTTGATAAAGGGCCCGCGTACATACAGCGGCGAACGCAACGAGAGCAGGCGCATGCCCTTGGACTCGGGGGTGATCGTCAAATCCAGCTGCTCGCTGGTCATGTTGGCCGTGCCGTCGATATAGACGATCGCGTTCTCGGTGTCGAAGACGAACAAACGAGTCGTGGCCAACCCGGTCTTGATATCAAAGTCCGCCGCCGCACAGTTGATCTTCACTTCCTTGTCGCCAAATATTTTCCCAACCACGTAGTTACCAACGTTAAGCCCGGCGAGCTCCATCAGTTCCCGGCTGATGGCGCCATCGTTGATCAGCATTTTCAGATTTCCATTGGCGGTCCCCAGCAACGCCGCCACCGAGTTGCCGCGCCCCGCGATATCCGCATCACCGTTGAGCGCACCAAAGCTGGTTTTCATCGGTTCGAACGTCGGGAACAGCTGTTTGAGCTTGAAGTTGCGCGCCGTCAGTTTCGCCCGTCCTTCCAGCGGCGCCGCACGTCCGTCAAGACGAATCTGCGCATCCAGCTTGCCGCCGGCCACGCCAAAACGCAGCGGCTCAAGGCTCAGTTGGCCGTCATTGAGCATCAGATGAGTGTAGAGATCGGTGAACGGCAGCTTCTCACTTTGGACAATGCGATTGCCGGTGAACTCGACATCTGCATCCATATCGCGCCAGCGCTCGGTACGAAACTCTTCGACCGGCAGCACTTTGGTCGCCGGCTGCTTGCTTTCGCCGCCACGGGCTTTTTGCTTGGCGTTCGAATCGGCACCAATCAGCGGCGCGAGGTCAGCGAACAGCAATTGATCGGAGACTAGTGCGCCACTGAGTTTGGGCCGCGGTTTACTGGCGACATAGGCCAGATTGCCGTGAATGTCGCTGCTACCGATCTTGCCGTTGAACTCTTCATAACGAAACGAAGCGCCATCCGGCTCATGCAGCTTGGCGATCAGATGACCGTCTGTGGCATAGGGTGGTGAATCCGGCAGTGTCACGCCAGTCAGGGGATAGAGATTACCCAAGCTGGTGCCGGCCAGTTTCAGACGCAAATCCAGCGCGCCGAGATTGAGCGGGTCAGTCAGGGTGCCCGCCAGTTCGACGCTGGTGTCTGCGATCCTGGCCTGGGCTTGCAGCGGGAATGGCTTGGCGGCGTCCTGCAAAGCCAGCAGCCCACCGATCTTGCCGGTACCGGCGAGATTCTGGCCGTGGTATTGGCCTTTGACCTTTAAGGCAAACGCGTAATCCTGTGGCGCGGAACCCTTCTCCAGTGCCTTTTTCGCCGCTTTGTCGCCAACGATGTCGCTGAACGGAATCGGCTTGCCCAACGGATCGATCAGTAAGTCGAGCTGGGTCTTCAGGCGTTGATCGTTGAGGGTGACGTGGCCTTTGTCGAAACCGATGGCGCCAATGTCTACTACCCAGCTGGAGGGCTTGGCGTTCGGGTCTTTCGGATCAAACTGGAAGACCCAGTTGGCGCGACCATCGGCCAAGCGCTCCAGAGTGGCATTGGGCTCAGAGAGATCAATACGCGGGATCACCACCCGCCGGGCCAGCAACGCCAGCGGCGAGATGCGCAACTCGACGCGCTTGAGGTTGACCATCTGCGGACTTTTCGACCAGTCCGGGTTGCCCAGGGTCAGGTCTTCAGCCACCACATGCGGCCACGGAACCAAGGCTCGCCAGCTACCCTCGTCGGGCTCTTGTTGCCAAACCACCGCCAGATTGCCATTGATGGCGAAGGGTCGGTGCAACTCTTCAGAGACTTTGGCGTTGAGTGGAGGCTTGATCCGGTTCCAATCGAAAAACGCGATGATCAAAACCAGCATGGCTAGCAGAAAAACAAAACTGGCGACCGTCCAGACAAGAATTTTACCAGTGCGCTTCATTGCACAAGGCTCCTGAGTATGGCTGAGCGCCCCAGTTGCGACGCACGTGTGAAGCGGCAGGCCTGGCATCGACCCGCTATAGAAACTACGACCGACAAAAGGCTCACTGGTTTAACACCAAGACCCATTCAAGCGCAAATACCGGTGATTTTCTGACCGATCAGACAGTTTCTCGTTACCAAAAACGCACTATTGCAAGGTGCAGGCAGGTCGAAAATACCCACTTCAGTGCAAAAACGCTCGCCGAAAACGCCCGTCCTAGAGCCTTTACGCAGAACAATCAATTCTGTTGATTATTACCATTGCCCTTATGAGCTTTTATATCGATTTAGCGAGAGTAGCATTGGCTCCGTACCCACTTTATCGCCCTCCCAAGGAGCAATCCATCATGAAACGCCAATTACTGCTTAGCCTGACCCTCTCAATTCTGGCCGCCAATGCTTTCGCACTACCAGCCGCCGAGCAAGCCACGCCTCAAGTGAAAGCCAGCCACTCGGTTTTCAGCCAGACCGTCGCTGAAGGTGGTTCGGACCGTTTGATCGAACGTAACAAAGTCGCTGCCGATGGCTACGACCGTACTCCACAAGCTCAAACCGTTGCCGAAGGTGGCTCGGACCGTTTGATCGAACGTAACAAAGTCGCTGCCGATGGCTACGAGCGTACTCCACAAGGTCAAACTGTTGCCGAAGGTGGCCGTGATCGTCTGGAAGAGAAAGGCCTGGTAGAAGATGGCTACAACCGCACTCCACAAGGTCAAGCTGTTGCCGAAGGTGGCGGTGATCGTGTAATCGAACGCAACAGCGCTGTGAGCTAAGCCCATGGCGGCCCTGAAAAAAGCCCGATCCCTGGATCGGGCTTTGACTTTCTGTAAATTGCGCCTTCTTGCTTCACCCTGCCCTTATCTCCTCGACTCAAGTTCGACGCCGGCAAGGTTGATTTGCTAGAGTGCGCCGCTATCTTTGACCAGAAATCAGTCACCCGATGCTGCCCCGCGCCGAACAGAAACAACAGACCCGCAACGCCCTGATGGACGCTGCCCGCCACTTGATGGAATGTGGCCGAGGATTCGGCAGCCTGAGCCTGCGCGAAGTAGCGAAAACCGCCGGGATCGTACCCACAGGTTTTTACCGGCACTTTGCCGATATGGACCAATTGGGTCTGGTGCTGGTGAGCGAAGTCGGCCAGACCTTCCGTGCAACCATCCGCCTGGTGCGGCACAACGAGTTTGTCATGGGTGGCATCATCGATGCCTCTGTGCGGATTTTTCTCGATGTGGTCGCGGCTAATCGCTCGCAATTTCTGTTTCTCGCCCGCGAACAATACGGCGGCTCGCTGCCAGTGCGTCAGGCGATCGCCGCCCTGCGGGAAAACATCAGCTCGGACCTGGCAGCAGACCTGGCCTTGATGCCTAAACTGCAACACCTCGATGTCGCCGGCCTGACGGTCATGGCCGACTTGATCGTCAAAAGCGTGTTCGCCACCCTGCCGGACATCATCGACCCGCCTGCCGAGGCACTGCCAGAGCACCTCACGCCACAGGCGAAAATCACTCAGCAGCTGCGGTTTATCTTTATCGGCCTCAAACACTGGCAAGGTCTGGGCAGCACTGAGTAGCAAGCGATCGCTCCATGCGCCACAAAGTGGTGCATATAAAAACCATCACGCACCAAACTCACCCAAGCTCCCGCCAAATCACGCAACATTCAGAAACATCCTCTATGCTCCGACAGGGATTTCCTACGCCTCGGCCGATTGGCAAGCCCCTTGCTCTAGCCTGAGCATTGTCCTTTGCTGGAAGCCTTCCAATGCTGGTGATTCATCGCAGAATCGACCCTCAACCCGTCTGGGCCGCCGAGTTGCACCTGAACTTCGAGGCGCGCAGCAAAAGCCGTCTGCGCTGTTTCAGTGCCGAGGGTGAAGACGTTGGGCTGTTTTTGGAGCGCGGTCAGCCACCGCTGCATGATGGTGAGTGCCTGCAAGCCGAAGACGGACGCATCGTTCGCGTCTGCGCTCGCCCCGAACAACTGCTGCATGTCACCTGTGCCAACGCGTTTGAACTGACCCGCGCCGCCTATCATCTGGGCAATCGGCATGTTGCACTGCAAGTGGGTGATGGCTGGTTACGCCTGCTCGATGACTACGTACTCAAAGCCATGCTCGAACAGCTTGGCGCCCAGACCGAGAACATCGAAGCACCGTTCCAGCCAGAGCACGGCGCCTATGGCGGCGGTCATCATCACTCGCGGCACGGTGATGAGGATTTCAATTACCCACCGCGTCTGCACCAGTTCGGCGTGCGTACATGAATCCAGCCTGGGCCTTATTGCGCCTGGCCAGTCCGCAACTGCCGATTGGCGGCTACAGCTATTCCCAAGGCCTGGAAATGGCCGTGGAACAAGCGCGCGTGATCGACCCACAAAGCGCCCGACGCTGGATCGGGGATCAGCTGCTGCTCAATCTGGCACGTTTCGAAGCACCGCTGTTGCTCGCCCATTGCACCGCCGCAGCTAATGACGATTGGGCAGAACTGCTGCAACTCTGCGAGCAACACCGCGCCAGCCGCGAGACCCGTGAGTTGCACCAGGAAAGCCGGCAGATGGGCTATTCCCTGCAACAACTGCTTAACGGCTTGCCGGAACTCGACGACCCAGCCAGGGACTTTCTGGCACAGCGTCCTGAACCGCACCTGGCCCTCGGCTGGGCACTGGCCGCCCGTGCCTGGCAGATCAGCCCGCAGGACGCGCTGGCCGCCTGGCTCTGGAGCTGGCTGGAAAACCAACTGGCAGTGCTGATGAAGACCATGCCCCTCGGCCAGCAAGCCGCTCAACGCCTCACCAGCGAACTGCTGCCGCTGCTACAACAGGCTCAGCAACATGCGTCGAACATCGCTCCCCAGCATTACGGCAGCGCCGCTTTCGGCCTGTCCCTGGCGTGCATGGCCCATGAGCGCCAGTACAGCCGTCTATTCCGTTCCTAGGAGAAACACATGAACGCACAACCGTTGCGCGTTGGTATCGGCGGCCCAGTCGGTTCCGGCAAGACTGCCCTGACTCTGGCCCTGTGCCTGGCCCTGCGCGAGCGCTACAACCTGGCGGTGGTCACCAACGACATCTACACCCGCGAAGATGCTGATTTTCTGGTGCGCAACGAGGCGCTGGCGCCGGAGCGGATCATCGGCGTAGAAACCGGCGGCTGTCCGCACACCGCGATTCGCGAAGATGCTTCGATCAACCTGGAAGCAGTCGATCAACTCAATCGACGCTTCCCGGGGCTGGACCTGATTCTGGTGGAGTCCGGCGGCGATAACCTGTCGGCAACCTTCAGCCCGGAACTGTCCGACTTGACGATCTATGTGATCGACGTCTCGGCCGGCGACAAGCTGCCGCGCAAGGGCGGCCCAGGGATCTGCAAATCCGACCTGCTGGTGATCAACAAAATCGACCTGGCGCCGCTGGTGGGCGCATCGCTGGAGCTGATGGACAGCGACACAAAACGCATGCGTGGCGATAAGCCGTTCGTCTTCAGCAACCAGAAAACCGGTCTGGGCCTCGACGCGATCATTGCCTTTATCGAACGCCAGGGGCTGCTGACTGCGGTCTGACGCCTCGATGGACAAAGAACATCAACAAGGAAAGCGTAATCCATGAGACTCAAACGTATCCTCGGCGCCCTCGCCCTATTGCTCACCCCGGCCCTCGCCCTCGCCCACCCTGGCCATGGCGACAACGGTTTGATCGCCGGTATCAGCCACCCGCTTGGCGGCCTCGATCACCTGCTGGCGATGCTCGCGGTCGGTCTGTGGGCCGCGCAACAGCAAGGCGCAGCGCGCTGGGCGCTGCCGGGCACCTTTGTTGGCACCCTGCTGATCGGCGGCATGCTCGGTTTTGCAGGGCTGGACCTGCCAGCGCTGGAGAGCGGGATCGCCGCTTCGGTGCTGGCGCTGGGCCTGGCTGTGGCATTGGCGGTACGGCCACCATTGAGCCTGGCGATTGGCGCAACCGCGCTGTTTGCCCTGTTTCACGGCGTAGCGCACGGCCTGGAACTGCCGGACATGTCCAGCCCTTGGGCGTATGCGGCGGGTTTCGTTGCCGTCACCGCTGCGTTGCATGCCGTCGGTTACGCGGTAGTGCGCGTATTGCCGCAAGCGGCTGGGCCACTGGTTCGCCTGGCCGGCGCAGCGTCGGCGGCGACTGGGGTTGGGTTGTTGGTGGGCTGATTGTTCTATCGCCTGGGCGGACCTCATCGCGAGCAAGCTCGGCTCCTACAGGTGATGTGTCGTCCGCCGCAAATCCTGTAGGAGCCGAGCTTGCTCGCGATGGCGGCCTGACAGACACCGCATCTCTCAGGCCAGCCTCTCTGCTACCATGTCGCGCAAACACCCCTGCCGTGACGACGCCAGCCGATGCCCGATGTTTCCAGCTCTGCCTCCCAGCCTGAATTGACCGCCCTGTTCGCCTCGGTGCAACAGCACTTCCAGGACGTGATCGTGCCACTCTGGCAAGGTCCCGGCTGGAACGCAGAACTGGCGCTGCCTTACGAAGCGCTGGACGCCGAACATCGGCCATTGCCGCCACAACGCTACCGGGCCATGGCTTGCGCGCGTCAGTTGTACTTGTTCTCAAGCCTGATTGGACAGCCCGGCGCACCTGCCGCCCAGGACCGTGCTGGCGCATTGTTCCGCTCCTTGCAGCGGCATTTTCACGATGCCGAGCATGGCGGCTGGTTCTACAGCATCGACGCCCATGGCGCGCCGCTGGACAAGCGCAAAGACCTCTACACCCACGCCTTCATCATCTTTGCCTGCGCCCATTACTGGGCCAAGGTTCGCGAGCCGCTGGTGGAATCGGTACTCAACGCTGCTCTGGAAGTCGTGGCCGAGCGCTTCGCCACAGACGACGGGTTGTACGAAGCCAGCCTCGACCAGGACTGGTCATCGCTCAAATCAGGGCCACTGCAGAACCCGTTGATGCACCTGGCCGAGGCTTTCCTCGCCACGTTGTCGGTTCGCGAGGACACCTCTGTGCAAGCGGCCCTCGGCACCTTGTGTGAAGGCATGCAAAAGCGGTTCATCGATCGCCAGCACGGCGTGATGATGGAGAAACCGCTGGGGGCTGTGGATAACTGGTTCGAACCGGGGCATCAGTTCGAGTGGTTCTTCCTGCTTGAGTCTTCCCCATTGCTCAAAGGCATGGCGCTGCATTCCTCGCTGGAACGCGCCTTCGCCTACGCCGAACACGTCGGTGTCGATCCGCAAACCGGCACTGTCAGCGGCATGTTGGATATCAACGGCACAGTTCGCGACGGCACCCAGCGCATCTGGGCACAGGCTGAGTACTTGCGGGCGCTGACGTTGCAGCCTGACAGCCAGGCGCGACTAAAACGCCAATTGAACGCGCTGCAACAGCGCTTTCTGCATGTCGGCGGCTGGTATGAGTGTCTGGATGCAGCCGGTACAATCAGTCGTCGGGATATGCCATCGACCACCCCTTATCACTTGGCGACCTGTTATCGCGGGTTGATCGACTATTTCGGCTAACGGCTAGACCGCTATCGCCTCAGGCAATCCACTTGCGGTCACCCGTAAAGCTGATGGTCAGCCAACGCGCTGAATCAGCCTTACCGAGCTTCTCCGAGATCTCTTCGCGGATCCGATCAAGCTGCCCTATACCGTCCAATCGATACTCCGTCGGCAGCACGATATGAATTTCGATGAACCGCGCCCGACCATGCTTTTGCACGTATGACACATAGTCATCGAAACCATGCTCGACTTTGGCCTCGTCCATCACCTGACGGACCTTGTCATCCAGTTGGTCAGGAGCAATCCCCAGCACGTCGCGCAAAGCCGGCGTGAGGATTTTGAATGCCGGCGCCAGCATGCTCAGGGCTAACAGAATCAGGATCATCGGGTCGACGTAGACCGCCCACTCGGCGTAGCCCTGATGTTTGAGCAGCAATGCGGTGAGAAAGCTCACCAGCAAGCCGACCGAGAGCATCGCGTCCACCAACCAACTGATGTTGTCGAACTGGATCAGCGATGATTTCAGGCTGCGATTACGGTGGCGAACATAGAAGAAATACGCGAACTCAACGACGGTAAACACCGCCGCGTAGATGATCACCAGCCCCAACTCGATCTCGCGCCCACCATTGATAACGCCGAACACGCCGTTGAGAAATGCGTAGATCGCAATCAGCAGCAAGAAACTGCCCTCGATCAACAACACCATGGGCTCCAGGTGCCAGAAGCCGAACTGGAAACGCTGGTTACTCTCCTTGGCGATCAACTTGGCGGTGATCAGCATCAGGACTTTGATGAAGGTTGCGATCAAAGAGAAAAACCCATCAAACAGGATGGATTGGGAACCAGAAATAAAGCCGGTGACAATCCCGGCGATCGCCACAGCGAGCATCAGTGCGGTCGATTGTTTGAGCAGCGCCTGCTCACCTCGGTTACTCAAAAAGCCTCCCATCAATCCTTATGCCGTGTATTGCCTGTTCCGGCCCCATCGCGAGCAAGCTCGGCTCCTACAGGTCACGCGTCGTTCGCATCATCGCGACACGACACAATCCTGTAGGAGCCGAGCTTGCTCGCGATGGCCGTTACCCGGTACTACTTCTTGCCACCAGTACGCTCAATGGTGAAACCGCCCCAGGTCTGGCTCACCGGCATCAGCTCCAGGCTGTTGATGTTGATGTGCGCCGGAGCGTTGAGGACCCAGAAGATGGTATCGGCGATGTCCTGCGGCTGGATCGGTTCGGCACCGGCGTAGGTGGCATCGTAGCGGGCCTGGTCACCGGCAAAACGCACCAAAGAGAACTCGCTCTCGCACAGGCCGGGCTCGATGTTGCTGACCCGCACGCCGGTACCTTGCAGGTCGCAGCGCAGGTTCAACGAGAACTGTTTGACGAAGGCTTTGGTCGCGCCGTAGACGTGGCTACCCGGGTACGGATAGTTACCGGCGATGGAGCCCAGGTTGATGATCCCGGCGCCGCGGCCGTGAGCGATCAGCCGTGGCAGCAACAGGCGAGTGCTGTACATCAGTCCTTTGATATTGGTATCGACCATGGTGTCCCAATCGTCCAGATCGCACTTGGGTGCTGGATCAACGCCCAAGGCCAGGCCTGCGTTGTTGATCAGCCCGCGCAGTTTGGCGAAGGACGGCGGCAGGTTGGCAATCGCGTCCTCCATGGCCTTGCGATCACGCACGTCGAGCACCAGGCCATGGACCTCGGTCTGCTTCGACAACTCGGCGCACAAGGCGTTGAGGCGCTCTTCACGACGGCCCGTCAGCACCAGTTTCCAACCGGCCTCGGCAAAACGACGGGCGCAGGCTTCACCAAAACCGGAGGTCGCGCCGGTAATAAACAGGGTGTTGGACATCGTGTTCTCCTTGCTGGGCCTGAATCAGCCATCATTGAATAAAAGTCGCCTTGCAGCATGCCCGGCTGGCGTCGTAGCGGCAACCGGGTCTTATCCGATCGCGTCACTGGGTAAGCGCACACTGGATCTGCGAGAAGCTACCACCACTGAGCGTGACGATAGTGGCGCTGGTTTTTTCAATCTCGCTGGGCGGTGTCAGGTGCAGTTCCTTGATTGCATTTTGCTGGTTCTCCCAGAGAATTTTCTTGTAACTCACGTAACCCGTGGCTTCACCGCCGCCGGTGACCATCCGTATCGAGCTGCCGCCGGGGCGATAATAAAGGGTGGTACTGGCACCCGTGCAGACGTAGACGTTGTCCTTTTTCGGCGTAGGTATAAGACCGCCGGACAGACCGCCAATCAAGCTGTACAGCAGCCCGCTGATCAAGAAAATCCCACCGAGCCCCGCCAGCACCGTCACTAACCCACTGTAGGCGCCGAATATTCGACCTGGCGGCCGGGGCGACAGGTCGACCGCCTCGGCGGCACAGGCCTCCAGCGCAGGTGCTATGGGTTGCGATTGGGGGTCAGTCACGGCAACCTCGCACGCGACTACCTGCGGCGCAACCGGCTCACTGAGCGGGCTGTCAGGCTCGACCTGCTGCACTGGCGAGGGCATGGGCCGCAGCCTGGGTGCAGGCTGCGGCAGCCGTGCGCGCTGGCGACGGATGATGCGCGCCTGGACCAGCACAAAGGTCGCACACAGCAGCGGCACCATCTGATTGAGCGCAGGCGATTGGCTGTTGACCCAGCCGACGACGACCGGATCAGAGACCGCGATATCCCCCGCGACATAACCCAGCAATGCACCGCCGATCGAGACCAGAAACGGCTGACGCTGAAGCAGACGGGTGATCTGCAGGCTGCCGAACATCAACAGCGGCACACTCAATAGCAACCCCAGCACCAGATAGAAGACACTGCCCTGAGCCACGGCCGCCAGCCCGACCACATTGTCCATGCTCATGATCAGGTCTGCGGTCAACACGGTCACTACCGCGCCACTCAGCGTCGACAGTGAGCTGTCCGCCAGATGGCCCTCCTCGTCCGACTCCTCTGCGGTCAATAGCCGAATCGCGATCACCAGCAACAGCACCGCGCCGGCCAGCTTTAGCCAGGGCACCAACAGCAGCCAGCCGGCCAGCGTGGTCAGCAGCACCCGCAGGACAATAGCGCCACCGGTGCCGATCATCACTGCCCGTCTCACCTGCTGCTGCGGGAGCCCGCGACAGGCCAGAGCAATCACCAACGCGTTGTCGCCTGACAGTATCAGGTCCAGCAGGAACACCTGAAAAGTCATGCCCAGCGCGTGCAGCGCACCTTCAAATAACATGGAGTGGTTTCCCGACAAGAGAATGCGTCATGGGAACATCATCCCAGCGAACCGCTCAGCCCGGCGTACAGTCCGAGCGCCGAGGTCAGCGTGAAAATGACAGCGACAGCCAGCGCGTAATGCCCGCGCAAACGATGTACAGGCGGCAGGGCGCTACGCGCCAGCAAGAACAAAAACAGCAACATGAATGGAATCAACAACGCATTGAGCACCCCGACCGCAATCGACAGCCGGATCAGGTTGACGCCGGACGCCACCAGCAGTGCCCCGGCGATCAACAATACGGCGAAGGGGCCGTAGAACCACGGTGCATCCAGCGGATGTTGCTCCAGCGAGTGATGCACCCCAAGCGCCTCACCCACTGCCCAGACGGCGCTCAGGCACACCACAATAGTTGCCACCAGCGCGCCGCCGGACAGCCCGATAGCGAACACCAGCTTGCCCCAGGTCGGCCCGATCAGTGCACCAAAGGCTTCACCAATCTGGGCGATGTTGTCCAGACCAGCACCATGGCCGCCCAGTGTTGCTGCAGCGGCGATGACGATGGCGGCGGTCAGCACCTGACAAAACACCGTACCGACCAGCGTATCGATCCGCGCCAGCCGCAGATGATCCGGATTCAAGCCTTTATCGATCAACGCCGACTGCTGGTAGAACACCGTCCATGGCATCACGCTGGTGCCGAGGTTAGCCGCCACCAGGTACAGATAATCATGGTCGTCGAGCGGCATCTGTGTGACGTCGTGCAGAATCTGCCGCAAATCGGGTTGCGCGTTGAATGCCATCACCAAAAACGCCAGGCCGAACAGGCCAACAGCAAGGGTTACGCGCTCGACCGAGCGGTAGGAGCCGGTCAGCACCATGCCGAGGATAAACACCACCAGCGTCAGCAAAATAAGCCAGGCCGGAATGCCGAACAGGCTGCCCGCGCCCACCAGACCGCTCATCTGGGTAAGCAGCGCGCCAAAACAGCTGAGCAGCAACACCACGGCGGAGATCATCGCCAGCCCCCGCCCAAAGCGCTGGCGCACCAGTTCGACATAACCTTTGCCGGTGCACAACCCCAGTCGCACCGTCAGTTCCTGAGCCATGAACATCAACGGAACTAACAGGAACTGTAGCAACAACAAGCGATAGCCCCACTGCGCACCGCTCTGCGCAGCAGTCACCACGCTGCCGGCCTCGGTGTCAGCCATCATCACCACCAGCCCCGGCCCCATAGCCGCAAGCAAGCGGGTCAGGCGTTGCCTGAACGCTCTGTGGTCTGCTGGAAGGTCGCTCATGGCTATCGCTACTTGGCGCTGGTCGCTGCCGGCCCGGTGCGAAATTGCTTGAGAAACTCGGCGTCCGGCGTCAACACCAGCATGGGCTGGCTGTCGGCCAGTGACTGACGGTAGGTCTGCAGCGAGCGGTACAACTTATAGAACTCAGGGTCCTTGCTGAAGGCCGCCGAGAGAATCTGGTTGGCATCGGCATCCGCTTCACCATGGGTGATCGCCGACTGGCGTTGGACCTCGGACAACAGCACCGTGCGATCGCGGTCGGCCTTGGCCTGGATCTGCTGCGCCCATTCAAAACCTTGTGCGCGTAGCTCCTTGGCTTCGCGTTGACGCTCCGATTTCATCCGGTCGTAGATCGCCTGGCTGGCCTCCAGCGGTAGGTCGGCACGGTGCAGGCGCACTTCAGTCACCTCGATGCCGAGCGCCCGGGCCTTGTCCGCAACGTCCTTCTCGATGGTCGCAACTTCCTCCTGGCGGGCCGGCGACAACAACGAGCGCAGCGAGATCTCGCCCAGCTTACGCCGTAGCGAGGAGCTGACCATTTGCGTCAGTTGTGCATTGGCTTGATCCAGAGTCCCCACAGTCTGATAAAACCTTAGCGGATCACTGATGCGAAAGCGGGTGTAAGTCTCGACTTCAATGCGCTTCTGGTCGCCCAGAATCACCTGCTCGGCAGGGGACGCGAGGGTTTGCAGGCGGCTGTCGTAGAACACCAGCGAATCGCTGAACGGCACTTTGAACTTCAGCCCTGGCTCCCCGGCCACACCCATGGGCGCACCAAAACGGATAATCAGCGCCTGTTGCGATTCGTCGACCACATACATTGATGCGGCCAATGCCCAGAGCGCAGCAGCGCCCAGTGCCACGGCCAGCCATTTGAGCTTGAGGTTCATGGTCGGGCCTCCTTCTGCACAGGTTTTCCCTGATCGCTCAGCGGCATATAAGGCACCACACCGGACATGCCCTTCCCAGAGGAGTCAATGATGACCCTGGAGGCTTTTTTCAGGACTTCGTCCATGCTTTCCATGTAAAGACGCCAGGCGGTGACGTCCCTGGATTGCACATAGCTGTTGTAGACCGAGAGAAAACGTTTGGCCTCCCCCTCAGCCAGGTTGCCGACTTGGGCCTTGTAGGCCTCGGCATCCTGAGTGATGCGCGCCGCATCGCCGCGAGCCCGGGGAATCACGTCGTTGGCATAGGCTTCGGCTTCGTTGCGCGCGCGCTCCTGGTCGGCGCGAGCACGCTGCACGTCGTTGAAGGCGTCGATCACCTGCGGCGGCGGGTCGACCCGCTGCAACTGCACCTGGGTGATAAGGATCCCGGCCTGCTCGCGGTCCAGCAGCTGTTGCAACAGGTCGCGGGTTTCATCGGCAATTTGTGCACGCTTGTCGGACATCACCGACTGAATCGGCGTGCGCCCGATGACTTCGCGCAGGGCACTTTCGGCTGCGATCTTCACCGACCGCTCCGGGTCACTGATTTTGAACAGGTAGAATCGCGCGTCCTTGATCCGCCAGAACACCGTGCAATCAGCCTCGACGATGTTCTCATCGCCGGTCAGCATTTGCTTGTCGCGCGAGCCATTATTGGCGGAGGTCAGTGCGCTGCCGCCGCTGCCCAACTGCAGTTGATTGACCTGGGTGATTTTGGGCAGCAGTACGGTTTCAATGGGATAGGGCAAGTGATAATGCAGCCCTGATTCAGCGGTCTGCTGCCAGCGGCCGAAGCGCAGCACGATACCTTGCTCGTCCGGCTGAACCTTGTAGATGCCGGAGGTGATCCAGGCCAGCAAGATCAGCCCGCCGATCAGCATCAGGCCGCGCCCTCCGAGGTCCAGCACAGCCACGTTGTAGGTGATTCGCTCGCGCAGCCTGGCCATCGGGCTGGCAGGCTCGACAGGAACAAAAGCGGGACTATCGGTCATGCAGTTGCTCCAAGTCGTCAAATGACGAACGCCCATATGGAGGCGCCAAGGCGCGCAGAGTACCTGAACCCAAAATCACAATAATGAAGATTGTGTCATGTCAGCTGTACAAAAAACGACCAGACACGCCAGCGTCATGTCCACCGCGGCTTGCAGCCAACTGCACGCATCTTATCCACAGGCCCGTCCACAGTCTTTGGGGGCAAGTGCAAAATGCTCAAAGCCACTATCCACAGGGCCTGTAGCGCGAGCCTGCAAGTTTTTTGCTTGACCTGCAGAGCGCCACATGTAGCAGTTTCGAATCCGCGTAACCATACCGTCATCAGGACGATGGCGCCAAGCCAGTAACTACGCCGCCTTGCCGAGTCTTTCCAGAGTTTAACCACAGACTTATCCACAGGCTGCCCCACGCCTTTTTGACCCTTTTCCTGTGACAATAAAAAGATTGACAACACCCATTCAAAGCCACGTAAAAACGCCTGATCAAAAAACAACCACCTCACTGCAAGCCACGCCAATCAAGGCTTACAGCCAGCTACTCCCACGTTACCCACAGCCAGCTCCACAGCAAACGGGGACAAGTCAAAACCGTGATAAAACAACTATTTGCAGCGGCTTTATGTCGCGTTTTAACAGGTTGTGAAATTTGTTTTCCACAATTTGCCGGTGCACGATCTTCAGGGGGAAAAGCAAAAACAAGATCAACAGATCGCAGCCTGCGGCAGCGCCTATGGATGGCTGTCATACACGCAAAAAAACGCCCTGACGGATAACCCGTCAGGGCGCTTTTATTACGACAGTTGCTTAGTGACCGCCGAGATAAGCGTTGCGCACCTCTTCGTTGACCAACAACTCCTCGCCGGTGCCGGTCAAGCGGATTTTACCGTTGACCATCACGTACGCCCGATCCGACAACTTCAGCGCATGGTTGGCGTTCTGCTCCACCAGGAAGATAGTCATCCCGGAGGCTGCCAGTTCACGCAGGGTATGGAAGATCTGCTTTACGATGATCGGCGCCAGCCCCAGCGACGGTTCATCGAGCAGCAGCAACTTGGGTCGACTCATGAGTGCCCGAGCGATAGCCAGCATTTGCTGTTCGCCGCCGGACATGGTCATGGCGCGCTGATTGCGACGCTCCTTGAGTCGCGGAAACATCTCGAACATGCGCTGCATGTCTTCCGTGGCGAACTGGTCGCCGATGGGGATGGTGCCCATCAACAGGTTTTCCTCGACGGTCATGTCGGGGAACACCCGCCGCCCTTCCGGCGACTGCGCAATGCCGTTGGAGGCGATGTAGTGCGAGGACTTGTGCGTGATGTCGACGCCGCGATAGATGATCTGCCCACTGCTGGCCCGCGGCTGACCGAAGATCGACATCAACAGCGTCGACTTGCCGGCACCGTTGGAGCCGATCAGGCTGACGGTTTCACCTTCGTTGATGTGCAACGATACTTTTTTCAGCGCCTGGATCGGTCCGTAAAACACTTCGATCTCTTTTAGTTCGAGGATCGGTTCGCTCATACCAATTCCTCTTCATCAGCACCCAGGTACGCAGCAATCACTTTCGGATCGTTGCGGATCTGGTCCGGACCACCTTCGGCAATCACGTTGCCGTGATCAAGTACCACGATGTAATCGGAAATACTCATGACCATGCCCATGTCGTGCTCGATCAGCACCACGGTCAGGTCGTGTTCGTCGCGCAGTAACCGAATCATCTTGCTCAGGGCTTCGGTTTCCTGCGGGTTGAGGCCGGCAGCCGGTTCGTCCAGGCAAATGATCTGCGGCCGTGTGCACATGGCCCGGGCAATTTCCAGACGCCGTTGTTGGCCGTAGGACAGTTCCCCGGCCAAACGGTTGGCGCAATCCACCAGGTCCACCACTTCCAGCCAATAGAACGCATGGTCCAGTGCGTCGCTTTCGGCTTTGCGGTAACCCTTGGTGTTGAGAATCCCCGCCACCAGGTTGCGATTGACCCACATATGCTGGGCCACTAAGAGGTTTTCCAATACCGACATTTCCCGGAACAGACGAATGTTCTGGAACGTCCGCGCCAGACCCGCACGATTGATCAGGTGCGTGCCGCCGAACATCTTGTAGAACAGACGGCTGCCAAAGGCTTTTGGCGAGACGAAATCGGTCGCCTTGAACGGCTCACCCAGCAGCTTGATCACATTGGTGTTGGTGCCACGGCTGTTGAGCTGGATGCGGCCGCCCGTGGCCTTGTAGAAGCCGGTCAGGCAGTTGAACACCGTGGTCTTGCCCGCACCGTTGGGGCCGATCAGGGCAGAAATCGAATTGCGTTTGATCTTCAGGCTGACGTCACTCAGGGCTTTGATCCCCCCAAAGTGCATCATCAGATTCTCGACCGAGAGAATGACATCGTCGTTCATGGCGCCACTCCTTTACGCGGGGTCACACCGGTACGGCTGATACGAATCAGACCACGCGGTTTCCAGATCATCATCAGTACCATGAGGATGCCGAACAGCAACACTCGGTATTCCGCGAAGCTGCGCAACAGTTCCGGGGCGACAGTCAGCACGAACGCGGCGATCACCACTCCGACGGTAGACCCCATGCCGCCGAGCACGACGATGGCGAGGATCAAGGCCGACTCGAAGAACGAGAACGAGGTCGGGTTGACGAAACCTTGATAGCTGGCGAAAAACACACCGGCCAGACCGGCAGTGGAAGCCCCCAGAGTAAAGGCCGACAGCTTGACCAGTACATGATTGAGACCCATGGCGCGGCAAGCGATTTCATCTTCGCGCAAGGCCTCCCAGGCACGACCGACGGGCATGCGAGTCAGGCGATGCTTGATGTACAGCACCAGCATCACGACGAGGAACAGCACGCCATAGATGAGCATGAACTTTACGTTCGGGTTGTATTCAGTCCCGAAAAATTGATGGAAGGGTATCCCGCCATCCTTCGCCACACGCCCGAACTCAATACCGAAAACCGACGGTGATGGCACCGGCATACCGTTCGGCCCGCCCGTGAAGGACAGCCAGTTGGTCAGTATCAGGCGAATGATTTCACCGAAGCCCAGGGTCACGATGGCCAGGTAGTCGCCGTGCATGCGCAACACGGGAAAGCCGAGTATGCATCCGGCCATCGCCGCCATGAGTGCCGACAGCGGCAACATGGTCCAGAAGCCCAGGCCAAGGTAGTGATAACCCAGTGCCAGGCCATAAGCGCCGATGGCGTAGAACGCCACGTAGCCCAAGTCGAGCAGACCCGCCAGACCGACCACGATGTTCAGGCCAAGGCCCAGCAACACGTAGATCAAGCCCAGGATCACCACCGTCAGCAGGTACTTGTCGGCGAAGATCGGAAACACGATAGCGATCACGATCAAACCCGGGATGATCAAGCGCAGCCGCGACTTGTAATCAGGCGGCAGCACATGCACGCCTGAGCCGGTGACTTCGAAGCTTTGCTGGACCTTCACGCCCGTGGCGGTCTGCATGAACAGGCTCAAGACAAAACGCCCGATCATCACCGCCCCGACCATCCAGGCCACACGCGTCGGCTGCAGGTTGTAGCTATAACCTTCAAGCACTACGCCCACGATCGGGCCGAAGACAATCAGGGCAATCAACCCAGCCAGAACGGTGTCGATCAGACTTTTTTTGACGTCGATAGGTTTGTTATTAGTTGCTGACATACTTACACCTTCGCCACGAGTGGGCGACCCAACAGGCCTTGAGGACGGAAAATCAGGATCAGTACCAGCAGCGAGAAGCTGAAGACGTCCTTATAGTCAGAGTTGATCACGCCGGAAAACAGCGACTCGGAGATGCCGAGAATGATCCCGCCGAGCATGGCGCCAGGCAGCGAACCAATCCCGCCGAGCACCGCAGCGGTGAAGGCTTTTATGCCGATCACGAAGCCTGCGTAGAAATCGAAGGTGCCGTAGTTCACCGTGATCAAGACACCGGCCAGCGCAGCCATGGCGGCACCGATGATGAACACGTAGGAGATCACCCGGTCGGTATTTATCCCGAGGATCGAGGCCATCTTGCGGTCTTGTTGGGTCGCACGACACATGCGCCCCAACTTGGTGTATTTGATGATGTAGGTCAGCAGGGCCATCCCGACAAACGCGGCGACCAGAATAAAGATCTTGGTGTAGGTGATCTGCACAAAACCAGTACCAATATCGAATCTCAGCCCACCGCTCAGCAGCGTAGGAATACCCTGTTGCCGTGAACCCTGAGCAATCTGTGCGTAGTTCTGCAGGATCAGAGAAACGCCGATAGCACTGATCAGCGGTGCCAGTCGGGTGGAGTTGCGCAGCGGTTTGTAAGCGATGCGTTCGATGACCCAGCCATACACACCGGTCACGAAGACAGTGAACAGCAGGGTGCCCAGGATCAACAACGGAAAGGATTCGATACCGAAGTAGGACAGTAGAGCCAGGCTGATCGCCGCGAGGTACGCGGAAATCATATAAACCTCGCCGTGGGCGAAGTTGATCATACCGATGATGCCGTAGACCATTGTGTAGCCGATGGCGATCAGGCCGTAGACTGACCCGAGAGTCAGACCATTGATAACTTGTTGCAGGAAAATACCGTCCATCATGCACTCTCACTAACTTGAGAGGCCATCGCGAACCCGGTGTCGATGAGCCCTTGTGAGGCGCACCTGGCCGGGTTCATGTGGCTCAGAAGAAAAATACCGGGTCGGCACGTTTGCAGAACCCATGACCAAAGCCGGGCCTGCGCCCCACGACGTGTATCGAGGGACCCAAGCCTGGCGATGCGTTTATCTCACTTCTGTTTTTCCAACTGGTGGTATTTGCCCGCAGCATCCCACTGGTAAACCACGTAGTCAGAGATTTTCAGGTCGCCCTTGCCATCCCATTCCTTCTTGCCCATCACGGTTTCCACCGGGTGCTCTTTCAGCCATTTGCTGGCTTCTTCACCTTTGTTCGACTTGGCACCGTTGAAGCCGGCAGCCAGGGCTTGCACCGAGGCGTAGGCATACAGGGTGTAGCCTTCAGGCTCGTAACCGGACTTGCGGAAGGTTTCTACAACAGCCTTGCTGTCTGGAATCAGACGCGGGTCAGCACCAAAGGTCATGTACACACCGTCGACGTACGGAGCACCACCGGCAGTAGTCACCATTTCG
The DNA here is from genome assembly GCF_057813935.1 of Pseudomonas sp. F220. Classification (NCBI taxonomy): domain Bacteria; kingdom Pseudomonadati; phylum Pseudomonadota; class Gammaproteobacteria; order Pseudomonadales; family Pseudomonadaceae; genus Pseudomonas; species Pseudomonas sp. F220. Next base: position 125,509 of record NZ_JBVASJ010000001.1, read on the forward strand.
TCAGTCACGATGCCGTCATCGGACATGAACTTGACGTCTTTCAGACCTTGCTCACGCAGTTGGTGAACCAGTGGGCCGGCTTCCGGGTGCAGGCCGCCGAAGTAAAGGACATCAGCCCCTACCGAACGGACTTTGGTGATCGTGGCGCTGAAATCTTTCTCGCCACGAGTCAGACCCTCTTCAAGAACCGGCTTCACGCCACGTGCGGTCAACTGCTTGGAAGTCGCGTCCGCCAGGCCCTTCCCGTAGGTGTCCTTGTCGTTGATGACGGCAACTTTCTTGCCTTTCAGGACGTCGACGATGTAGTTACCCGCGACGATACCTTGCTGGTCATCACGCCCGCACATACGCAACATGGCGGGCAGGCCGCGCTCGGTGACCGCAGGGTTGGTAGAACCCGGAGTGATTGCGATGATGCCTGCGTCGGAGTAGACCTCAGAAGCAGGGATAGTCGACGACGAGCAGAAGTGCCCGACAACGCCAATAACCTTGTCCTGCACCATTTTGTTCGCGACAGCCACAGCCTGTTTCGGCTCGCAAGCGTCATCGCCCTGGACCAGTACAATTTTTTCGCCGTTGATGCCGCCCTTGGCGTTGATTGCATCCGCCGCAGCTTGCGCGCCTTTCATGTATTGCAAGCCGAAGGAAGCGCTAGGACCGGTCATCGGGCCCGCTACACCAATTTTGACATCAGCCTGAACAAACGAAGAAACACCCAATGCAGTAGCAACTGCCATTGCCAGAAAACCTTTCCTGTAAAACGTCTGCGACATGTGATGGTGCTCCTGAGGTTTTTTAGTTAGCACAGCAACTTCAGCGGAAGCTTTGATTCAGCTACAAGCGCAGAGCAAGTGGCGTGCCATTGGTTTTTTATTCTGAAAAAAGTCGCTCTTTTATTGTTATATCGACTGTTTTGAGCCCATTTTCATTGGGCGTGCAACCGTCTAAACCGCGAGAGGTAAAACCTTTATTTTTAAAAGGCGCAACCAGCAAGTGCCATCATTGCAACCAAGACACTTAATGATGTGCAACTACCCTGTAACAGCCTGCGTCACCGAAGTGCACACTTACGGTGCGAGACTGCTACAACCCGCACCACTACAGGCTAGCCGCTTCGCTGAAAAGCGCCGCATCCAACAACACATTTCGACAATCAGATAACGATCCGCAGGCACTGGCCTGCGTGATACAGGGAGAAGCCCGCCTCGTACAAACAGCTGCGCAACCCAACCCCGGCCAGTGGTTGCATGGGCGCGAAGGGAATCGGCAACGCTTGAGGATTTCCATTACACAGGTAATCGGCGAAGGCTTTGCCGACCACGGTGCCGGTGGTCACGCCGCGACCGTTGTAGCCAGTGACTGCCACTAAACCGGGCGCTGGTTCAAACAAACGCATCAAATGATCGGGCGTAAAGGCGATGCAACCGGTCCAGGTGTATTCCCATTCCACTGGTTTGAGGTAAGGGAAGTAGTGCTGCTGAACCCGATCGGCCCAGGATTTCAGGAACCAGGTCGGCTTCTGATTGCCATTACCCAGGCTGCCGAGCAAAAGACGCCCATCGGCATCCCGACGAATACTGCTCAGTACCTGACGGGTATCCCAGGAGCCCTGGCCGCCGGGCAAAATCTGTTGCGCCGCTTCTTCGGTCAGTGGTTTTGAGGCCACTTGATAGTAATAACCGGGGAAGAAGTTACGTCGCAGTTCTGTCCAATCGCCTTCCGTGTAGGCATTGGAGGCGATGACGACTTTCTCGGCCAGCACCGAACCCTGCGCCGTCTGCACCGACCAGCGTTGGCCTTGACGTTCCAGTCGAGTGACCGGCGAATGGTCGAATAACTGACCGCCCAAACCGACCGCAGCCTTGGCCAGACCAGAGGTGTAGGCCATCGGGTTCAAGGTGCCCGCTCGCCGGTCGAGCAAGGCTGCGGCAATTTTTTTTGTGCCCGTGGCGGCTTCGCAGGCCGCACCGGTCAACAACTCCACCGGAGCACCGCGACGTTTCCATTGCTCCTCGCGACTGCGCAGGTCTGCTTCGCCACGGGCGTTGTGGGCCATGTGCAGCGTGCCCTCGCGACGCAGCTGGCAGTCGATGTTGTATTTGTCGATCAGGCTGAACACCAATGATGGCGCCGCGCCGAGCATGCGATTGAGCTGGCTGCCAACCGCCTTGCCGAAACCCGCTTCGATTTCGTCCGGAGGAATCCACATCCCGGCATTCACCAGCCCGACATTGCGCCCCGAACCGCCATGGCCGGCGCGATGGGCCTCCAGCACACAGACGCTTTTGCCCTGCTCAAGCAAATGCACCGCCGCCGACAAACCGGTGAAACCTGCGCCGATCACGCAGACATCCACCGTCACCTCGCCTTTGAGCGCGGCATTGTCAGGCCTTTGCGGCGTCAGTTTTTCCCACAGACATTCTTCGCGTAACGGCATTGCCAGACTCCGAAAATGAAACCTAACCACCACACAATTCAGTGTGGGAGCGAGCCTGCTCGCGATGACGGCGGCACATCCAGCATTGATGTGACTGACAGACCGCTATCGCGAGCAGGCTCGCTCCCACAGGGGATATCCGTTTGACTCAAGATTTAGTCAAACGTAATCCCCTGGGCCAACGGCAACTCCAGCGAGTAGTTGACGGTGTTGGTCTGGCGGCGCATGTAACCGCGCCATGCATCGGAGCCGGACTCACGGCCGCCACCGGTTTCTTTCTCGCCGCCAAAGGCGCCGCCGATTTCCGCGCCGCTCGGGCCGATGTTGACGTTGGCGATGCCGCAGTCGCTGCCCACCGCCGACATGAACTGCTCAGCCTCACGTACGTCAGTGGTGAAGATGCACGACGACAGACCTTGTGGCACCGCATTGTTCAAACGCAATGCTTCGGCGAAATCCTTGTAACCGACCACGTACAGAATCGGCGCGAAGGTTTCAGTGCAGACCACATCGCTCTGCTCCGGCATCTCGACGATCGCGGGCGACACGTAGTAGGCGTTGGGGAATTTGTCTTCCAGTTGGCGTTTGCCACCAAACACCCGGCCGCCTTCGCTCAGTGCCTGCTCCAGCGCGTCCTGCATGTTCTCGAAGCTGTGTTTGTCGATCAGCGGACCGACCAGATTGCCTTCCAGCGGATGACCGATGCGCACTTTGGAATAAGCGGCTTTGAGGCGGGTAACGATCTCTTCCTTGACCGATTCGTGAGCGATCAAGCGACGCAGCGTGGTGCAACGCTGACCGGCGGTACCGACTGCGCTGAACAGAATCGCCCGCACGGCCATGTCGAGGTCGGCGCTTGGGCCGAGGATCATCGCGTTGTTGCCACCCAGTTCAAGAATACTGCGGGCGAAACGCGCGGCGATTTTCGGTGCCACCTCGCGGCCCATGCGGGTACTGCCTGTGGCGCTGATCAACGCTACACGCGGGTCGTCGACCAACGCTTCACCGGCATCGCGACCGCCGATGATCACTTGGCTCAGGTACTCAGGTGCATCACTGAAATTCTTCAGCACACGCTCGAACAGCGCCTGGCAAGCCAGTGCGGTCAACGGGGTTTTCTCCGACGGTTTCCAGATCACCGCGTTGCCGCAGACCAGCGCCAGCGTGGTGTTCCAGGCCCAGACCGCGACCGGGAAGTTGAACGCGCTGATCACCCCGATCACCCCCAGCGGATGCCAGGTTTCGCGCATGTGGTGGCCAGGACGCTCGGAAGCGATAGTCAAACCGTACAGCTGACGAGACAGGCCGACAGCGAAGTCGCAGATGTCGATCATTTCCTGCACTTCACCCAGACCTTCCTGAGTGATCTTGCCGGCTTCCCAGGACACCAGCTCACCGAGGTCTGCCTTGTATTCGCGCAAAATATCGCCCAACTGGCGCACCAACTCGCCACGGCGCGGCGCCGGGACTTTACGCCAGAGCTCGAACGCATGCTCTGCGCGACTGACCTGCTGCTCGACTTGCGCGGCACCTTCCCAGTTCACAGAGGCGATACGGCTGCCGTCGATCGGCGTATGCACGGGCTGTTTACCGGATTGATACAGGGCCGGATTTACACCAAGACGATCAAGCAATGCGGCAACCATAGGTCACTCCTTAAGCATGAAAAACAGAAATTTCGTAGCCGGTAAACGCGACTATTCAGACCTGTAGTTGTAGCCGGACTGAGACTTGCCAACAAACGACGTTTAGGCGAGATATCATTCCGTTTATTCATGCTGCAACGGCACAGCAGCGCTGAGACAAGAATAAGGGCCCACCCATGCTGAATAAACGCTACCTGCCATCGATCACCGCGTTGCAGTGCTTCGAGGCGGTCACCCGTCACTTGAGCTTCACCCGCGCCGCTGAAGAGCTGAACCTGACCCAAAGCGCGGTCAGCAAACAGGTCGCGCAGTTGGAGGAATTGCTCCAGCACCTGCTGTTCCGTCGTGTTCGCCGACGCCTGCAAATGACCCCGGCCGGGGATCTGTACCTGGTTGAAGTGCGCAAAATCCTCACCCAGGTAGAGATGTCGACCCATTACCTGCGCTCCTACGGCGGCGAAACAGAAGTGCTGCGGGTCTCGACGCCCTCGACCTTCGGTGCGCGCTGGCTGGTACCGCGGCTCAAGGGCTGGCGCCTGCGCCATCCGCATATCCATCTGGACCTGTGCAACGAACAGGAAGCCGACGATTTGCTGCAAGGCCGCAGCGACCTGGCCTTCTACTTTGGCCAGGGCTCGCGACCCGGCACCGAGAGCCTGAAGTTGTTCGGCGAAGAGCTTGTGCCTGTGTGCGCGCCGAGCAGCCTGCCAGACAAACCGTTCACTGATCCGACGCAACTCAGCGAACTGGTGCTGCTGCAAAATGCCTCCCGGCCCCAGGCCTGGCACGACTGGTTCGACAGCCAGGGCTACCATACCGAACACAGCTATCACGGCCCGCGTTTCGAAACCTTTTACATGTGCATCCGCGCCGCCCAGGTCGGCTGTGGCGTGGCGCTGTTGCCACGGTTTCTGGTGGAAGAAGAACTGGCCGACGGCAAATTGGTGATCCCGTGGCAATACGCGATGCCCAGCAACGACGCCTATTACCTGGCCTACCCGGAGCATTCGGCGGAAGTGCCCAAGGTCCGGGATTTTGTGAAGTGGATGCTGGAGCAGCTCGATAGCCCGGATGCCCCGCAAATTTGAAGCTTCCCATAATCCCTGTGGGAGCGGGCTTGCTCGCGAAGGGGCCGGCACATTCAACATTAATGTTGGCTGGAATTACGCCTTCGCGAGCAAGCCCGCTCCCACAGGAATCTGCTGCGGTCTAAAAAATCACTGGCAATACCCACCACCGATATGCGCCACTAGCCCCATTCATTGAAATAGCTGAACGGTCGCGGCCTAAAGCAGCGACCCGTCTGGAGATTCCCGTTATGAGCGAGAGTGTGTTTGCCGATCGCATCGTGCAGAACCTGCTCGACACCGACTTCTACAAACTGACCATGATGCAGGCGGTGCTGCACAACTACCCCAACGTTGAAGTCGAATGGGAGTTCCGCTGCCGTAACAGCGAGGATCTGCGCCCGTATCTGGCGGAGATTCGTTTTCAGATCGAGCGTCTAGCCGAATTGAGCCTGAGCGCCGATCAACTGAGTTTTCTGGAACACATCAGCTTCATGAAGCCGGATTTTTTGCGCTTTCTCGGGCTGTTCCGCTTCAACCTGCGCTACGTCCACACGGGCATCGAAAACGGCGAGTTGTTCATCCGCCTGCGCGGTCCGTGGCTGCATGTCATCCTCTTCGAAGTGCCGCTGCTGGCGATCGTCAGCGAAGTGCGTAACCGCTATCGCTACCGCGAGATCGTCATGGAGCAGGTCCGCGAGCAGCTGTACCGCAAGTTTGACTGGCTGACGGCCAACGCCAGCGCCGATGAACTGGCGCACCTGCAAGTGGCCGACTTCGGCACCCGCCGGCGCTTCTCCTACCGGGTCCAGGAAGAAGTGGTCAACGTGCTCAAGCACGATTTTCCCGGGCGATTCGTCGGCACCAGCAACGTGCACCTGTCTCGCGAACTGGACATGAAGCCGCTGGGCACCATGGCCCACGAATGGATCATGGCCCACCAGCAACTCGGCCCACGGCTGATCGACAGCCAGATCGCTGCGCTCGATTGCTGGGTCCGCGAGTACCGCGGCCTGCTGGGGATCGCCCTGACCGATTGCATCACCACCGATGCCTTCCTGAGCGATTTCGATCTGTACTTCGCCAAGCTGTTCGACGGCCTGCGCCACGACTCCGGTGACCCGATCCTCTGGGCTGAAAAAGCCATCGCTCACTACCACAAGCTGGGCATCGAGCCGATGAGCAAGACGTTGGTGTTCTCCGACAGCCTGACGCTGCCCAAGTCCCTGGAGATATTTCGCGCGCTGCGGGGTCGGATCAATGTCAGCTTTGGCATAGGCACCAACCTGACGTGCGATATTCCCGGTGTCGAGCCGATGAACATCGTGCTTAAAATGAACGCCTGCAATGGCGAGCCCGTCGCGAAGATCTCCGATGAAGCGGGCAAGACCCATTGCACGGATCCAAACTTCGTCGCTTACTTGCGCCACGTTTTCAAAGTACCTGCCGCCCTATTTGGCACATCAAGCAAGGAGTGAATCATGCAAGCCGTACAGCGTGAGATTGCTGAACAGCTCAAGGTCCAACCGCCCTTTACCGACCACGCCGCCCTCGAGGCGGAAATCGCCCGGCGGATTACCTTTATCCAGGACTGCCTGCTCAATTCCGGGCTCAAAACCCTGGTGCTGGGTATCAGTGGCGGTGTCGATTCCCTGACCGCTGGCCTGCTGGCCCAGCGGGCGATGGAACAACTGCGCGAGCAAACCGCGGACCCGCAGTACCGCTTTATCGCCGTGCGCCTGCCCTATGAAACCCAGTTCGATGAACACGACGCTCAGGCATCGGTGGACTTCATCGCACCGGACGAGCGCCACACCGTGAATATCGGCCCGGCGGTCAAGTCCCTGGCCAACGAAGTCGCGGCCTTTGAAGGCAAGCATGCGGTCTCGGTGGATTTCGTCCTGGGCAACACCAAGGCGCGGATGCGCATGGTCGCGCAGTACACCATCGCTGGCGCTGCTCATGGTCTGGTGATCGGGACTGACCACGCGGCGGAAGCGGTGATGGGCTTCTTCACCAAGTTCGGCGACGGCGCCTGCGATCTAGCGCCACTGAGCGGGCTGGTGAAAAATCAGGTTCGGGCCATCGCTCGACACTTCGGCGCCCCGGAGTGTCTGGTGGAGAAAATCCCGACCGCCGACCTGGAAGATCTATCGCCCGGCAAACCGGACGAAGCCTCCCACGGCGTGACTTATGCCGAGATCGATGCCTTCTTGCACGGCCAACCGGTGCGTGAAGAAGCGTTCAAAATCATCTGCGACACCTACAAGAAAACCCATCACAAGCGTGTGATGCCGTTCGCGCCGTAAACCACGGTAGGACGCAGGCGAAAAAAAGCCCACTGAAGAGTTAAACCTCAGTGGGCTTTTTCTTGGCTGAATCTTGCGTTGATCATTCAGCCGCCATCGCGAGCAAGCTCGCTCCTACAGGTTATGTATTGAACCATGTAGGAGCGAGCCTGCTCGCGATGAACGATAACTCGGTCTGAATGAAGCAGCCGATCACTTAAGGACAACAGCGCCTTTCATCATCGAGTTGTGACCCGGGAACGAGCAGAAGAACTGGTAGCTTTCGCCGGCGGTCAGTTTCGAGACGTCGAAGGTCACCGAGTCTTTCTCGCCAGCGCCAATGATCTTGGTGTGGGCGATGATGCGGGTGTCGCCTTCTTTCAGGTAGTTCTTGTCGATACCGGCGGCCATGCCGTCAGTGGCGATACCAGCCATGTCTGCGGTTTTGCTCAGTACCCAGTTATGGCCCATGACGTTTTTCGGCAAGCTGCCGGAATGCGCAAGGTTGACGGTGAAGGTCTTGCAGCTCTTGTCGATGGTGATTTCCTTGGTGTTGAAGGACATCTGATCGGTGGAGTCGACATCGACCTTACACTCGGCAGCCATCAATTGGCTGCTGGCCAGTGTCAGCAGGGAAACCGCAACGAGTTTGGCAAACATGGTGAATCTCCAAGGCAGGGTTAACAAAAAGGCATATAGAGTGAAGACTGCCTGAAATCCCGGCAAGTTCCTATGACCTGAATCAAGAAATTGTATACAACTTTCAGGCTATGACACTGATCGAAACAATCAACCAGCCAGACGCCCGGCACGGACCTATGATCAGGTCGTCATCACCTTCTGGAGCGTCTGTCATGCACCTTAGTAGCCTGTTTCGCAGTTTGCTTGCCGCTTACGCCTGCGGTGCCAGCGGCACCTACGAAAAGCCGCAACGCGAGGTTTAACACTTGGAGAGCCGTCCGCCAGCCATTACTCTGAGGTCGTCACTGACCACGGAGTAAGGCATGTCTTTAGCGTCTGTTTGTGTATTTTGTGGTGCCAGTACCGGCACTAATCCGGTTTACCGTGAAGCCGCCGTTGCCTTGGGGCGCGAGCTGGCCAAGCGCAAGCTGACCCTGGTCTATGGCGGCGGCGCGGTCGGCTTGATGGGGATCGTCGCCGACGCTGCACTGGCGGGGGGCGGTGAAGTGATCGGGATCATTCCAGAAAGCCTGAAGAACTCGGAAATCGGCCACGAAGGCCTGACCCGCCTGGAAGTCGTCGACGGCATGCATGCGCGCAAGGCCCGTATGGCTGAGTTGAGCGACGCCTTTATCGCTCTGCCTGGCGGTTTGGGCACCCTGGAAGAGGTGTTTGAAGTCTGGACCTGGGGTCAGTTGGGCTACCACGGCAAGCCGCTGGGGCTGCTGGAAGTAAACGGCTTTTACGAGAAACTCACCGGTTTTCTTGATCATGTCGTCGGCGAAGGCTTCGTTCGCGACCATCACCGTGCCATGCTGCAAGTGAGCGAATCGCCGCAGCATTTGCTGGACGCGCTGGATGCCTGGAAACCTTTGGTACCGCCAAAATGGCCCGGACAAAAACCCAGCTAACCCTTGCACCCTGTTTAAAGGCAGAATACGCGCCGCTCAACCTCACCTTCGACCCCAGAGGATCGCCCATGGCTAAACCTAATTACTCGTTCGCCAAACGTCAGAGAGACTTGGCTAAAGAGCAGAAGAAAGAGGAAAAGCTTCAACGCAAGAAAGCTACAGCTGAAGAAGAAGCAGCTGCACTGAACCCGGATGCAGAAGGCGAAGTGGTTGCTGATGATGTTGAAGCACCGAAAGATCAGGCTCCTGAAGCCTGAGTCCCTCCGGGCCCGATGATCTGATCAGGCCCACCGGATCTGTGTCCAGGGTCAGCAGTTACGCTGCTGACCCTCACAGTCCCACAATCGAATTGCACAAATCCCCGAAGCAGAAAACCATCCGGCATTGATCGCCCGCGAACCTTGTGGCGAGGGCGCTTGCACCCGCTCGGCTGCGTAGCAGTCGTGGAATGCCAAACCGTGTTTTTACTGTAAGAGTCGGAGTGACTGATTTTGCGACCGCTTCGCGCTCGATCGCGGGCAAGCCTCGCTCCTACAGAGGCGGTGCAATACCAGTAGGAGCGAGGCTTGCCCGCGAAGGCGGCTGCACAATCACTACAAGTGCCGACTGGCGTCACGCCTCTAAAGGCATCACCGTCACCCGCACCTCCGGATCATGACTCCCTCCCCCCAGAATCACTCCCCTCAGAGGCGACACATCGGAAAAGTCCCGGCCCCAGGCCAGAGTGATGTGCTCCAGCGCTGGCTGCACATTGTTGGTCGGGTCAAAGTCGACCCAGCCCAGCACCGGACAAAACACCGAAACCCAGGCGTGGGACGCGTCCGCCCCGATCAGGCGCGGTTGGCCCGGCGGTGGCTGGGTCAGTAGGTAGCCGCTGATATAACGCGCCGCCAACCCACGGGAACGCACGCACGCGAGCATCAGGTGAGCAAAGTCCTGACACACCCCTCGCCGACGCTCCAGCACTTCCACCAGCGGCGTTGCAACCTGGGTGGCCTCGGCATCGAAGGTAAATTCGCTAAAGATCTTCTCCATCAACGCCTGAACCCCTAGCAATAAGGGCCGACCAAGAGGAAAGCAGCTCTCGGAAAACTCAACGAAGCTGCTCTTCAAATGCACGTAAGGCGACTCAAAGCGATAGCGACAGGCTTCCAGCAGCGCCGGTGAAATCGGCTGGCTGCTGTAGGTCAGCGCACTGCGGGTCGCGTCCCAGGCCAAAGACTGGTTGAAATTCAGTGCTGGCCTGGCCAACACCTCGACCGTCAGTCGGGCGTTGACCAGCAGTTCATCGTGGGGCCGCTCAAAGGCCAGGCGAGTCAACGGGTTGCCGAACACATCCAGCTCATCGCGCCGCGAGGTCGGCTCCGGGCTGATCAGCAGTTGCTGCTCGGTACAGCGCTGCCAGGCACAAGGTCGCGGCCATAAGTGAGCAAGCTGCTGGGCCAGTGAGACAGGGCTGTCGTAGTGATAATGGGTGTCGTGGAGAATCTGGTAATGGGCGCTCATCAGACAGACACCGTTTGCTGGCTGATATCATCAACGTGGGCGAAATGCCGCAGCGCCAAGCGGTCGGACACTTGCCCGCTGGCGTCGGCGACTTCTTGCAGCAGGTCCGCCAAGCCATCAAGGGCGGCGCGCACACTGGCCTCGCCGAACAGAGCGTTTTCCAGGCAGCTCAAGTCAAAGCACGCCAGGCGTTCCACCAGTCTGGGCAGTCCCACCTCGCCCGGCACGCCGAAGTCGTCGTTCAAACGCTTGAGGGTGCGTGCCACCAGCTTCAACTGAAACAGCACCGCGTGGGGATTCTGCTCATCGAGCAGCAACAGGTCGAGCACCGGAATCAACTGCGCCACCGCGAGGTAGCGCGAACGATAAGTGATGCTGCTGTTGCCCAATTCCAGCAGCCATTCCAGCCCAGCCTGATCAAAAGCTGCAGCACCGCGCAAGAATGCAGCGAGACTGCTACTGAGAAACTGCAGCCGCTCAAGTCGCCGACCGATCATCAAAAAACGCCAGCCTTCGTCGCGAGTCATGTCGTCCAGGGCAAAGCCGGACAGCGCCGCCAGCGACATCACCAAACGGTTGAGGAAATCCAGCAACTCGCCAAAATCCGGCTCTTCGGTTTCCAGCGCCATGGCTTCGCGTTGCAGTTCCACCAGCGCCTGCCAGTTCTCCCGCGAGAGTTTGCCGCGCACCTGGGAGGCCGCCCACTGCAAGCGCTGTAGATTGGAGCGCAGGCTGAACGCCCAGTCATCGCCGAGCAACGCTGCCAGCAGCCGCTCAGGCAATTCGCCTTCCTCCGGTAGCAGCATCAGGCTCTCACCCAGATCGACCGCCGCCTGCAATGCTTGCGGATCATCACCGTCGATATACCGCGCCAGCATGATCCGCAGCAGTCGGGCACTGTCGTCGCAACGCTCGCAATAACGGCCGAACCAGAACAGGTTCTCCACCACCCGCGAGGGCAAGTACGGATCTCGGCGCACCAGATCGTGCACGCCAATGGTCCGTTGGGTCTTCCATTGCTCGCCGTTCGGCGCGCGCTCACCCAGCACCCAAGTGTCCTTGCTCGCACCGCCGCGCTGCATCGACACCACCTCGGCATCAGCCTCGGCCGCCACCCGAGTCAAGCCGCCGGGCAGCACGCGATAACCGTCGTCACTGGCCACCGCATACACTCGCATGCCGATGGCACGCGGCTGCAACTGGCCGTCTTCAGCCTGCCAAATCGGCGCATGGGACAGCTGCGCCAATTCCTGCGCGACGTAGGCGTAAGGCCGGGCCTGCATGCGCTCGATCAAGGCCTGGCGCTGCTCGTCACTCAGATCGCGACCGAACACCGGAGCAAAACTTTGTGAGGGGAAGGCTGGTTTGATCAGCAGCTCCGGCATCTTTTCCAGCGCCTGAGCCAACACCGGCACCTCGCCACACCACCAGGTGGCAATCGACGGCAAGATCAATTCTTCGCCGAACAAAAATTGATTGATCCGTGGCAGAAACCCCAGCAATCCCGGCGACTCCAGCACCCCACTGCCCAAGGCATTGGCCACCAACACCCTACCCACGCGGACTGCCTCAAGCAGGCCCGGCACACCCAGGGCCGAGTCGGTGCGCAGCTCCAGCGGGTCGCAGAAGTCATCGTCGAGCCGGCGCATGATGGCGTGGACCCGACGCAGACCGCTCAGAGTCTTCAGGTAGACCGTGGCGTTGCGCACGGTCAAATCACCGCCCTCGACCAGTGGATAACCAAGCTGGCGCGCCAGATACAGATGTTCGAAATAACTCTCGTTGAAACGCCCCGGCGTCAGCAGCACCACCAACGGTGCTTCATCATCGCTCGGTGCCTGGCGAGCCAGGGTTTCCTGCAAGGTGCGGAAAAATCCGGCCAGATGCTGCACTTTCAGATCGCGGTACAGCTCTGGAAACGCTCGCGAGACGATGGTGCGGTTTTCCAGTGCATAACCGGCGCCGGATGGAGCTTGAGTCCGGTCAGCCGTCACCCACCAACGACCATCAGGGGCGCGCGCCAGATCCACGGCGTACAGATGCAGAAAGGCCCCGTCAGGTGGCTGAATGCCCTGGCAAGGCCACAGGAAATTGTTGTGACCGAACACCAGTTCGGCCGGCAGCAGCCCTTCGGCGATCAAACGTTGCGGGCCGTACAGATCCGCCAACACCGCATTGAGCAACCGCGCGCGCTGGGCTATCCCGGCGGCGAGTTGCTGCCACTCATCGGCGGCAATCACATGGGGCAGCAAATCCAGCTCCCACGGGCGATCAGCGCCCTTGGGGTCGGCGTAGACGTTGTAGGTCACGCCGTTTTCCTGGATCTGCCGAGCCAGCAGCGCCTGACGCTGCACCCGTTGCGCCGGGGTGCTGCGTTGCAATTGGTCGAACAGCCGACGCCAGTGCGGGCGCACCGCGCCGCTGTCGTCGAGCAATTCGTGATAAGTCCCCGCCGTCAGCGGGTAGCGGTCAAGCAGGTCAGGCATGGAAAACTCGGCAGATACCAAGGAAAAGGCAGATTAGCGCAGACAGATGACGCCCGGATATGCGAGAAATCCGAGCGTCGTGTCTGCTTTAGAAACGTCGCAAATCGAGCGTCATCGGCAGCTCGTCGTTGATCGTCAAAGTCGGCACCGGCAACTTTCCGGGGCTGTGGCCGAGGCGGAAGAAGCGCGCCATCCGCCGACTCTCGGCTTCGTTGGCATTCACCGGCAAACTGTCGTAGTTGCGCCCGCCCGGATGGGCGACGTGGTACTGACAGCCGCCCAGCGAGCGCTGCATCCAGGTGTCAAACAGGTCGAACACCAACGGCGCATGCACCGGGATGGTCGGTTGCAGGCAATTGGCCGGCTGCCAGGCGCGGAAACGCACGCCAGCGACAAATTCGCCGACCCGCCCGGTCGTTTGCAGCGGCACCGGGATGCCGTTGCAGGTCAGCAAATAGCGCTGGGTTGGCAGGCCGGTGAGCTTGACCTGCAAGCGCTCCAGCGACGAATCGACATAGCGCACCGTGCCCCCGGCCGTGCCCTCCTCACCCAAGACGTGCCAGGGCTCGAGGGCCTGGCGCAGCTCCAGCTCGATACCACTGACCGCGTAATCGCCGACCTTCGGAAAGCGGAACTCCAGATGCGCGGCGAACCACTCAGCACGCACGGCATAGCCTGCGGCGTTCAGGTCGACGATAACATCGGCGAAGTCCTGCTCGATAAAGTGCGGCAGCAGGAAGCGGTCATGCAGTTCGGTGCCCCAACGGGCCAGCTTGGCCGGCGCGTAAGGCTCACGCCAGAACCGCGCCACCAGCGCCCGCAGCAGCAGTTGCTGAGTCAGGCTCATGCGTGCATGGGGCGGCATTTCGAACGCTCGCAGCTCCAGCAGCCCAAGGCGACCGGTAGCGCCATCAGGCGAATACAACTTGTCGATGCAGAACTCGGCGCGGTGGGTGTTGCCGGTCACGTCGATCAACAGGTTGCGCAGCAAGCGGTCGACCAACCATGGCGGGCATTCTTCACCCGGTTCGGGCATTTGCGCGAAGGCGATCTCCAGCTCATACAACGCATCGTTACGCGCTTCATCCACCCGCGGCGCCTGGGACGTCGGGCCGATGAACAATCCAGAGAACAGGTAGGACAGCGACGGGTGGTTATGCCAGTAGCTGATCAGGCTGCGCAGCAAGTCCGGGCGACGTAGAAACGGAGAGTCGGCCGGTGTCGCACCACCCAGTACGAAATGGTTACCGCCGCCAGTTCCTGTGTGGCGACCATCGATCATAAATTTCTCGGTGGTCAGTCGCGTCTGCCGCGCCTCTTCGTAGAGAAATTCGGTGCGCTCCACCAGTTCGTCCCAACTGGCGGACGGCTGTACGTTGACCTCGATCACACCCGGGTCGGGGGTGATGCGAAAGTTGCTCAGACGCGGATCGCTCGGCGGCTCATAGCCTTCCAGCAACACCGGGCAATGCAGCTCCTCGGCGGTGGCTTCGATGGCACTGACCAATTCCAGATAGTCTTCCACCCGCTCCAGCGGCGGCATGAACAGATACAACCGCCCTTCCCGCGCTTCGGCGCAGAACGCGGTGCGGGTCAGCCAATCGGCGGACTCATCAAGTTCAGGGGTGCGCTCATCGGCGAGTGCCGGATCGCCGTGGATCTGCAACTGCGCAGTATTGGGCAACTCCGGCAGGTCCTGATTCGGATCGGTGGGATGCACAAACGGATATTCCGCCGCCGTCACCCAAGGCTGTGAAGCCAGCGGCAAGCGATAACCCAATGGCGAATCGCCCGGCACCAGTCGGCAATGGTTTTCACGCAAGTACCAACGACCGCTCTGCCATTGATCGCCCTTGGCGGTACGCGCCAGCGGCAGGACCTGGCCAATAACTTTGTCCAGGCCTTGGCTGAAGACTTTATGCAGGCGCGCACGTTCGAGTTCGTCGCCCAGGCGTGAGTCTTCGGCGCTGACGTTCAGCGGCAAGGCGCCTTCGCGCCAGAGATAATAGAAATTGTCTTCGTAGGCCGGAAACACAAAGCGTGTCGGCAGCTTCAGACGTTCGGCCACACTCGCCAGAAAACGCCCGGCCAACTCACCATCAGCGCCGTAGTCTTCCTGCTCATCGGCAATCAGCGCGCTGTTGTGCCAGATCGGCACGCCATCGCGCCGCCAATACACGTTCAGCGACCAGCGCGGTAGCTGCTCGCCGGGGTACCACTTGCCTTGGCCAAAATGCACCAGTCCCTTGGGGGCGTAGTGTTTGCGCATGCGTTGAAACAGCTCGGCGGACAACGTGCGCTTGGCTGGCCCCAGCGCCGCGGTGTTCCATTCAGCGCCATCCGGATCGTCGATAGAGACGAAGGTCGGCTCACCGCCCATGGTCAGCCGTACATCGCCTTCAAGCAGGTCGGTATCGATCTGTCGGCCCAGGGTCTGAATCGCCAGCCACTGGTCTT
Source organism: Pseudomonas sp. F220 (assembly GCF_057813935.1). Classification (NCBI taxonomy): domain Bacteria; kingdom Pseudomonadati; phylum Pseudomonadota; class Gammaproteobacteria; order Pseudomonadales; family Pseudomonadaceae; genus Pseudomonas; species Pseudomonas sp. F220. Next base: position 140,988 of record NZ_JBVASJ010000001.1, read on the forward strand.
CGGTGTAGGGCTTGGTGACCCGCGGCGCCTCCCAAATCCTTTCCACTGACATTTCGTGGGTAAATTCGCACTTGCACGGTTCGACCAAGCCACTGATTGGCGCGGCAGAGGACGGATCGGGGCTACAGGCCAACGGAATATGCCCTTCACCGGCAAACAGCCCGGAGGTTGCGTCCAGGCCGATCCAGCCGGCACCCGGCAAGTACACCTCGCACCAGGCATGCAGGTCGGTGAAGTCCACCTCTGTGCCGGATGGCCCGTCGAGGGCTTTAACGTCGGCGGTCAGTTGAATCAGGTAACCGGAGACAAACCTCGCCGCAAGGCCGAGGTTGCGCAGCAATTGCACCAACAGCCAGGCTGAATCGCGGCAGGAGCCGGAAGCATTCTCAAGGGTGTGCTCGGGCGTCTGCACACCCGGCTCCATACGAATCAGGTAGCCAATGTCTTCGCTCAGGCGCTGATTCAGCGCGACCAGAAAATCGACACTGGGCAGTGGCGTACGGTCGATACCGTCTAGATACGCTTTGAGTTTCGGCGTCAGCGGCAGCGTTTCCAGATACGGCGCCAGCTCACGCTGTTCGTCAGCGGCGTAGGCGAAAGGAATCTTTTCCGCGTAGGGCTCAAGGAAGAAGTCGAACGGATTGAACACTGCCATCTCGGCCAGCAGATCGACCTCGATCCGCAGCTCTTTGGTTTTTTCCGGGAATACCAGCCGTGCCAGGTAATTGCCCTGGGGGTCTTGTTGCCAATTGATGAAATGCTGCTCAGGCAAAACCTTCAGCGCATACGACAAAACTCGCGTGCGACTGTGGGCCGCCGGACGCAGGCGAACGATCTGCGGACCGAGCTCGACCGCACGGTCATAGCGGTAATGCGTGACATGGTGCAATGCGACATGGATCGACACGGCGTGCCTCCTGCGAGCCTGAACGTTATCGAATGCGGCGCAAGACTTATGCCATCCAGACAAGTCAGGTGCTTTCTTCGATTGCTCAGGGCAGTACAGCACCAAAACCGCGCAATGCAGGATTTTGCTTTGGGAGAGTTGCACGCAAATGAGGCGGCGGACAGGCAGGTAGCTCGCTCGACTCAAGATCCACCCTCACCCTAGCCCTATCCCCAAGGGGGAGAGGGGACTGACGGGGGTGAACTTAAGAAGTACTGCGACCTGATAGATTGAGTCGCCCTCAGGTTTTATGAAGTCAAAACTCGACTCGGTTTTTCAGGTCGCAGCATCTCCACCAAACGCCTCGCTCAGCTCCCTCTCTCCTCTGGGGAGAGGGTTAGGGTGAGGGGTGGAGCTTTCTGACACCCAAAACCACCCAGCCCCACAACGCAAAACGCCAACCCGAAGGTTGGCGTTCTGTTCAGAGCAAGCTGCGCTTAACGCGGTACGACCGGCTTGCGATCAGGCTTCTTGCCTTTGCCTTTGGCCGCGTCCAGACGCTCCTTGGCTGCCTGCTTGTTGCGGGCAAACGCCGCAGCCTTGGCCTGTTCACGCTTGTCCCACGGGTTGCCGCCATCGCTCGCGCGTGGAGGCAGGCCAGTGTGCTGAGTCAGGATCTTGGTGGTCGTGTCCTTGGCCACTTTATGGCTGCCAGCCGGCGTCGAGTTCTTGCGACGGGCGCTCTGGTAGCTGTCGGTCGCCGGCTGATGCAGCGGGATCAGCTGGTTCTTGCCCGGCCCGATCAGGTCGGCACGCCCCATGCGGGTCAAGGCTTCACGCAGCATCGGCCAGCCTTTAGGGTCGTGATAACGCAAGAACGCCTTGTGCAGACGACGCTGCTCTTCGCTCTTGACGATGGTCACGCTGTCGCTCTTGTAGGTGACCTTACGCAGCGGGTTCTTGCCCGAGTGGTACATGGCGGTGGCAGTAGCCATCGGCGACGGGTAGAACGCCTGCACCTGGTCGGCACGGAAACCGTTGCCCTTGAGCCACAGGGCCAGGTTCATCATGTCTTCATCGGTGGTTCCCGGATGCGCAGCAATGAAGTACGGAATCAGGTACTGCTCTTTCCCGGCTTCCTTGGTGTACTTCTCGAACATCCGCTTGAACTTGTCATAGCTGCCGATGCCCGGCTTCATCATCTGGTTGAGCGGACCTTCCTCGGTGTGTTCCGGGGCGATCTTCAGGTAGCCACCCACGTGGTGGGTCACCAGCTCCTTGACGTACTCCGGCGACTCGACCGCGAGGTCATAGCGCAGACCGGAGGCGATCAGGATCTTCTTCACGCCCGGCAAGGCGCGAGCGCTGCGATACAGCTGGATCAGCGCAGAGTGGTCGGTGTTCAGGTTCGGGCAAATACCAGGGAACACACACGAAGGCTTGCGGCACGCGGATTCGATTTCCGGGCTTTTGCAGGCGATGCGGTACATGTTCGCGGTCGGGCCGCCGAGGTCGGAAATGACGCCGGTAAAGCCTGGAACCTTGTCGCGAATCTCTTCGATTTCGCGAATGATCGATTCTTCCGAGCGGTTCTGGATGATCCGACCTTCGTGCTCGGTGATCGAGCAGAAAGTACAGCCGCCGAAGCAGCCGCGCATGATGTTCACCGAGAAACGGATCATGTCGTAGGCCGGAATTTTTTCCTTGCCGTACGCCGGGTGCGGAACGCGCGCATAGGGCATGCCGAACACGTAGTCCATTTCTTCGGTGGTCATCGGAATCGGTGGCGGAGTGAACCAGACGTCCACGTCGCCATGCTTCTGAACCAGCGCACGGGCGTTGCCCGGGTTGGTTTCAAGGTGCAGCACGCGGTTGGCGTGGGCGTAAAGAACGGCGTCACCACGGACTTTTTCTACCGATGGCAGACGAATCACAGTCTTGTCGCGGGTCATCCGAGGGCTCGCCAGCAGTTGCACGACCTTGGCTTCCTGCGGATCCTCGACCGGACCCTTCTCTTGCTCGATAGCGCAGGCCTGGGTGTCCTGGGTATTCACGTACGGGTTGATGATCTTGTCGACCTTGCCCGGACGGTCGATACGCGTGGAGTCGACCTCGTACCAGCCTTGCGGCGTGTCACGACGAATGAACGCGGTGCCGCGAACATCGGTGATGTCTTCGATCTTGTGACCGTAGGACAGACGCTGGGCGACTTCAACGATCGCGCGCTCGGCGTTGCCGTAAAGCAGAATGTCGGCGCAGGCGTCGATCAGGATCGAGTTACGAACCCGGTCCTGCCAGTAATCGTAGTGGGCGATGCGGCGCAGCGAAGCTTCGATGCCGCCGAGAACGATCGGCACATTCTTGTAGGCTTCTTTGCAGCGCTGGCTATAAACCAGGCTCGCGCGATCCGGACGTTTGCCAGCCATGCCACCCGGGGTGTAGGCGTCATCGGAACGGATTTTCTTGTCGGCGGTGTAGCGGTTGATCATCGAGTCCATGTTGCCGGCCGCGACGCCGAAGAACAGGTTCGGCTCGCCGAGCTTCATGAAGTCGTCTTTGGACTGCCAGTTAGGCTGCGCGATAATGCCGACGCGAAAGCCCTGGGCCTCAAGCAAACGGCCGATGATCGCCATACCGAACGATGGGTGATCGACGTAGGCATCACCGGTGACGATGATGATGTCGCAGGAATCCCAGCCAAGCTGATCCATCTCCTCCCTGCTCATTGGCAGGAATGGCGCTGGCCCGAAACATTCGGCCCAGTACTTGGGATAGTCAAATAACGGCTTGGCTGCTTGCATGTCGATGACCGGTGTTGGCTTTCAATGGGACTCTTTGTTTCCAAAGAATTTCGCGGGCGCGGAATATAGCACAAAATTTAACCAATTCCGACCGCAATGGTCGGAAATGGGTGTCGACCCCATTCGCGGGCAAGCCTCGCGCCTACAGGACTCAAATTATCCGTAGGAGCGAGGCTTGCCCGCGAAGAGGCCCGACCAGACGCCGAAGAGCTTACTCGTCGTCGAAGTTGTAACTGCCTGGCGCGAGGTTTTCGAAACGGGTGTATTTACCGATGAACGCCAGGCGCGTGGTGCCGATCGGGCCGTTACGCTGTTTGCCGATGATGATCTCAGCGATGCCTTTGTGCTCGGTTTCCGGGTGATACACCTCGTCCCGGTACACGAACATGATGACGTCGGCGTCCTGCTCGATCGCTCCGGATTCCCGCAAGTCGGAGTTGATCGGGCGCTTGTTCGGACGCTGCTCCAGGGAACGGTTGAGCTGCGACAGCGCAACTACCGGGCAGTTGAATTCCTTGGCCAAAGCCTTCAACGAGCGAGAAATCTCGGAAATCTCGTTGGTCCGGTTATCACCACCGGAGCCTGGAATCTGCATCAATTGCAGGTAGTCGATCATGATCAAGCCAACTTCGCCATGCTCACGCACCAGTCGACGAGTACGCGCACGCATCTCCGACGGGCTGATGCCGGCGGTGTCATCGATGAACAGCTTACGATCGTTGAGCAGGTTGACCGCCGAGGTCAGGCGCGGCCAATCATCGTCCTCCAGGCGACCGGCACGGACCTTGGTCTGGTCAATCCGGCCAAGGGACGAAAGCATACGCATGATCAGCGATTCGCCTGGCATCTCCAGCGAGTAGACCAATACAGCCTTCTCGCTTCGCAGTACGGCGTTCTCCACCAGGTTCATGGCGAAGGTCGTTTTACCCATGGACGGTCGGCCGGCGACGATGATCAAGTCGGATGGTTGCAGGCCGCTGGTCATTCCGTCGAGGTCGGTATAACCGGTGGACAGGCCAGTAATGGCGTTGTCGGTATTAAACAGCGTATCGATACGGTCGATGGCCTTGGTCAACAGATCGTTGACGCTGACCGGGCCGCCGGTTTTCGGCCGCGCTTCGGCGATCTGGAAGATCTGCCGTTCGGCTTCGTCGAGGATCTCGGCAGCTGAGCGGCCTTCCGGGTTGAAGGCGCTGTCGGCGATTTCGGTGCTGATGCCGATCAGCTGACGCAACGTCGCTCGCTCGCGAACGATCTGCGCATAGGCCTTGATGTTGGCAACCGACGGAGTATTTTTCGCCAGCTCGCCCAAATAACCGAGGCCGCCGACTTGCGAGGTCTGACCTTCCTTGTCCAATTGCTCGGCAAGCGTCACGACGTCGATCGGCGAGTTTTGATCGGCCAGTTTGGCGATCGCACGGAAGATCAGACGGTGGTCATGCCGATAGAAATCGCCGTCAGAGACTTGATCGAGCACGCGTTCCCAGGCGTTGTTGTCCAGCATCAGACCACCGAGCACGGCCTGTTCGGCCTCGATGGAATGCGGCGGCACCTTCAGGGCAGCGGTTTGCAGATCGTATTGCTCAGGAGCAGAGATATCGTTCATGGCCACTTGGAATTAGAGGTTCTACAGAAAGACAAAGGGCACGACCTGTAAACAGGATCGTGCCCGATGTTAACCGCCTGACGAACATGTCGCCAGACGATCAAGTGCTGCTTAAGCAGCCACCACAACAACGCGTACGGTTGCTTCAACTTCAGCGTGCAGGTGCACGGCTACGTCGAATTCGCCTACGTTGCGGATGGTGCCGTTCGGCAGACGAACTTCGCTTTTTGCAACTTCAACGCCAGAGGCGGTCAGTGCATCAGCGATGTCGTGGGTGCCGATCGAACCGAACAGCTTGCCTTCGTCACCGGCGGTGGCAGTGATAGTCACTTCCAGCTCAGCCAGTTGGGCAGCGCGGCTTTCAGCCGAAGCTTTTTTGTCTGCAGCCAGTTTTTCCAGGTCAGCACGACGCTCTTCGAACGCAGCCAGGTTGGCAGCGGTCGCAGCGGTAGCTTTGCCGTATGGCAGCAGGAAGTTACGACCGTAACCGGCCTTAACATTCACTTTGTCGCCCAGGTTGCCCAGGTTGGCGACTTTTTCCAGAAGGATCAGTTGCATGTGAAAATCCTCTTAACTTTTAACCTTCACCGTTCGCGTTATCGGCGTCTTTCGGCGCCGAACGACCGCGAAAATCAATCAGGCTGTCGACAATGGCCAACACCACGAGTAACGGATAGATCAGCTGCATAAACAGCAACAGCGTTACGTACAACCCCACCAGCCAAAATTTGGCCAGTCGCTTTTCAGCCACCAGCCCGTGAATCAGGGCCAGCCCGGCGAACACCAGCGGTACGCTGCACAACGGCGTCAACATCGCCATCTGCGAACCGAAATTCGGCCCCAGAAGCATGCACGCCAGCAGCAACATCGCCGGCCCCAGCGGGATTCTAATGGCGCGAAACTCGCGACCAAAACCACCGGGGTTGTACAACAACGCCTGCCAGTAGCGCCCAAGAATCAGGCTCAGCACACTGACGATCTGCAACAAAGCCGCTATCAGGCCGGTCAGGACCGGTGCAATCAGTGACGCCAGACGCGCTCGCTCTTCTACCGAAAACCGCTGGTAGAGATCACCGAGCGCCAGCGGCAGGATTTTTACCAACTCCTGCGCCAGGCTGTCGATCTGAGGGCGGAAAGCCGCACCCAACACCACAGAAAACACCAATCCCATCGCTATGCTGACCAGCAGCACGCGGTTCCAGGATTCACTTGCGCGTAAAACCAACGCAAGGCCCGACGAACCGAGCAACACCATAAGTGCGCGTGGATCATCAGAATAAAGCCACCAGATCAACGCCGGCAGCAGTCCCAGAGCAAGGACGCCAAGGGCATCCTTCAATCCGCGCCGCAGGAGCACAAAGCTTCCCGCGGCAGCACCCAACCAATACAACAACGGCAACGCTGCACATCCGGCCACTACCAGAGTGGCCTGCATACGGCCGCGCATGATGAACTCAGCTAAGGCGCGCATGCATTCAATCCCTTACTACGTGTCGACTGCCCGGTCTCAGCGGCCGTGGCTGTCGGTGTAGGCCAGCAGGGCCAGGAAGCGGGCGCGCTTGATAGCGGTGGCCAGCTGACGCTGATAACGAGCTTTGGTACCGGTGATGCGGCTTGGAACGATTTTGCCGGTCTCGGATACATAAGCTTTCAGAGTGTTGAGATCTTTGTAATCGATCTCTTTCACGTCTTCAGCGGTGAAGCGGCAGAATTTACGACGACGGAAGAAACGTGCCATGTAATTGGCTCCTCAAAAGGTCCGTGGATTACTCGTCAGCGTTATCGCTGGCGTCGCTGTTGTCACCGTCATCGCCATCGGCGCTGTCGGAGTGCTCAGGACGGTCACGACGCTCACGGCGCTCACTGCGGTTTTCTTCAGCCTTGAGCATCTCGGATTGGCCGGTAACGGCTTCTTCGCGACGGATGACCAGGTTACGGATCACAGCATCGTTGTAGCGGAAGTTGTCTTCCAGCTCGGCCAGGGCCTTGCCAGTGCACTCAACGTTCAGCATCACGTAGTGAGCCTTGTGAACATTGTTGATTGCGTAGGCCAGTTGACGACGGCCCCAATCTTCCAGACGGTGGATTTTGCCGCCGTCTTCTTCGATCAGCTTGGTGTAACGCTCAACCATGCCGCCGACTTGCTCGCTTTGATCCGGGTGGACCAAAAAGATGATTTCGTAATGACGCATGAATGCTCCTTACGGGTTGTAGCCTGCCGCTCAAAAGCGGTCAGACAAGGAGTGAATGACACTTATGGACTTGCCAGCGATAGACACATGCGTGCCTGCCGTCACAGCAAGGGGCGCAATTGTAGAGAAGGGGCGTAAGAGGCGCAAGGCAATTGGTGATTATTTGAACAGCTCGTTCACACCACAACCTTTCGCCCTGACACAAACCATTGTGGGAGCGAGCATGCTCGCGATGGGGGCGCAACATTCAATATTTATGCTGAATGTTACACCGCTATCGCGAGCAGGCTCGCTCCCACAGGAGATCTGCAGCAGATCAGGACTTCTTGGTAGTTCCAGCAGCCTTGACGCTGCGCTGACGCAGCGCTTCGAACAGGCAAACACCGGTCGCCACGGAAACGTTGAGACTGCTGACGCTGCCAGCCATCGGCAGGCGTACCAGGTAGTCGCAAAGATCGCGCGTCAGGCGACGCATCCCGCTGCCTTCCGCGCCCATGATCAGGATGGTCGGGCCGGTCAGGTCTTGCTGATACAGATCCTGCTCAGCCTCACCCGCCGTTCCGACGACCCACAAGCCACGCTGCTTGAGTTTCTCCAGGGTGCGCGCCAAGTTGGTCACGGCCACCAATGGAATCACTTCCGCCGCGCCACAAGCGACTTTTCGTACCGTCGGGGTCAGCGTGGCCGACTTGTCTTTCGGGACGATCACTGCCAGCGCACCGGCCGCATCGGCCGAACGCAGGCACGCGCCGAGGTTGTGCGGATCGGTCACGCCGTCGAGCACCAGCAGCAACGGTGCACCTTCGGTGCGATCGAGCAGCTCGTCGAGCATCGCCTCGCCCCAGACCTGGCTCGGACTTACATCCGCGACCACGCCCTGATGCACACCCTCGACCCACGCATCCAGCTCACGACGTTCAGCGTTGCCGACGGCGACGCGATTTTCGTTCGCCAGTTCGATCAGCGTCTGAACCCGCGGATCGCTGCGGCCTTCAGCCAGCCAAATCTGCTTGACCCGTTTTGGGTGATGACGCAACAACGCTTCTACAGCATGCACGCCGTAGACTTTTTCCAACTGACTCATGACTTGGCCTTAGGTTTACGCACTCCGCCGCTTTTCGCGGCAGGAGCCGAGCCCGCTTTCGGCGGGCCTTTACGGTGTTTACTCGGTTTGGCTGGCTTGCCCGTCGAACTGGCTGGCCCCGACCTTCCGGACTTTCCCTCAGACGCCGCTTTACCGCCGCTTTTCGCGTCGTTCAGCAATGCCTGCTTCATTTCACGACTTTTGCGCAGCTCGGCGTTTTTTGCCGCAGCGTCGCTTGGACGATAAGCCTCACTCGATTTCTTCTCGGCAGTGCCACGACGCCCGGTTTTCGCCGTCGCTGGCTCTGGAATAGGCGTCGCCGCAGGCACATCAACGCCCGACGTACGTTTTTTACGGCCGATCGGCGCGCTGATGGTTTTTTCCGCCATCTCGAAGTCGATCTTGCGCTCGTCCAGGTCAACCCGCATGACCCGCACTTCTACGGTGTCACCCAAACGGAAGCTGCGACCGGTACGTTCACCGGCAAGGCGATGGTGCACAGGATCGAAGTGGTAGTAGTCACCCGGCAAGGCGGTGACGTGCACCAGACCCTCGACATAGATATTGGTCAGCTCAACGAACAGGCCAAAACCTGTCACGGCGGTGATCACACCCGGGAACGACTCGCCAACACGGTCTTTCATGAACTCGCACTTGAGCCAGTTCACAACGTCACGAGTCGCTTCGTCTGCACGCCGCTCGCTCATCGAGCATTGCTCGCCGAGCTGCTCCAGCGCCGCCTCATCGTACGGATAGATACGCGCTTTCGGAATGGTCATCGCACCGGCGCGTTTGACGTGCGGGGTGTTCTGCTTGGAGTGGATGACACTGCGAATCGCCCGGTGCGTGAGCAGGTCCGGGTAACGGCGAATCGGCGAAGTGAAGTGGGTATAGGCTTCGTAATTCAGACCGAAGTGGCCCTGGTTATCGGCGCTATAAACCGCCTGACTCAACGAACGCAGCATCACAGTCTGGATCAGATGGAAGTCCGGACGATCCTTGATGCTGGCGAGCAGAGCCTGGTAGTCCTTAGGCGACGGACCCTCTTTGCCTTTATGCAACGACAGACCGAGCTCACCAAGGAAGGCGCGAAGTTTTTCCAGACGCTCCGGCGGCGGACCATCGTGGACCCGGTACAACGCAGGGATTTCGTGCTTCTTGAGGAATTGAGCAGTGGCCACGTTGGCCGCCAGCATGCATTCCTCGATCAGTTTGTGCGCATCGTTACGAACAGTCGGGGTGATTTCAGCGATTTTGCGCTCGGAACCGAAGATGATTCGGGTTTCCATGGTTTCAAAATCGATCGCACCACGGACATGCCGTGCGCCGAGCAACACTTTGTACAGCGCGTAGAGCTGCTTGAGGTGCGGCACGACATCCGAGTATTCGTTACGCAGCTGTTTGGCTTCGCTGGCTTTCGGCTGCTCAAGGATCGTGCTGACCTTGTTGTAGGTCAGCCGCGCCTGAGAGTGGATCACCGCTTCGTAGAACTGGTAATCGGTCATCTCGCCGGTTTTCGAGATAGTCATCTCGCAGACCATGGCCAAACGGTCGACTTTCGGGTTCAGCGAGCACAGTCCGTTGGACAACTGCTCCGGCAGCATCGGTATCACGCGCTCGGGGAAATACACCGAGTTGCCGCGTACCTGGGACTCAGTATCCAGCGCCGAACCGATCTTCACGTAGCTGGAAACGTCGGCAATGGCCACGTACAACTTCCAGCCACCGGAGAACAAACGCAGCTTGCCGGGCTTGGCTTCGCAATAGACCGCGTCATCGAAGTCGCGTGCATCTTCACCGTCGATGGTGACGAACGGCAGATGGCGCAGATCGATGCGCTTCTCTTTGTCTTTCTCTTCGACTTCCGGCTTGAGCTTGGCGGCTTCTTTGAGCACCGCGTCAGGCCAGACGTGAGGAATGTCGTAAGTACGCAGCGCGACATCGATCTCCATGCCCGGCGCCATGTAGTTGCCCACGACCTCGACCACGTCGCCTTGCGGCTGGAAGCGTGGCGTCGGCCAGTGAGTAATCTTCACTTCAACGAACTGACCGACTTTGGCGCTGGCGTTACGGCCCGGCGTGACCAGCACTTCTTGCTGGATCTTCGGGTTGTCCGCAACGACAAAGCCGATGCCGCCTTCTTCGAAGTAACGACCAACGATGCTTTCGTGGGCACGGGTAACCACTTCGACGATCACGCCTTCACGGCGGCCACGACGGTCCAGACCGGAAACCCGGGCCAACGCACGGTCACCGTCGAACACCAAGCGCATTTGCGCCGGGCTCATGAACAGATCGTCACTGCCGTCGTCCGGGATCAGAAAACCGAAGCCGTCACGGTGACCACTGATGCGACCGAGGATCAGGTCGAGCTTGTCCACCGGCGCATAAGTACCACGGCGGGTATAAATCAGCTGAGCATCGCGCTCCATGGCGCGCAGGCGGCGACGCAGGGCTTCGAGCTGGTCTTCTGTGGTCAGACCAAACTCCTCCACCAACTGCTCGCGGTTAGCCGGCGAACCCCGATCAGCAAGATGCTTGAGGATCAGTTCGCGGCTAGGAATAGGGTTTTCGTATTTTTCCGCTTCACGAGCGGCCTCGGGATCGAGGGACTGCCAATCGGCCATTAGAGAGTTTTCACCTTGTCTATATGCGGGTTAGTTTGGCATACGCGTATTGAAACGGGAAATTTCAGGCTCGGACAGCACTTGAAAAGCCCTTTGCCAAGCATAGAAAGCTCACGTGAATGCCGCTCGCGAAATTTTCCAGGTATTTTTGATAACAGGGGTTTACAGTTAAATAGGTGGTCCGTATAGTGCGCGCCATCGACGACGGAGACGTTGTCGATATTGCCCAGATGGTGAAATTGGTAGACACGCCAGCTTCAGGTGCTGGTGACCGCAAGGTCGTGGAAGTTCGAGTCTTCTTCTGGGCACCAATTTAGAGCTGGAGATTACATGAATCTTCAGACTCTCACAAAAACCCGCGAAAGCGGGTTTTTGGCATTCTAAGTATTTGATTTATTAAAACCAAAACAGGGGTTTACAGATCAAAACGCTCTCCGTATAGTGCGCTCCATCAACAGCGGACAACGCTGCTGATACTGCCCAGATGGTGAAATTGGTAGACACGCCAGCTTCAGGTGCTGGTGACCGCAAGGTCGTGGAAGTTCGAGTCTTCTTCTGGGCACCAATTCAAACTTCAGAGCATCGCTTTGAAGTTTCACAAAAACCCGCGAAAGCGGGTTTTTGCGTTTCTGGCGTTCGAATCTGCAAAGCCTACCCCCAACACCCTCAACTCAATACCCCCTTTAGACCCACAAAGTCCAAACCTCCGCCTCCAAGCGCACATGAGAAACAATATCGTTTATCATTGTTACAAGTTTTTGCGATACGACAGTGAGGAATCCTGCGAATGATGTTTCGAAATACCCTGCTCTCAACATCCCTTCTGCGCGGCCTGACCATCACTCTGCTGGGCCTGACCCTGACATCTCCTCTCACCCAGGCGGCCGATCCGGTTTCTCTGACGCTTTATAATGGTCAACACAAGGAAGTAGGCGACGCCATCGCCAAGGCGTTCGAAGCCAAGACCGGCATTCACGTCAACGTGCGCAAAGGCAGCAGCAACCAGCTCGCCAGCCAGGTCGTCGAAGAAGGTAATCGCTCCCCGGCCGACGTGATTTACACCGAAGAATCACCACCGCTGAATAAGCTCGGCGAACAAGACCTACTGGCCAAGATAGACACCACCACCCTCGATGTCCTGCCTAAAGAATACGTTGCCGGCAATGGCACCTGGATGGGGGTCACCGCACGGGTTCGGGTTGTCGCGTTCAACCCGAAACTGATCGCCGAAAAAGACCTGCCAAAATCAGTCATGGAGTTCTCCCAACCGGAGTGGCAAGGCAAAGTCGGCTTCGTCCCAACCAGTGGCGCCTTCCAGGAACAGGCCGTGGCGATCATCAAAGTGCACGGAATGGACGCCGCCGAAGAATGGCTGACCGGCCTGCGCGCCTTCGGCAAGATCTACAGCAACAACATGGTGGCCTTGAAAGCCGTGGAGAATGGCGAAGTCGCCAGCGTCCTGGTGAACAACTACTACTGGTTCGCCTTGCAGCGCGAAAAAGGTCAGCTCGACTCAAAACTGCACTACTTCACTGGCGGCGATGTCGGCGGGCTGATCACCGTCTCCAGCGCGGCGGTGCTCAAGTCCAGCAAACATCCGCAAGAAGCCCAGCAATTCCTCGCCTTCATGGCCAGCGAAGAAGGCCAGCGCGTCATCACCCAAACTTCGGCGGAATACCCGCTGCGCAAGGGCATGGAGTCGGACCGAGGCCTGAAACCCTTCAGCGAACTGCAACCACCCAATGTAACCCCGGCGGATCTGGGCAATGCAGAGCAAGCACTGGACCTGGAACGTGACGTTGGCCTGAACTGATGAGCGCATCGCTGCCCGCCTCCGCCTCGCATGGAGGCTATGCGCCACGGCGCAAACGCCCGTCGATCTGGCTGCTACTGCCGGTTCTGCTGCTGGTCGCCCTAAGCCTGCTGCCATTGCTGTATGTCGGGCTCAAGGCTTGGCAGGCAGGCTGGGCTGAGGCATTGCATCTATTGTGGCGGCCCTACGTATTCGGCCTGCTGCGCAACACGCTACTGCTGATGGTCGGCGTTACTCTGGCCTGTGCAGTGATCGGCCTGTCGCTGGCCTGGCTGCTGGAGCGCAGCAACTTGCCCGGTCGCCGCTTGTGGGGCGTGGTGCTCTGCCTGCCATTTGCGGTGCCAGCCTTTATCAGCAGTTTTACCTGGGTCTCGCTTAGCGCGAATTTCGAAGGTTTGGGCGGCGCTATTCTGGTTATGACGCTATCCAAATACCCGCTGGTTTTCTTGCCGGTGGCAGCTACGCTGCGCAACCTCGATCCATCGCTGGAAGAGTCCGCGCGAACGCTGGGGCAAAACCGCTGGGGTGTATTTTTCAGGATTACCCTGCCCTTGCTTTGGCCATCTTTATTGGCCGGGTCACTGCTGATCGCCCTGCACATGCTGGTGGAGTTCGGCGCCCTGTCGATCATCGGCCTGAAAACCTTTACCACAGCGATCTACCAACAGTTCGAACTGGAATTCAGCAACGCCAATGCAGCGATGCTGTCTGCTGTATTGCTCGCGCTGTGTCTTGTGCTGCTGTGGCTGGAGTTGCGGGTTCGCGGCAAGGGCCGTCACGTGCGGATCGGCCAAGGCGCGGCGCGACATGCCGAGCAGGTTCGCCTGGGAAAATGGGCAACTGTCGGTCAGCTGTACTGCCTGTTGCTCGCGATCATTGGCAGCGCAATTCCTTTGGGCATGTTGGCGTATTGGCTGGCAGTGGGCTCGTCGGCAGCATTCCCGGTGGCCGCCATTAGCGAAGCCCTGCTGTCTTCGCTGTCGTTATCTTTGTGCGGCGCAGCGCTGTGCCTGGTGCTGGCCGTGCCGGTTGGTTTGCTGGTGGTGCGCTATAAAGGCCGACTGGCGTTGTGGGCAGAGCGCCTGCCCTACTTGCTGCATGCGCTGCCGGGACTAGTGATCGCACTGACGCTAGTGTTCTTCGCGCTGCACTATGTACCAGCGCTGTATCAGACGTCAGCTCTACTGCTGATCGCCTATGCGCTGCTGTTTCTGCCGCTGGCGCAGGCGCCGATCCGCACCGCCCTGAACAAGGCTGCGCCGCAGCTGGAAGAAGCCGCCCGAACCCTCGGAGCGTCTTCCTTCAGCGCGTTTGTCCGGGTGACTCTACCGATCATCTTCCCGGCACTAGGGGCAGCGTTTGCACTGGTGTTTCTAGATGCGATGAAGGAGCTCACGGCTACCTTGCTGCTCAGCCCGACCGGACTCAACACACTGGCGACGGAAGTCTGGGCACATACGGCGAATGTTGAATTCGCGGCAGCGGCACCTTATGCGGCGTTGTTGATTCTGGTGTCGGGGTTGCCGGTCTACTTGCTGACGACGCGGATGTATCTGAGCCGCTGAGATTGTCATCGCGAGCAAGCCCGCTCCCACACTAGGTCTTCTGTCAGCACACTATTTGTGAGCAGCAGAGATCAAATGTGGGAGCGGGCTTGCTCGCGAATGCGATAACCCAGACAACAAGTCAGGCCCTGAACTGCCCCAGGCTCGCTTTCAACTGCGCCGCCAGACCATCCAGTACTTTGCCGCTGGCGGTTGTCTCCACCACCGCCTGAGCCGCGCGCTCCGCCTGAGCATGGATGGTTTCAACCCGCCCGCGTACCGCGTGTGCACCCCGCGCTTGATGGGCGGCAGCCTGGGTAGCCAGACCAATTGCTGCGTGCACTTGTTCAACCGATGACTGCACCGACTGCTGCAACCGCGCACTATCACGCAACACCAGCAAACCTTCGCTGGCCTGACGACCCGCCTGGCCAATCGCCGCTACCGCTTCACGCGCACCCTGCTGCAAGGCGCCGATATGCGCCTGGATGTCGCCGGTAGAGCTTTGGGTCTTGCTCGCCAGTGCCCGAACCTCATCGGCCACCACCGCAAAGCCGCGTCCGGTTTCACCGGCACGCGCCGCTTCGATGGCTGCGTTCAGCGCCAACAAGTTAGTCTGCTCGGCGATTCCGTGAATCACCGTCAGCACCACCTCAATCTGCTCGCTTTGTTGCGCCAGGCGCTCGATCACTTTGGCGCCGGTTTCCACTTGCCCGGCCAACGCTTCAATCAGACTCCCGACCTGCGCGGATGTACGCGTGTTCTCGTCGGTCGCCTGACGGATATCCACCACTTGTTTCAAAGCCGCCTGCATGGCATGACTTTCGGCCTGTGCCTCATCGGCCATTTGTGACAACGCGCGCAAGCTTTCTGCCACCTCGTCTCGCTGCGACGCTGCCGCCGCATCGGCACCCGCATTGCGCAAGGTCATGGCGCCGATCTCTACACCCGTGCGCTGCGCCACATCGCCCGCCTCGCGCACTATCGGCTGCAACTTATCCACAAAGCGATTGACCGCCGCGGCCATTTCGCCGATCTCGTCCTTGCTGTTGAGCTGCACGCGCTTGGTCAAATCGCCCTCACCGGCCGCCAGATCATTGAGCGCGGCGATCAACAGATGCAACCGGTTGACCACCCGACGCCCCAGCACCACCGCCAGCAACAACAAGACACCAAAACCAACCAACGCCAGGCCCATGCCGATCCGCCAGCGCAAGGTTGCTGCCGCTTCCTGCACGGTGCTGGTGGTGTTGTCCTTCATCTGCGACGCGGTGGCTTGCGCCGACTGTAATCGCGCTCGCATCGCCGTGGCGCTATCAGCCGCCGCGCCCTTGAGGCTATCGTCAACCAGTTGGTCACTGCTGGCGATCAAAGCAGAGAAGCGCTTATCCAGCGCCGCCAGATCAGTCTCGACTGACGCCGTGGAGACGCCCATCAAGACCTTGCCGATTTCCACCCCATTGGGACTGATCGAGGCCTCGAGGTAGTAGACCGATGGATCGTTTTTCGCCGCATTCAGCACTTTATCCATCGCTCGCTCGCCCTGGCCTTTTTCCAGCAGGGCCTTGTTGATCGGGTTTTCCCGATTCATATAGCGAGTCAGGTGTTGGCCGGTGGCGTCGTCATAGACCACGAACAGCACGTTGGGATTACGCTGGGCACGTCGAGCGAACTCGGAAAGGGTCGGGACGTCGCTGTCCCACATCGCGCGCGGAGCCACAGAAGCAAGAAGCTGGGCCATGTCATTGGCCGAGTCCTTCAAATCCTTCTCCAACGTCGCACGCAGTTGCACCTGCTCCTCTTTCAGTCGCGAGGACAGGCCCGCCGTGAGGCGCTGACGGGTACTGGTGGACAGGCTGTCGAGGCTCGACGTGACTTCGCGTCCCGCCTGCTCGAGCTCGCCAGAGAGCTTCTGACTATCGACGCCCAGGCGATTACCGAGATCGGCTTCCAATGCGGTCACTGTGCTCCGAGTCAAAGCCACAGCCACCAGCACCTGCACCAAAAGCGCGATACCAAGCGTAACGAATACAGGCCGCAGCAAACGGCTTTGTAACAGTGAGAGAACGGCCGACACAGGAAATCCCTCTACTTTGGCGCCATTAAATTGATGGCACCCTGGAAAGGATAATCACAGCAAAGGTCGTGCCGCCCAACAGACAGAAACGACAAAGGGCCCCATAAAGGGCCCTTTGTCTTTTACATCAACGACTTATTAAGCGAACGGGTGACGCAGAACGATAGTCTCGTTGCGGTCCGGACCCGTCGAAATAATGTCGATCGGCGCGCCGACCAACTCTTCGACGCGCTTGATGTAGTTGCGAGCAGCCTGAGGCAGCTCCTCCAGGGTCTTGGCACCCAGGGTCGACTCGGTCCAGCCCGGCATTTGCTCGTACACTGGCTCCAGGCCGATGTAGCTGTCAGCGTCGGTCGGTGCGTCGATGACTGCACCATCCTGGTTCTTGTAGCCCACACAAATATTGATGGTCTCAAGACCGTCGAGCACGTCGAGCTTGGTCAGGCACAGGCCGGAGATGCTGTTGACGTCGATAGCGCGACGCAGGATCACGGCATCGAACCAGCCGCAACGACGGGCACGGCCAGTGGTAGCGCCGAACTCGTGGCCACGCTTGGCCAGGAACGCGCCAATGTCATCGAACAGCTCAGTCGGGAATGGACCCGAACCAACGCGAGTGGTGTAAGCCTTGGTAATGCCGAGGATGTAATCCAGGTACATCGGACCAAAACCCGAACCGGTAGCGATGCCACCAGCCGTGGTGTTGGAGCTGGTGACGTACGGATAAGTACCGTGGTCAATGTCCAGCAGCGAGCCTTGGGCACCCTCGAACATGATGTCCTTGCCTGCGCGACGCAAGTCGTGCAGTTCGGCAGTCACGTCGAGCATCATCGGCTTCAGCAGCTCGGCGTATTCCATGCACTCGTCGAGTGTCTTCTGGAAGTCGATCGCCGGCTCTTTGTAGTAATTGACCAGTACGAAGTTGTGGTAATCCAGCAACTCGCCCAGCTTCGCGGCGAAACGCTCACGATGGAACAGGTCACCGATACGCAGGCCGCGACGTGCAACCTTGTCTTCGTATGCCGGGCCGATGCCACGACCGGTCGTACCGATCTTGAGCTCGCCACGGGCTTTTTCACGGGCCTGGTCCAGCGCCACGTGGTAGGACAGGATCAGCGGGCAGGACGGGCTGATACGCAGGCGCTCGCGCACCGGTACGCCCTTCTCTTCCAGCTTGATGATTTCACGCAGCAAGGCGTCAGGTGCAACCACCACACCGTTACCGATCAGGCACTGCACGCCTTCGCGCAGTACGCCCGACGGGATCAGGTGCAAGACGGTTTTCTCGCCGTCAATCACCAGAGTGTGACCCGCGTTGTGGCCACCTTGATAGCGCACTACGGCGGCAGCATGTTCGGTCAGCAGATCAACGATCTTGCCTTTGCCCTCATCACCCCATTGGGTGCCCAGGACTACGACATTCTTACCCATAACACTTGTCCTCATTCGCGCAAACTTGGTGCCGGCAACGGCCGGCAGGAAAACTCAAGAAGCCAGCGGCAATACTTGCCAAAGCCCGTTCTGCAGAATCAATTGCCGGTCGCAGTCCGCTTCACGGGCGGCGGCCAAAGGTTGCCCAGGCAACGCCTGAACGACACGCTGACCCTCACTGCGCAACTGGCAAACCTGCTGCCAGAGTGCCGCGTCCGTACTGTCAGGCATCCAGATACCGCCAGACGGTAGCTCGATTTCAGCACGCCCCAGGGTCACCAGGGTTTTCAAATCGGTAGAGAATCCAGTCGCCGGACGGGCACGACCGAAGTCGGCGCCGATATCGTCATAACGACCGCCCTGAGCGATGGACTGGCCAACACCCGGTACGAACACCGCAAACACCACGCCGGTATGGTAGTGATAACCGCGCAACTCACCCAGGTCGAAGTACAGCGGCAACTCAGGGAAACGTGCGGACAAACGTTCGGCAATCGCCAGAAGGTCGTCCAGCGCGGTCAGAACCGGCGTCGGCGCATTGGCCAGACGCTCGCGGGCCGCAGCCAGCACTTCACGACCGCCACACAGATCAACCAATGCCCGTAGCATGCCCGACAAATCGGCAGGCAGGCCTTCGGTCAAGGTAATGACTTCATCGATCGCCTTGCGCTGCAGGGCGTCGAACAACTGTTGCTCCACTTCACCGGACAAACTGGCGGCACGGGCCAGACCGCGATAGATGCCAACATGACCGAGGTCCATGTGCACATCCGGCACGTCGGCCAGTTGCAACATCGCCAACATCAAGCTGATGACTTCAACGTCGCTGCTCGGACTGGCATCGCCGTACAACTCCGCGCCCAGTTGAATCGGGCTGCGCGAGGACGACAAAGCGCGTGGCTGCGCATGCAAAACGCTACCGGCATAGCATAGACGGCTCGGACCTTCGCGCCGCAGGGTGTGCGCATCGATGCGCGCCACCTGCGGCGTGATGTCGGCGCGAAAGCCCATCTGCCGACCCGACTGCGGGTCGATCACCTTGAAGGTCCGCAGATCGAGGTCCTGGCCTGCACCAGTCAGCAGCGATTCCAGGTATTCGATATGCGGGGTGACGACGAACTCATAGCCCCAGCTCTGGAACAGATCCAACACCTGACGACGCGCGACTTCGATGCGCGCTGCTTCCGGTGGTAGTACTTCTTCGATGCCATCTGGCAGCAGCCAGCGGTCTACCGTTGCCATTACGCCATTCCCCTGTGATCCGGGCGGCACGCTTTTGGGCGAGCCTTGAGTGAAGCAGAAAGTGTTGCATTCGGCGCGAGCCCAGCCGAACTACAGCCTGAAACCCAGGCTACACATCACTTTCCTCGAAAAATCTTGCCGGGTTCTTAAACGAACTTCAGCCAATCAAACGTGCAGACGCAAAAAAGCCGGGAATTTCCCGGCTGCCGCATCATACACTCGTTTTCCCAAAGGATCACCCCGCCAAGCGCTTTAGCCGCCCGGCGGGGTGCGCCATCAAGGCTTGGCTTTTTCCAGATAGCGGAAGAAGTCACTGCTTGGGTCCAGAACCATGACGTCGGTTTTGTTCGCGAAGCTTTCACGGTAGGCACGCAGGCTACGGTAGAACGCGTAGAACTCCTGATCCTGACCGTAGGCCTTGGCGTAGATCGAGGCCGCCTGGGCGTCGCCATCACCGCGAGCCTCTTCCGACTCACGATAAGCCTCAGCCAGCAGCACGCGACGCTGACGATCGGCGTCGGCACGAATGCCTTCTGCCAGCTCGTTACCTTTGGCGCGATGCTCGCGAGCTTCACGCTCACGCTCGGTGCTCATACGCTCAAACACGCTGCGGTTCACTTCCTTCGGCAGATCGATGGCCTTGACCCGAACATCGATAACTTCGATGCCCAGTTCTTTTTCAGCCATTTTGTTCAGCGAAGCAGTGATGTCAGCCATCAGCGCGTCACGCTCACCGGAAACCACTTCATGCAGGGTACGTTTACCGAACTGGTCACGCAGGCCCGATTCCAGACGACGCGAGAGGCGCTCATCAGCAATCTGCTTGAGGCCGGATGTCGCGGTGTAGAAGCGCTCGGCATCTTTCACGCGCCACTTGGCGTAGGCATCGACCATAACGGCTTTCTTTTCCAGCGTCAGGAAGCGCTGTGTCGGTGCATCAAGTGTCATCAAGCGCGCGTCGAACTTACGCACCTGGTTAACGTAAGGCACTTTCACATGCAGGCCCGGCTGAACGTCAGCCTGAACCACGCGACCGAACTGCAGCAACACCGCTCGCTCTGTCTGAGCCACGATGTAGAAGCAGTTCCAGGCAACGATAGCCACGACGACGCCGACAATAAGGGCGATCAGCGATTTATTGCTCATCAGCGACTCTCCCTGGTACGCGTTTGCTGTTGCTGCGAATCCGCTGCGCTGCGCGTGCTCACATCGTTGCTGCCAGCTGCTGCCGCGCCCGTTACCGGCGCAGTACCGCTACGACCACCACCTTCGATCATCTTGTCCAGCGGCAGGTAAAGCAGATTGTTCTGCCCGCCCTTGTTGCCGGTCACAAGAACCTTGCTGGTGTTGCTGAAGACTTCCTGCATGGTGTCCAGATACAGACGCTGACGGGTCACTTCAGGGGCTTTGCGATACTCAGCCACCAGTTTGGTAAAGCGATCAGCCTCACCCTTGGCACGAGAGACGACTTCATCGCGGTAACCGTTGGCATCTTCAAGGATGCGCTGGGCTTGACCTCGGGCTTCCGGCACGACGCCGTTGGCGTAGGTTTCAGCCTGGTTGCGCGAGCGCTGCTCATCTTCACGAGCGCGGATCACGTCATCGAAGGCTTCCTGGACTTCACGCGGTGCAGCAGCGCTCTGAACGTTGACCTGAGTGACGGTGATACCGGTGCGATAGGTATCGAGGAAGCGTTGCAGACGCTCCTTGATTTCGCTGGCCATCAATTCACGACCTTCGGTCAGCACCTGGTCCATCGCGGTGGAACCCACCACATGGCGCAGGGCGCTCTCGGTCGCATGTTGCAGGCTGATTTCCGGCTGATCGACGTTCAGCACGAAGTCCTGCAGATTGGTGATCTTGTACTGCACGGTCAGCGGCACTTCGACGATGTTTTCGTCTTCAGTCAGCATTTGACCCTGCTTGGTATAGGCACGCTCACGCGTGACGTTTTCCATGTACTTGCGATCGATCGGCGGGAAGTAGATGTTCAGACCCGGGCCGACGGTTTCATAGTACTTGCCGAAGCGCAGCACTACGGCCTGCTCCTGCTCGTCCACTACGTAAACCGCGCTGTACAGCCAGATGGCCGCCAGCACGACAAGACCGATACCCAGCAAGCCGTAACCACCACCCTTGCCCGAACTACCGCCGTCGTCACTACCACGTTTCTTGCTACCACCGAACAACCCATTCAGGCTTTCCTGCAGCTTACGGAAGGCCTCGTCGAGATCTGGCGGCCCCTTGCGGTCGCCATTATTGCGGCGTTTACCACCCCAAGGATCCTGATTATTCGAGTTGCCACCCGGCTCATTCCAAGCCATAGCGCTCTCCATCTGATAAAGCAAAGACGCACCCACGGCGCGCCGACCAATGCTACAGAATGCCTGCCACAGCGGCACAACCGCTTTTTCAGGCTTTTATTGCAAAGTGTGTTGCTCGATGAATTCCAGCGGTTGCATTCCTTCGCGACTCACCAGTCGATTCAACTCGACCCGTGGCAAGCGAACAGCCAGCAAACTGATGCCGTCTTCGTCGTGTTCTTCTTTCTGTACTGCGCCCAAGGCGAAGAACTGAGCACGCAGTCGAGCAAAACGCTGCGGCAAGCGCAAGGTGCCGACGAACAAATCGTTGCCGAGCAATTCTGCGACAGCCTGTTTGAGCAGATCCAGACCCTGACCGTCCCGCGCCGACAACCAGACCCGTAGCGGTTTGCCATCGGCATCACGCTGGATCTGCGGCTCAACGCCTTCGAGCAAATCGAGTTTGTTATAGACCTCAAGGATCGGCAAGTCTTGAGCACCGATCTCGCCAAGCACCACCATGACCTGTTCAATCTGCGCCATGCGCTCAGGCTCATGGGCATCGATCACGTGCAGCAACAGGTCGGAGTTGCTCGACTCCTCGAGCGTAGCCCGAAAAGCCTCGACCAGTTTGTGCGGCAGATGGCGGATAAAGCCCACGGTATCGGCGAGCACGATGGGACCGAGGTCGTCGAGCTCAAGCCGGCGCAGGGTCGGATCGAGGGTGGCGAACAGCTGGTTGGCCGCGAAGACGTCGGAGTCGGTCACCGCGTTGAACAGCGTCGATTTGCCGGCGTTGGTATAACCCACCAGTGAAACCGTCGGAATGTCAGCACGCTTGCGGCCGCGACGCGATTGCTCACGCTGGCTGCGGACCTTTTCCAGTCGCCCTTTGATCTGCCGCAGACGAACCCGCAGCAGACGCCGGTCAGTTTCGAGTTGGGTTTCACCCGGGCCGCGCAGACCGATACCGCCTTTCTGCCGTTCAAGGTGAGTCCAGCCACGAACCAATCGCGTACTCATGTAATCAAGCTGGGCCAGTTCGACCTGGAGCTTGCCCTCATGAGTGCGTGCGCGTTGGGCGAAGATATCGAGAATCAGACCCGTACGGTCAATCACGCGACACTCGAAAACACGTTCGAGGTTACGTTCCTGACTGGGCGTGAGGATGTGATTGAAAATCACCAGATCTACCTGTTCGGCTTTGACCAGGTCGCGTAACTCTTCGACCTTGCCACTGCCAATCAGGTATTTAGCGGTTGGCCGATGACGCGGCACGTTAAAAAACGCAACGGTCTCGGCGCCAGCCGATATAGCCAACTCCTGAAACTCCTGCGGATCTTCGCGCGCCTCAGGGTCCTGACCATCCAAGTGAACGAGAATTGTCCGCTCACCACCACCGTGGCGCTCAAAGAACAAAGGAGACTCCTATCAGGCGTTACCTGGCTCAGCGTCGCCCTGTTCGGTTTCGGTTGCGCTAGGCAAACGAATTGGACGAACCGGCACCACTGTCGAGATAGCGTGCTTGTAAACCATTTGGCTGACGGTGTTTTTCAGCAGGATCACGAACTGATCGAAGGACTCGATCTGACCTTGCAACTTGATCCCGTTGACCAAATAGATGGAAACCCCAACTTTCTCTTTACGTAAAGTATTCAAGTAAGGGTCTTGTAGCGAATGCCCTTTTGACATGTGCCGCACTCCTTTAAGGATCAATAATAAAAAATCAGAAAAAACAGATGTCTTGGCCGTCACACCCCCAAAGGATAGACGGCAATTGCAAGGACTCAGCTCAATATGGAGACCGTTCCCAAGTATTTCAAGGCGCGCGGCAGATTGTCGCAATCCAGGCTGTCCAGCCAATGCAGGTCAGCCCAGCTGCGTAGCCAGGTGAACTGGCGCTTCGCCAATTGGCGCGTGGCAATGATGCCGCGCTCCTGCATCTCGGCTGACGTCAGCTTGCCATCCAGATGATCCCAGACTTGTCGGTAGCCTACAGCACGTATAGACGGCAACCCGGCATGCAGGTCACTTCTTGAACGCAGAGCTACGACCTCGTCAATGAATCCCTGTTCCAACATTTGTGTAAATCTTTGTGCAATTCGCTGATGCAGTACCTGACGGTTCGCCGGAGCGATGGCCAAGTTCGCGACAGTATAGGGCAATTGTCCGCGTCCCGAAGCGGCTGCTTCAGTACTTTGCGCAGATTGTCGCTGTCGATGGGCCGTCATGCTCAGGCCACTGACTCGATAAACTTCCAGTGCCCGGCTCAGCCGTTGCGGATCATTGGGATGGATTCTCGCCGCAGATTCCGGGTCGATCACCGCCAGCTGGTCGTGCAGGGCTTGCCAGCCAAGGCGTGCAGCTTCTTCCTCAATGTGTGCGCGGACTTGCGGATCAGCCGCCGGCATATCCGCCAGACCTTCGAGCAAAGCCTTGTAATAGAGCATTGTCCCGCCTACCAGCAGCGGAATATTGCCGCGCGCGGTGATGTCCGCCATCGCCGCCAGGGCGTCGGTACGAAAATCAGCCGCTGAATAGCTTTGCGCCGGGTCGAGAATATCGATCAACCGATGGGGAAATTCGGCCAACAGCTCTTTCGATGGTTTGGCGGTGCCGATGTCCATGCCGCGGTAAACCAGCGCTGAATCGACGCTGATCAGCTCGCAGGGCAACACCTTGGTCAGCTCGATAGCCAGATCAGTCTTGCCCGCAGCGGTCGGACCCATCAGAAATATCGCTGGAGGGAGCTGGCTCATCAACGACCGCGCAAGAACAGTTTGTCCAGATCGTCCAGGCCCAATTGGGTCCAGGTCGGTCGGCCATGGTTGCATTGACCGCTGCGTTCGGTGTTTTCCATGTCACGCAGCAAACCGTTCATTTCCGGCAAGGCCAGACGTCGATTGGCACGAATCGCACCGTGGCAGGCCATGGTCCCGAGTAACTCATTGAGATGCGCCTGAATCCGGTCACTGGTGCCGTACTCCATCAGATCCGCCAGGACGTCATGGACCAGACGGTTGGCTTCGGCCTGCTTCAACAGTGCCGGGATTTGC
This sequence comes from Pseudomonas sp. F220, assembly GCF_057813935.1. Lineage (NCBI taxonomy): Bacteria > Pseudomonadati > Pseudomonadota > Gammaproteobacteria > Pseudomonadales > Pseudomonadaceae > Pseudomonas > Pseudomonas sp. F220. The sequence goes on from NZ_JBVASJ010000001.1 coordinate 165,650, forward strand.
CGGATTGCCAGGGTTTCCGGGCCCAGCCGCTGCAACTCGAAGCCCAGACGCTGGAACCAGTTGACGTGCTCTTCAGCGCAATCCGCTTCGCGCTGGCTGACCGCAATCGACTCAGGCACCAGCAATGGTTGGCCACTCAGACCTTCGCTGGCCATCGCAACCTTCAGTCGCTCATACATGATCCGCTCATGGGCTGCATGCATGTCCACCAGCACCAGGCCCTGGGCGTTTTCCGAGAGGATATAGATGCCTTTAAGCTGCGCCAGTGCATAACCCAAGGGGGGAATATCACCCTGGCCGTCCGGCAACGATACTGCCCCGCTTTCTGGCAGGGGCGCATAAAACTCGCGATAAGCGCTCTGAGCTTCGGCAGCCGGCAACGTCGATTGAGGTCGTGGCGTGTATTGGTACTGATAACCCGCCCCGGCGCCTGAACCCGGCGCATTGAATGTCGGTTGAGGCTGGGGTTGTTCCAGCAGCAGATTGGCCGCCAGACGCATTTCGCCCTGCGGCCCGAACTCGCCGGCTTCAATTCCGCTTGGCCGGACAATGCCGGCAACAGCAGCTGGAGCGGCCAGATGATCTTCCGGACGCACGTCGCCCAAGGCCCGGTGCAAGGTGCCGTAGAGGAAGTCGTGAACCATGCGCCCGTCACGGAAGCGCACTTCGTGCTTGGTCGGGTGGACGTTGACGTCCACAACCGCCGGGTCGACTTCAAAAAACAGCACAAAGGTCGGGTGCCGACCATTGAACAACACGTCACGGTAAGCTTGGCGCACTGCGTGGGCTACCAGCTTGTCGCGCACCGCTCGGCCGTTGACGTAGAAATACTGCAAATCCGCCTGGCTTCGGGAGAACGTCGGCAACCCGACCCAGCCCCATAGGTGCAGACCATTGCGCTCGACCTCAATCGGCAGTGCTTGCTCGAGGAATCCCGCACCGCAAACCGCCGCCACACGCCGGGCGCGAGCCGCGTCGTCATGGGCTTCGTGCAGGCTGAGAATGGTCTTGCCGTTGTGGCGCAAATGGAACGCCACGTCGAAACGTGCCAGCGCAAGACGCTTGATCACTTCTTGCAGGTGATCGAACTCGGTTTTTTCGGCCTTGAGAAATTTGCGCCGGGCGGGCGTGTTGAAAAATAGATCGCGCACTTCCACCGAAGTCCCGACCGGATGCGCCGCCGGCTGTACACGCGGGGCCATGTCGCGGCCTTCGGTCTCGACTTGCCAGGCCTGGTCGGCATCGCGGGTGCGAGAGGTCAGGGTCAACCGCGCCACCGAGCTGATGGACGCCAGTGCTTCACCACGGAATCCCAGGCTCATCACGCGTTCGAGATCTTCCAGGTCGCGGATCTTGCTAGTGGCATGTCGAGCCAGTGCCAACGGCAGGTCATCCGAAGAGATGCCGCTGCCATCGTCACGCACTCGCAACAGCTTGACCCCGGCTTGCTCGACATCCACATCAATGCGCTTGGCACCGGAGTCGAGGCTGTTTTCCAGCAATTCCTTGATCACTGATGCCGGGCGCTCGACAACCTCACCGGCGGCGATCTGGTTCGCCAACCGCGGACTGAGCAGCTCAATACGCGCGTTATTGCTCAGCATCTCACTCATTCCTTGGCCGCCAGTTCAGTGCCCGGAATGGTCAGGATCTGACCGATTTTCAGTTCATCGCTGCTCAGATTATTGGCGCTGCGCAAGGTGGAGGCCGAAACCTGATAGCGCACGGCAATCATCGCCAGCGTTTCACCCGGACTTACCCGGTGATCACGTGGCCCTTGAGCGATTTTTCCAGAATCACGCAGCCAGGCAATGTAAGTGCCCGGTGGCGGGTTCTGCTGGAAGAACTGGCGAACACCGCTGCTGATAGAGCGGGCCAGCGCTTGCTGATGGTTGGACGCAGCCAGTTTTGAGGCTTCGTTGGCATTGGAGATAAACCCGGTTTCCACCAGGATAGATGGAATATCCGGCGATTTGAGCACCATGAACCCGGCCTGTTCGACACGCTGCTTGTGCAGTGGCGTGACCCGACCAATATTGCTCAGAACCTTCTGCCCAACGTTCAGGCTTGAGGTGAGCGAAGCGGTCATGGACAAATCCAGGAGCACACCAGCAAGCATTCGGTCTTTGTCATCGAGACTGACATTACCAGCCCCGCCGATCAGGTCGGAGCGGTTTTCACTGTCGGCCAGCCAACGAGCGGTCTCGGAGGTGGCACCGCGCTCTGACAAGGCAAACACCGAAGCACCGAAGGCGGCTGCCGACGGCGCCGCATCAGCGTGAATAGAAACGAACAGGTCCGCGCCCTTCTTGCGGGCAATCTCGGTACGACCACGCAACGGAATGAAGTAGTCGCCGGTTCGGGTCAGCTCGGCACGGAAGCCTTTCATACCGCTGACCTGACGCTGCAACTCCCTGGCGATCGCCAGCACCACGTCTTTTTCCTTCTGACCACGGGAACCGGAAGCGCCCGGATCTTCACCACCGTGACCGGCGTCGATAACCACAATGATGTCGCGCTTGCCGGCCGGCGCAGGTGGAAGCTTGATCGCCGGCTCAACCGGAGTAACCGGGACCACGGGCACAGTGGCAACGTTGGTCGGAGGCGGGATCGGCGCGGCATCAGCGGCGCTATCGAACAGGTCAACTACCAAGCGGTTGCCGTACTGTGCATTCGGCGCCAGGATGAAACTTTTCGGCGTGACGGCTTTTTTCAGGTCGATGACCACCCGCAGGTCGGTCGGCGTACGCTGGGCCGAGCGCATGGCGGTGATCGGCGTGTTGGCGGTGGAGACCTTCAGCGACCCGCCCAAGGTCGCGCCATTGATGTCGATCACCAGACGATCCGGGGAAGTCAGGGTAAAAACGCTATGCTCCACCGGACCGGACAGGTCGAACACCAGTCGCGTGTTATCCGGCGCGCGCCACAGCCGTACGCTGCGCACCTGTGTAGCGGCCACAGCGTCGACGGCCAATGCCGTAAGCAACAGTCCTACGACAGCAACCAACGCGCGCATGCGCATACCTAACCCCATCATTTATTTAATTTCCAATGCCAAAGCGGCACACCACGACTCGCCACGCGAGCCTTGGGGCAACAAACTCAGCGAACGTCCGCTATTATGCGGGCTAATGGTAATGGTCAGGTCGGGCTTTGGCAAAAAGCCTGCACCACGCTGGGGCCATTCGATCAGGCACAGCGCATCACCTTCGAAGTAATCACGAATACCCAGAAACTCTAGCTCCTCCGGATCAACCAGCCGATACAGGTCGAAGTGGTAGGCTCGCAGCTCACCGATTTCGTAAGGCTCTACCAAGGTAAAGGTCGGACTCTTGACCGCCCCCACATGCCCCAAGCCCCGGATGATACCCCGCGACAAGGTGGTTTTCCCCGCCCCCAGATCACCGTCCAGGAAAATCACCCCAAGTCCTTGGGTGACCTGAGCGATACGCGCCCCCAACTTGATCATGGCTTCTTCATCGGCCAGATACAGTGTTACTTCAGACACGGTGATTGCTCCTCCAACAACTGACGAATGACTGGAATCAAATCACTGGCCGCCAGCCCCCGACCCAATTTTCCTTGATGCTCGCCGGCGCTGGCATGCAGCCAGACCGCCAGGCAGGCTGCTTCGAAAGCGTCCATGCCCTGAGCCAGTAGCGCGCCGACCAATCCGGCGAGCACATCCCCCAGGCCTGCCGTCGCCATTGCCGGATGGCCACGACCACACAGCGCCAGGCGACCGTCCGGGCTGGCGATCAGGCTGCCAGCGCCCTTGAGAATGACCACCGCCGAGTACTTCTTGCTCAGTTCGCGCGCAACAGTAAGACGATCTGCCTGAACGTCGGCTGTCGAAAGCCCCAACAGACGCGCCGCTTCACCCGGATGCGGAGTGATCACACAGCCACCTGGCAATTTCAGCCCACCCTTGGCCAGCAGATTCAGCGCATCGGCATCCCAGACTTGCGGCAACGACGCATTGGCCGCCGCCGACAACAAACTCCGCCCCCAAGCAGCCTGCCCCAACCCCGGACCGACTACCAATACCGATGCCTGCTCAAGCAACCCCATCAGTTGATTGGCGGAATGCGTGCCCACCGTCATGACTTCCGGCAACCGCGTCAGGGCGGCAGGCACGTGCTCACTGCGGGTCGCCAAAGAAACCAGGCCCGCGCCACTGCGCAGGGCGCTTTCAGCACTTAATAGGATGGCACCACCAAAACCGCGGTCGCCGCCAATCAACAATACATGGCCGAACTGACCTTTATGAGCACTCAGCGAGCGCGCAGAAAGCGGCGGCAAGTTGCCAGGCGCGAGGTGCTGAACGTCGGGTAAATCGTGTTTTGTCTGCGGCATGCTTCTTCGGGCTCCGATGTCTGGCAGAATTATACGCATCTCAGCCCCGGTTTCTCTCGCCTCATGCCTGCTATTACCACAGACCTTCCCGCCCTCGCCCAATCGATCAAGGATTGGGGCCGCGAGTTGGGCTTTCAACAAGTCGGCATTAGCGGCCTGGACCTGGCCGAGCATGAGCAGCACCTGCAACGCTGGCTCGACGCTGGGTACCACGGCGAGATGGACTACATGGGGGCCCACGGAAGCAAGCGCTCCCATCCTGAAGAACTGGTGCCAGGTACGCTGCGGGTGATTTCGTTGCGCATGGACTACCTGCCGGGCGATACCCACATGGCCCAGCGTCTGGCTCAGCCGGAAAAAGCCTATGTCTCGCGATATGCCTTGGGTCGGGACTATCACAAGCTGATTCGCAAACGCGTGCAGCAGCTGGCAGATCGCATCCAGCAGGTCATTGGTCCGTTTGGCTATCGCGCCTTCGTCGACAGCGCCCCCGTGCTGGAAAAGGCCATCGCCGAACAGGCCGGGCTTGGCTGGATCGGCAAAAACACCCTGGTGCTCAACCGAAAGGCCGGCAGTTATTTCTTTCTCAGCGAGCTGTTTGTCGACTTGCCTCTACCAGTGGACCCACCCCATGCCACTGAGCACTGTGGTCGCTGTACTGCTTGCCTCGACATTTGCCCAACCAACGCCTTCATCGGCCCCTATGTGCTGGACGCACGGCGGTGCATTTCCTACCTGACCATTGAACTGAAAACCGCGATTCCCGAGGATTTGCGGCCGCTGATCGGCAATCGGGTGTTTGGTTGTGATGATTGCCAAATTGTCTGCCCGTGGAACCGCTTCGCCCGCCCTTCAGGGGAGAGCGACTTCAAGCCCCGGCACAATCTGGACAATGCCGAGTTGGCCGAGTTGTTTATGTGGGATGAAGAAAAGTTTCTCAGCAGCACCGAAGGTTCGCCGTTGCGGCGAGCCGGTTATGAGCGCTGGTTGCGTAATTTGGCAGTGGGATTGGGCAATGCGCCTTCAAGCATTCCGGTACTGGAAGCGTTGAAGGCGCGACGGGATTACCCGTCAGAGCTGGTGCGCGAGCATGTGGAGTGGGCGCTGAAGCAACACGCCAACCGTTAGTGCTCGTCGTTGTAGACGAACTTCGGCATTTCCCAGTGAAAACGGATCGCCAACAAACGCAATAAAAACCCGCCAAACAAGGTAATCAGAATCGCCTGCTCGCTCGGCAATTGCAGGTAGACGCAAAACAGATAGCACCACGCGGCAGCGAACGAGACGCTGGCATAGAGTTCGCGGCGGAAGATCAGTGGAATGTCGTTGCAGAAGATGTCCCGCAAAATACCGCCGAACACTCCGGTGATCACTCCGCTGACCGAGGCCACCAACATGCCGTGGCCCATTTCCAGAGCGATCATGCAGCCGATCAGGGTGAAGGCCACCAAGCCTATGGCGTCGAGCACCAGGAACAATGAGCGCAGGTGGCGCATCCACCGCGCGATGACGATCGTCACCATCGCCGCAATCGAGGTCAGCACCAGGTATTCCGGGTGCTTGACCCAAGTCAGAGGGTAATGCCCCAGTAGCACGTCGCGCACCGAACCACCGCCGAGCGCCGTCACGCAGGCGATCAGTACCACACCAAACCAGTCCATGCCGCGGCGACCGGCAGACAAAGCCCCCGTCATGGCTTCAGCGGTAATGGCAATCAGGTAGAGCATTAGCAACATGGAGGGCAGTCCTTGCGAGAAGGCGCGCAGTCTAACCAGATCACCAGGGCACCAAAAGAGGGCAAGCGTTAATCTCGGTCATTGATCAGCTCCTACGAAGACCGCAACCTTGCGCAAAACAGCCGACAAAGGGCTAATGCCGATCAGTTAAGCGCAATCCCTGTGGGAGCGGGCTTGCTCGCGAAGAGGGTGTGTCAGTCGACATTAAGGTTTACTGACACACCGCCATCGCGAGCAAGCCCGCTCCCACAAGGTATTGCGGCGTTCAAATCCTTAACTGACTGGCATTACGACAAAGGGCGTCCTTCAAAGCACCGCTCTCAGAACTTGATGAAGTGCTGGCGGTAATGCTGCAACTCGGCGATCGACTCGCGGATGTCGTCCAGCGCAAGGTGAGTGCTGCCCTTCTTGAAGCTGTTGAGCACATCCGGCGCCCAGCGTGCGGCCAGCTCTTTCAAGGTCGACACATCAAGATTGCGGTAATGGAAGTAGCTTTCCAGCGCTTTCATGTGGGTATAGAGAAAGCGGCGATCCTGACAGATGCTGTTGCCACAGATCGGCGACTTGCCCTTGGGTACCCACTTCTCCAGGAAGGCAATGGTCTCGGCTTCGGCTTCGGCCATGCTGATGCGGCTGTCGCGAACCCGTTGAGTCAGGCCAGACCCTCCGTGTTGACGGGTATTCCACTCATCCATACCCGCGAGGATTTCGTCGCTATGGTGGATGGCGATGACAGGGCCTTCAGCCAAGGTATTGAGATTGCTGTCAGTAACAATGGTCGCCATCTCGATGATGACGTCGGTGTCAGGGTTCAGACCGGTCATTTCCAGATCGATCCAAATCAGATTCTGCGGGTTTTGCATGTGTCGGCTCCTCGGCGTAGTTGTGCAGTTTAGCCTAGAGGACATCCCCGGCGTGCTAAACTCGCGGCCGTTTTACCTAACCGCTGCATTATCGACACGGATCACCCATGGCCAAACGCCAGCTCAATCGTCGCCAAAACTGGCGCATCGAAAAGATTCAAGGTGAACGCGCTGCCCGCGCCGCCAAACGCGAATCCTCTGCTGTGGAAGCACTTGAGGGCGGCGATCTTGGCCCCGAGCAAACCGGGTTGGTGATCGCCCACTTCGGTGTGCAGGTCGAGGTCGAAGCCCGCGACGGCGAGCTGGCTGGCCAGGTTTTCCGCTGCCACTTGCGCGCCAACCTGCCCGCGCTGGTTACCGGCGACCAAGTGGTCTGGCGTGCCGGCAACCAGGGTATCGGGGTCATCGTTGCGCAGTTGCCGCGCAATACCGAACTCTGTCGCCCGGACAGTCGCGGCCAGCTCAAGCCAGTCGCGGCCAACGTCGACATGATCGTGATCGTTTTCGCCCCATTGCCTGAACCCCACGCCAACCTTATCGACCGCTATCTGGTGGCCGCTGAGCACGCCGGTATTCGCCCACTGTTGCTGCTGAACAAGGCCGATCTGATCGATGAGCAAAATGCTCCGGCGCTGAATGCCTTGTTGGCGGTCTATCGACAACTCGGTTATCCGCTGCTGGAAGTGTCTGCCCACCAAGGCGACGGAATGGAGAAGTTGCAAGCGCAACTGGACGGCCGCATCAGCGTGTTCGTCGGCCAGTCCGGTGTCGGCAAATCCTCGCTGGTGAATAGCCTGCTGCCGGAAGTCGAAGCCCGAGTCGGTCCGCTGTCCGAACTGTCCGGCCAGGGCACGCACACCACCACCACCGCACGGTTGTTCCACTTCCCGGGCGGCGGCGAGCTGATCGACTCCCCGGGGATTCGCGAATTCGGTCTCGGCCATGTCAGCCGTGCCGACGTCGAAGCCGGCTTCATCGAGTTCAACGACCTTATCGGCACCTGCCGCTTCCGTGACTGCAAGCACGACCGCGAGCCCGGTTGCGCGCTGCTCAAGGCGCTGGAAGAAGGCCGTGTGCAGCAGCAGCGGATGAACAGCTATCGCTCGATCATCGCCAGCCTGCCTGAAAACAGCTATTAAATAGCTGCGTGCGAAAACAAGAAGGCCGCGATGATCGCGGCCTTTTTGGGTGTCACTGCTTTGGATTGTCCGCAGCTTTACCCGTCTCATCCATCTTCAACACGCCATCCTCAAAGATGTTCAGCTTCTGCCGAACCTCGTGAGCCGGCAGTGGCTCCTTGTCCGCCGGCAAGGCATTCGGGTCGATCGCGGCGCCCGGCACCTCACCTGGCGCGCCCTGCCCTGGTATCGGCGTTGGCGCAGGCTCGGCACCTTGCTCACCTTCGATGGCGCGCTGGGCTTTTTTGGTCAGCACAACGATATCGATCCGCCGGTTGACCGGATTGAACGGATGCTCGCGGTCAAACAGCGCCGACGAAGCGAAACCCACTACCCTGGCCACTTGCTTATCCGGATAACCACCGGCAACCAGCGCTCGGCGCGCGGCGTTCGCACGGTTGGCCGATAGCTCCCAGTTACCAAAGTCGCCGGTGCCTGTGTACGGCTTGGCATCGGTGTGACCACTGACGCTGATCTTGTTCGGCACCGCTTTGATGGTGTCGGCCATGGCCAACAGAATGTCTTCAAAATACGGTTTCAGACGTGCACTGCCGGAGTCGAACATCGGCCGATTCTCGGCGTCCATGATCTGGATGCGCAAACCGTCCGGGGTGATTTCGAAGAGGATCTGGTCCTTGAATTTCTGCAGCTGCGGGTTCTCTTTAACCTTGTTCTGCAATTCTTGCAGCAGCAATTCGAGGCGTTCGTGCTCAACCTGTTCGGCCATGCCTTCGACCTTATCGGTGTCGATGATGACTTTGTCTGGCTGTGGCTGGGACTTGACCTCAGGGTTGAGGGTCTTGTCCGGCGCCAACTCCGGCGAGCCACCCAGATCGATGATGAATGGCGTGCCACTTTCGGAGAAGCCGATCGGATCCTTGAAGTAACCAGCGATGGCGATTTTTTGTTCCGGAGTCGCGGTGGACAACAGCCACAGCACCAAAAAGAACGCCATCATTGCCGTCGCGAAGTCGGCGAAGGCGATTTTCCAGGAGCCCCCGTGGTGCCCACCGGCATAGCGCTTGACGCGCTTGATGATAATCGGCTGATTGTTTTCCATGACTTAGCGACCGCGAACCGCTTGTTCCAGCTCAGCGAAGCTAGGACGGTGCGACGGGTACAGCACCTTGCGTCCGAACTCCACCGCCAGCGACGGCGGCATGCCGGAAGCCGATGCCACCAACGAGGCTTTGATGGCTTCGTAGACGTTCAATTCTTCCTTTGCATCGTGAGCCAACGCGTGGGCCAGCGGGCCAAAAAAGCCGTAGGCCGCGAGAATACCGAAGAAGGTACCTACCAACGCCGCACCGACGTGCATGCCGATGGCTTTCTGGTCACCGTCACCGAGGGAGGCCATGGTCACCACGATACCCAACACCGCCGCGACAATACCGAAACCGGGCATGGCATCGGCGATACCATTGACCGCGTGAGAAGGATGCTCCAGATCTTCTTTCAGACTGAACAATTCCATGTCGAACAGGCCTTCAAGCTCATGGGGAGCCATGTTGCCGGAGGACATGATGCGCAAGTAATCACAGATGTACGCGGTCATGCGCTCATCTTTGAGCACGGCTGGGTACTTGGCGAAGATCGGGCTGGCGGAGGCGTCTTCGATGTCGCCTTCAATCGCCATCATGCCTTCGCGGCGGCTCTTATTGAGGATCTCGTAGATCAGGCCCAGCACCTCCAGATAGAAGGTGTGCGTGAAGCGCGAACTGAACATCCCCAAGGCTTTCTTGATGACGTGCTTCGTCATGTGGCCTGGGTTGGCCTGGAGGAACGCACCGAAGGCCGCACCGCCGATAATCAAGACCTCGAAAGGCTGAATCAGGGCAGCAATCTTGCCGTGGGAAAGTACATATCCGCCGAGCACGCTCGCGAATACGACGATGATGCCGATAATTTTAGCCATAGGTAGGAAAGTACTTATTGAGTCGGGTTCAAGGTCATATTCGGAAGTTAATAAAACTCTTCTTCTACTTATCGGCAAAACTGCGCCAGACTATAGGCCGTTAAGGCGAAAAGCCAGCTGCCCCCTTCTGGGCGTGTTAATTGTGAATGATGATCGCGCCCAACCATGGCTAATGAAACGACAGTCCCAACTCCAAAACCGAAGACTCTCGAAGGCTGGATAAAGCGCCTCGACGCGGTACGTTTACCGGTGCCGCAAACCAGTCATGACCGGGTGCGCAAAGCCATCGCCGACAGCCGCAGTTCAATACGCGATATCGCCGAGTTGATACAAGACAGTCCCGCGCTGGCCCTCAGCGTGATTCGCGAAGCCAACCACCACACCCACGGCAGTATGACCGAGCCGGCCGAGAACCTTGAGATAGCGATCAATCGCCTCGGTTTGAAGCGCACAGAAGAATTGCTCGCGCATCTGCCAGTCCTGCCTCAGGAAGAAATTCCGATCGCGTTGCGGCAATTGCAACTGATCAGCCAACACGCCACGCAGCAGGCCAACGGCCTGTTCGCCAGCCGCCTCGCACGCCTGTGGCAAGACATCCATTGGGGCAGTTTACTGTTCCTTTCCCCGCTTTGGCCGCTGACGCTGACGCATCCGCAATTGTTGGAAGAGTGGGAGCTGCGGGTGATTCACAAGGGCGAATCGGCGAGCACGGTGGAGCAGGAACTGTTCGGCGTGCGCCTGCTGGAACTCTGCCAGGCCCTGGCCGAAGTCTGGCGCTTACCGGTCTGGGTACAGCAGGGTTATCGCCTGCTGCTCAACGAGCAACGGGTACTGGTCAAGGTTCTGCGTATCGCCCGTGACAGCGATCACCGTCTACGTCAGCAGCAACGGCTGGACGCCGATCCGGCCTTGCGTCGCTGGCTGAATCAGCCGGCCAACACCGTGCTGCTGGCCAACGGTCTGGCGCTGTCGACGCAGCATGCCTGGGACAGCCCGCACACTCTGCGCTGGCAGTACCTGACCAGCCTTTATCTGCAAATACCACAGGATGAATTGCAGCAGCAGCTGCACCAGCAAGCCGCGCAGAGTGCACGCAACCATTCAATGCCCGACCTCTGGCACCCGGCGCAAGCGTTGCTCTGGCCCTGGAACACACGCCGTATCCATCGCAGCCTGCTCCCTGCGGCACCGCCCTCGGCCGAAGACCTGGTGATGTGGCGCAAACACTGCGCTGAGTTGCTGGTTGAGCCGAGCCGCTTCACCAACGCCATGCACCTGACCACCTGCGCCCGTGATGCATTGGTGGCCAGCGGAATGCGTCGGGTGATGCTGTTGATGGCCGACCGCAGCCAGAGCAGTCTGCGAGTCCATCAGATTGCCGGCCTGCCCAAGGAGTCCGCCACGCTGAACCTGCAGGTCAGCCAAAGCACGGTGCTGCAACGCCTGCTCGCACAACCGGTACAAGTTCGCCTGACACCGGCCAATAACGCACAATTTTCGACGCATCTGCCCAATAGCCTGCGCAGCCAGTTCGGCGGCGAGCATCTATTGTTGCGCTCACTGAGCAGCAACGGCCGGGTGGTGATGTTGATGGTGGCCGATCAAGGCGGCGGACCCTTCTCGGAAATCACCGTGCAGGCCTTCGGAAAAACCGCACAGTGTATTGAAAAGGCACTGCACAGCTTTACCAACCGCGGCAACTGACGCGCTACAATCCCCCCTTTTGTGCTCTGGAGACCTCACATGTCTGACTTCTCTGGCTTGCCGTTGGTGATCGAGCCCAGCGACCTGCTCGCTCGCCTCGACGCCCGCGAAATGATTCTGGTCGACCTGACCAGCAGCGCCCGCTACGCCGAGGGACACATTCCCGGCGCACGCTTCGTCGATCCAAAACGTACTCAGCTTGGCCATGCGCCTGCGCCCGGCCTGCTGCCGACACACGCTGCTCTTGAAGCGCTGTTCGGCGAGTTGGGGCACAACCCCGATGCGGTCTATGTGGTCTATGACGATGAAGGCGGCGGATGGGCCGGGCGCTTTATCTGGCTGCTGGATGTCATTGGCCATAGCAAATATCACTACCTTGATGGCGGACTTCACGCTTGGCTGGCGGATGCTTTGCCTGTGTCGACCAAAATCCCGGCGGCGGTCGGCGGCCCAGTCGCCTTGACCTTGCACGACGAACCCACCGCCACCCGCGAATACCTGCAAAGCCGTCTCGGCGCTGCCGACCTGGCGATCTGGGATGCACGCGGGCCGCTGGAGTATTCCGGCGAGAAAGTGCTTGCGGCCAAAGGCGGGCATATCCCTGGTGCGATCAATTTCGAGTGGACGGCGGGTATGGATCAAGCGCGCAACCTGCGCATCCGCACCGACATGCCGCAGATCCTCGAAAAACTCGGCATCACTAAAGATAAAGAAGTGATCACCCACTGCCAGACTCACCATCGCTCTGGCTTCACCTATCTAGTAGCCAAGGCGCTCGGTTATCCGCGAGTCAAAGGCTACGCCGGCTCTTGGGGCGAATGGGGCAACCACCCCGACACGCCTGTTGAGATTTAAGGTTTTTAAGGACAGTTAATGAAAAAGCGTTTGTTTATCCTCAGCCAGTACCTGCTGCCTCATCACCTGCTCTCGCGTCTGGCCGGCTGCATTGCCGAATGCCGCGTACGCTGGTTCAAGAATGCCTTCACCGCCTGGTTCGCCAAGCGTTATCAGGTGGACATGTCGCAAGCGCTGGTCGAAGACCTGACCGCTTACGAGCACTTCAACGCCTTCTTCACCCGCGCCCTGAAAGAAGGTGCACGGCCGCTGGACCAGACCCCTGGCGCGATCCTCAGCCCGGCAGACGGCGCGGTCAGCCAGCTCGGTCCGATCGAGCACGGTCGCGTATTCCAGGCCAAAGGCCACAGCTTCAGCGTGCTGGAACTGCTCGGCGGTGATGCCGCTGCAGCCGCACCGTTCATGGGCGGAGATTTCGCCACTATTTACCTGTCGCCAAAGGACTACCACCGCGTTCACATGCCGCTGACCGGCACCCTGCGCGAGATGGTTTATATCCCAGGCCGGATTTTCTCGGTCAATCAGACCACCGCCGAAAACGTCCCGGAATTGTTCGCTCGCAACGAACGCGTGGCGTGCATTTTCGACACCGAGCGCGGGCCGATGGCTGTGGTGTTGGTGGGCGCGATGATTGTCGCCTCGATCGAAACAGTCTGGGCCGGGCTAGTCACACCGCCCAAACGCGAGTTGAAGACCGTGCGTTACGACGAAGCCGCGCGTGCGCCGATCCATCTGGAGAAAGGTGCTGAACTGGGACGTTTCAAACTCGGTTCTACCGCCGTCGTGTTGTTCGGACCGGATCAGGTGAAATGGGCTGAAGAATTGGTTGCCGGCTCGCCCGTACAGATGGGCCAAGGTATGGGCTTGGCGAAGGCATAAGTACTTCTTTTCTCCTCACCCTCTGTCCCTGTGAGCACTGCGGGACAGAGGGCCAGGTGAGTCGGAGGATTCTCAGGGCGGCCAATCGCCGGCAAGCCTCGCGCCCACAGGTTAAAGGTTGATCACAATATTGTGACCTGACACATACCTTGTAGGAGCAGGGGGGACGCCTGGTTCTTGCCCGCGAAGAGGCCCGGTCAGTCAATACAGCACTCAGAGCTGACCATCACGGTCACGAAACCCCAACAGATACAGCACCCCGTCCAGCCCCAGTGTCGAGATCGCCTGCTTGGCCGATTGCTTGACCAGTGGCTTGGCGCGGAACGCTACACCGAGACCGGCGATCGCCAGCATCGGCAAATCGTTGGCACCGTCGCCAACAGCGATTGTCTGCTCCAGGCGCAAGCCTTCCTTGTGGGCCAGTTCGCGCAGCAAGTCGGCCTTGCGCTGAGCGTCAACGATCGGCTCGACCGCCACACCCGTGACCTTGCCGTCGACCACTTCCAACTCGTTAGCGAACACGTAATCAATGCCCAGCCTGGCTTGTAACTGCTTGGCGAAGTAGGTGAAGCCGCCCGACAGAATCGCAGTCTTGTAGCCCAAGCGTTTCAGTTCGGCGAATAGCGTTTCAGCCCCTTCGGTCAACCGCAGCGAAGCGCCAATCGAATCCAGCACATTGACATCCAGCCCCTTGAGCAAGGCCAGGCGCTCCTTGAAGCTGGCACGGAAGTCCAACTCGCCGGCCATCGCCCGCTCGGTGATCTCGGCTACGCGGTCACCGACGCCAGCGGCTTTGGCCAATTCGTCGATGACTTCTGCCTCGATCAAGGTCGAGTCCATGTCGAACACCGCCAAACGGCGGTTGCGACGGAACAGCGAATCTTCCTGGAACGCGATGTCGACGTTCAGCTCTTGCGCCACGCTGAGGAACTCGGCGCGCAATGCTTGTGGGTCAGCCGCTTCGCCGCGAACGGAGAACTCGATGCAACCCTTGCCCTTGTCCGCCAGAGTGTCCAGCGGCATGCGCCCGGACAAACGATCAATGTGATCAATGTTCAAACCGTATTTAGCGGTGATCGAACTGACTCGCTGCAGTTGTTCGGCGGTCACCTTGCGCGTCAATAACGTCACGATGTGACGCTTCTTGCCCTGACCTCCCACCCACTGCTGATAATCCGTCTCCGACACCGGCGTGAACCGCACTTGCTGATCCAGCTTGTAAGCCGTGAACAGGATGTCCTTGAGCACGGAAGAACCTTGCTCGGTACTCGGAATTTCAACCAGGATGCCGAACGACAGAGTGTCGTGGATCACCGCCTGACCGATGTCGAGAATATTCACACCACCCTGGGCCAAGACGCCAGTAATAGCCGCAGTCAGACCCGGACGGTCGACACCCGTGATGTTTATCAGGACGATTTCGCGCAAGGCGCACCCCCGCAAGTGGAAAAAAACCGCATTCTACCCACATTCAGTGACCATCGGGCACAGCCAGCGCTTTGCCGGCCTAGGGCCTATCGCTATACTGCGCCTCAACTTCACGGACAAAAGAGCCGAGCTCAGTGAACCGGCCAACGCCAGTTAAAACCGATAACTTCTTTCTGCTGATCTTCCGGGCACTGCGCCACCGCCGTGTACCGATCGCATTGCGCATTGCCAGCCATAACGTGATCCTGGTCGCCTTGGCCCTGGTGATCTATGCCTGCGTGATGGGTCTGCAGTTCAAACAGGCGATGCACGAGCAGGCAGATGCCCTCGGCCAGAGCCTGACCACCCAAACCGCCACTTCAGCAACCGAACTGCTGGTGTCCAACGACATCCTCAGCCTCAACGTACTGCTGAACAACCTGACCAAAAACCCGCTGGTGGCCCACGCTGCAATCTATAGCGTAGACAACCGGATTCTTGCCGAAGCCGGCCAACGCCCAAAAAACGGACTGTTGGGTGAGGCTGAAGGTCTGTATCAGACCAAGATCACGTTCCAGGACGTGACCGCCGGGCACCTGCGGATCAGCCTCGATATGGAGCAGTTCCAGCAGCCGATGACCATCAGCCTGCAAAGCATGGGCATCCTCAGCGCGATTTTGCTGGCGCTCTCCCTGGCCTTGAGTTTGCGTCTGGGACGGAATATCTCCACGCCACTGATGCAATTGCGTGTTTGGCTACGGGATATTGACGAACATACCCCGGCAACTCAGCGTCAGGACGAAATCGGTGACCTGGCCCGTCAGCTCCACGCCAATTTCGCGCCTGAGAAGGTTGAGCCTGAGCCTGTGCCTGAAGCGGATTACGACGACAGCGATTACGACGAAGCAGAAGAGGCCGAACCGGCTTTCGAGGTGCGCAATCTGCGCGACCCTAGCTTCGACGAAACCGCGCCAGTCGCCGGGCTCAAGCCAGCGCCACGGCATATTGTCAGCGCCGAAGAAGACGACCAGGACGAAGAAGACCCATTCGCCGACCTGCGCGACCACTCTGTAGCGACAGCCCCGAAACAGCTGCCAAAACCGGTTGCCCCGGCACAGCCGCAGCGCAGCGCAGTCCTGGCCGTGCAACTCGGTGCTCAGGATCAACTGCGTCGTCTGCCCCGCGCGCGCCTGACGGAACTGCTTGAACGCTATCGCGACTGCCTTGATCAGGCTGCTTCGCTCTACCAGAGCGAATTGCACACCCTGAATGACGGCAGCACGCTGATGCTGTTCCACGGCGAAGACAGCGGCGATGATTACCTGACCAACGCGATTTGCTGTGGCGAACTGCTCAGGGCGCTGGGCCATGCCCTGCAAATCGAAGTCGCGGACAGTGGCATCACCTTGCAACTGCAGCTTGGACTGACTCTGGGCGACGAACTCTTCGGCCTGAGCCAGATCGATCTGCTGCTGACTGAAACCGCCCAGGACGCCCTCGCCCTGTCCCAACACAGCCGCAACCTGCTGTTGGTGGAACGCAAGATCAGCGATGACGTGCTGATCCGCCAACGTGCACGTATTCGCCCCATCGCCAGTCCTGAAGGCGCTTGCTGCGTAGAGCGCCTGATGGAGCCTTACCCGTCGATGCTCGAACGGCAACTGGCACGGATGCATGAGACTCGGGCCAAACTGTAAGCCGAGCCGAGCGCCCATCAAAAAGCTTCCTGTAGGAGCGAGGCTTGCCCGCGAGGGGCCAGAACAATCGCTCAAAATTTCCGCCCAACAGAAACAAAAAGCCCGCAGACGAGTAATCGCTGCGGGCTTTTTGTTGATTCGGGAGGAGTCGGGGGTGCCCCCGAAAAGATCGCAGCCTGCGGCAGCTCCTACGCCACCCGCGCATAGCGCGATATAGCGGGTGTACGAATATCCCGTAGGAGCTGCCGCAGGCTGCGATCTTTTGACGGCTAACCCAATCCCTGATCCTTGACTCTTCCCAAAAACAACAAAGCCCGCATCAACGCGGGCTTTGTCTTGTATCAATCACCTTAGAACCGAAACACTTCCATATCCGTACGAATCGGCGAGGCCATCGGAATTTTCGGCTGTCTCTCTTGTTCGGTTGCCTTTGCCGGTGCAGGTGCCGACTTGTGGGTTTCAGCTACAGGCGGTTGATTGGCCAGCGGCTTGAGCGCCGCAGACAGTTGTTCGGCCAGTCGCTGGAGCAATACGCCTTGGGCCTGAACCTGAGCGGCCGTGCTGCCTGTATGTTGCTCCTGCAAGTGAACAATGCGGTTGTCGCGGACCTGGCCACGGCGATCTATCAAACGCCATTGAGCATCGAGAATCGCCGGTTGTGAAGCCCCCGAATCCAGACGGGTGATCGACAACAGAACCTGTACATCCGGCGTGAAGCCGAGGGTTGCTGGCGCAAGCACTACCCGCTGACTGTCTAGATGCCCGGCAACCTGGCGCAATAACAGCTGATCAATGTCGGAAGAAAGGCTACCCGCCCAACGACCGTCGGTCGCTGCTTGCAGGCTGCCGTCAGGCTGGCGCTGCAACAGCGTTTCGCGTTGCAGATAATCGGCTATCAGCACTGGGCCAAGCAATACGGCCATACCAGCGCTTTGTGCTGGTTGAGTTGGGCTTCCACTGTCCAACTGATACAGCGACACCGGCTGGTGTACGCTGCAACCCGCCAGGCCAAATACGCCAGCGAGCAACAAAATAAAAGGAAGGCGCAGAGCAATCATCATCCCATCCAAGTGGCGGCCACAAGGCGAGCCACAGTGTAAATACTCAAAAATTCTAAAGAACGCTCAGCCACGCCGGCGCTTGAAAGGCTATATCATCCGTGAATATGCGCCGCGACTCCAGCGTTGTAGCGTCGATCTACGGGTTAAATCGTAGATCGAGCGCTCTACACAGCCTAATTGAGAGTTTCTACCAATAGTGCGTCCACTCGCTGGAAGCCACGCGGCAGCTTGTTACCACGGCGCCCACGCTCACCTTTATAGTGCTCGAGGTCGTCAGCCTTGAGTGACAGTGTGCGCTTACCGGCCTGCAATACCAGCGTCGCGCCGTCAGGTAGCACCGCGATATCAGTAACATATTCCTCACGGCTGGCCACCCGTTCGCCGGAAATCCCGATGATCTTGTTGCCCTTGCCTTTGCCCAGTTGCGGCAAGTCGCTGATCTTGAAGATCAGCAGACGACCTTCGGTGGTCACCGAAGCCAGCCAGTTCTGTTCGCGATCACTGACCGGACGCGGCAGGATCACTTTGGCGTTGTTTGGCAGACTCAGCAGTGCCTTGCCAGCCTTGTTTTTGGCTTGCAAGTCTTCGCCCTTGACCACAAAACCGTAGCCAGCGTCGGAAGCGATGACGTACAGCGCATCGTCTTCAGGCAGCAATACACATTCGAAACTCGCCCCAGGCGGTGGCGTCAGACGACCGGTCAGCGGTTCGCCCTGGCCCCGCGCCGATGGCAGGGTGTGGGCCGCCACCGAGTAACTGCGCCCAGTGGAGTCAATAAATACCGCGAACTGGTTGGAGCGTCCGGCGGCCGAGGTTTTGAAGCCGTCCCCGGCTTTATAGGACAGCCCGGTAGCATCAATGTCATGACCCTTGGCGCAACGCACCCAGCCTTTTTCCGATAAAACGATGGTGACCGGCTCGGTCGGCATTAGCTCGTTTTCCGACAATGCCTTGGCTTCAGTACGGGAAACGATCGGCGAACGGCGGTTATCGCCATAGGTTTCGGCGTCGTTGATCAGTTCAGTGCGCACCAGTTTTTTCAGCTTGGTTTCGCTGCCGAGCAACGCCAACAGCTTGGCTTGCTCCTTGCGCAGCTCATCCTGCTCGGAGCGCAGCTTCATTTCTTCCAGCCGTGCCAACTGACGCAAGCGGGTGTCGAGGATGTAGTCGGCCTGGATTTCGCTCAGGGCGAAACGCTCGATCAACTTGGCTTTTGGATTTTCCTCGGTACGGATGATGTGAATCACTTCATCCAGATTGAGGTAAGCGATCAACAAACCGTCCAACAGGTGCAGACGACGCTCGACCTTGTCCAAACGGAACTGCAAGCGGCGGCGTACGGTGTTGACGCGGAACTCCAGCCATTCGACCAGCAGGGCCCGCAGGTTTTTCAACTGCGGCTTACCGTCCAGACCAATGATGTTGATGTTCACCCGATAGCTGGACTCAAGCTCCGTGGTGGCGAACAGATGCTGCATCAGCTCATCGAGATCGATCCGGTTGGAGCGCGGGATGATCACGATGCGGCATGGGTGTTCGTGGTCCGACTCATCACGCAAGTCAGCAACCATCGGTAGCTTTTTGGCCTGCATCTGGGCAGCGATCTGCTCCAGCACCTTGGCACCCGAGACTTGATGCGGCAGCGCCGTGACGACAATATCGCCATCTTCGATGCGGTACACCGCGCGCATACGGACCGAGCCACGACCGGTTTCGTAGATTTTCAGCAGATCGGCACGCGGCGTGATGATTTCCGCTTCGGTCGGGTAATCCGGGCCCTGGATATGCTCACAGAGCTGCTCGACCGTGGCTTTTGGCTCATCCAGCAGCCGCACGCAGGCCGTCGCGACTTCCCGCAAGTTGTGCGGCGGTACGTCAGTGGCCATGCCCACGGCGATGCCGGTGGTACCGTTGAGCAGAATGTTCGGTAACCGGGCCGGCAACACCAGAGGCTCGTCCAGGGTGCCGTCGAAGTTCGGACCCCAATCCGCGGTACCCTGGCCCAGCTCGCTGAGCAGCACTTCAGAGTAACGCGACAGCCGCGCCTCGGTATAACGCATGGCGGCGAAGGACTTCGGATCATCCGGCGCCCCCCAGTTACCCTGGCCGTCCACCAGCGTGTAGCGGTAGCTGAACGGCTGCGCCATCAGCACCATGGCTTCGTAGCAGGCCGAATCGCCGTGGGGGTGGAATTTACCGAGCACGTCACCGACGGTCCGCGCGGACTTCTTGTGCTTGGAGTCAGCGTCCAGCCCCAGCTCACTCATGGCGTAGATGATTCGCCGTTGTACCGGCTTCAGGCCGTCGCCGATATGCGGCAAAGCACGGTCCATGATCACGTACATGGAGTAGTTGAGGTAGGCATTTTCGGTGAAGTCAGCCAGCGATCGGCGCTCAACGCCATCTAAGCTGTCTGCAAGGATGTCACTCATGCGGGCCTCATTAATTCGTTGTCTGGCGCAGCAGCAAGGTGCCACCACGCTGGGTAAATTCAAGTTTTTTCAAGGCACTCATGCCCAGCAGCACTTGATCGCCGCTCAAGCCTGGCGCCACCAGCGCGCGGACATCGTGCAAGACGATATCGCCCAATTGCAGGCGGTCGATGCGGGTTCGGTAACCCTCGCTGCGACCGTTGGCGGTGCTCAGTGTCACCGCAAAGCCCTTTTCCAGGTTCAGGCGTTCAGCCAACCCGGACGGAATCGACACATCAGTCGCCCCGGTATCCAGCATGAAATCAACCGGCTGACCGTTGATCTGGCCGCTGGCAACGAAATGCCCCTGACCGTTGCCCACCAGTTTCACTTCGATATAACCCTCGCCTTGTTGCGAGGTCACGACAGCATTGGGATTTTCCTGACGCTGCTCCCATTGCCCGAAAAACCGCGTCGCCAAAAACAGCCCTGCCCCCCAGGCCAACACCAGCAGCACGCGTCCGGCTCGTTTGCCGGGCGGTTGCTGACTCATGGCTTGGCGCTCCAGCCATCGGTCGGCGCGGCAAAGCGCCAGACAATCGGCCGTTTCTCACCGTCGGCGCGGACATGGCTGCCGTTGTCGACGCCGATCCAGGCGCCGTCATCGTCGATAGTCAAAGCCTCTGCCATACCGTATCTGGTTTTGTAGCGCCGACTGTCAGTCAGCGCTTCATTGGCGAACGACCAGCAGCGCTCAATCTCGCCAGAGGCCGGTGTACGACGACAAATACGATAGGCCATGCGTTCAAGGGTAAACAGCTTGTCCTTGTAGAACACCAGGTCGGAAAAGTCTTTTTGTTGCCCGCCAGTCACCTTGACCTGAGGCGGCGGCTGTTCAGGCCCACCTTCGTTCATCACGACACAATTGCTGTCACAATCCCAGACCGTCTGCTGCTTATGCACAACCAGCAAACCACGACGCTCGCGTTCGGCCGCCAGCCACAACAGGTTGCCAGCCGGATTGATGGCAATCCCTTCGAACACGGCATTGAAATGCAGCAGCATGCCACTGGCACGCGCCTGACGGACCATCAGCGGCGAGATTTTCAACCATGCGGGAGCGCCCGCTGGCGGCACTTGCAGAACGGCTGCATGGGCCTCGCTGACCACATAGCGATTACCGGCGCTGTCGCAGGTGATACCTTCGAAATCCAGATCGCCGCCACGCAATGGAGCGACCGCCCAGGTGCGCATGCGCAATCCCCAGGGCAGCCCACTGTCGGGCACTGGCGGCACGTCGATACGCACCGTTTCGGCCTGCCAGACGGTTTCGCGGGTATCCAGCCGATAGATCTGATCGTCATCGCGATCAGACACCGTCCACAGCGCTGTACCGCACTGCGCCAGCCCGGACAGGTTTCCGCCGCGCATACCTTCCACCGGATGCTCTGCGAGCAGCGCCAGCTCAGGCAAAGGCGCCGCCACAACCGAGGTCGCCAACAACAGAAACGCCAGGGCGAAACCGCTCCGCATCAGGCCAAAACCTCGGCCAGGTTTCCTTTGGACTCCAACCAGGATTTGCGATCACCTGCGCGTTTCTTAGCCAACAGCATGTCCATCATTTCTGCGGTAGCTTCGTAATCGTCCAGGGTCAGCTGGACCAAACGCCGGGTGTTGGGGTCCATGGTGGTTTCGCGCAATTGTGGCGGGTTCATTTCACCCAGACCTTTGAATCGGGTGACCTGCGGTTTACCGCGTTTCTTCTCGGCCACCAGACGATCGAGAATGCCATCGCGTTCAGCTTCATCCAGCGCGTAGAAAATTTCTTTGCCGAGGTCGATTCGGTACAGCGGCGGCATCGCGACGTAGACGTGGCCGGCATCCACCAGTGGACGGAAATGCTGGACGAACAAGGCACAGAGCAAGGTTGCGATGTGCAGACCGTCGGAGTCGGCGTCGGCGAGGATGCAGATTTTACCGTAGCGCAGCTGGCTGATGTCCGCCGAGCCCGGATCGACACCAATGGCCACGGCGATGTTGTGCACTTCCTGGCTGGCGAGCACTTCGCTGCCGTCGACTTCCCACGTGTTCAAAATCTTCCCGCGCAACGGCAGAATTGCCTGGAACTCTTTGTCCCGCGCCTGCTTGGCCGAACCACCTGCGGAATCACCTTCCACCAAAAACAGTTCGGAACGCATCGGGTCTTGCCCGGCGCAGTCTGCGAGTTTGCCCGGCAGCGCCGGACCTTGAGTGATGCGTTTGCGCTCGACCTTCTTGCTGGCTTTAAGGCGTCGGCCAGCGTTGTTGATTGCAAGCTCAGCCAGTTGCATACCCAGTTCAGGGTGCTCGTTGAGCCACAGACTGAAGGCGTCCTTGACCACACCGGAAACAAACGCCGCCGCCTCGCGGGAGGACAGGCGCTCTTTGGTCTGGCCGGAGAACTGCGGTTCCTGCATCTTCATCGACAGGACGAAAGCGATCCGCTCCCAAACGTCTTCCGGTGCCAGCTTCACGCCACGCGGCAGCAAGCTGCGGAACTCGCAGAACTCGCGCATCGCGTCCAGCAAACCCTGGCGCAGGCCGTTGACGTGGGTTCCGCCCTGAGCGGTGGGAATCAGGTTGACGTAACTTTCTTGAACGCTGTCGCCACCTTCCGGCAACCACAGCAGGGCCCAGTCCACAGCTTCTTTATTGCCAGCAAGGCTGCCACAGAAAGGCTCATCCGGCAGACGCTCAAACTCGGTAACCGCGTCTACCAGGTAGGAGCGCAGGCCGTCTTCGTAATGCCACTCGATTTTCTCGCCCGTGGCCTTGTCTTCAAAGCTGACCAGCAGGCCCGGGCACAGAACGGCCTTGGCCTTGAGTACGTGCTTGAGGCGGCTGACGGAGAATTTTGGCGAATCGAAGTACTTGGGGTCCGGCATGAAGTAGACGCTGGTGCCAGTATTGCGCTTGCCAACGGTGCCGACCACTTCCAGATCCGTGGCTTTGTAGCCATCGGCGAAAGTCATCTGGTACTCGTTGCCATCGCGTTTGACACGCACCCGGACCTGGGTCGACAGGGCGTTGACCACGGAAATACCCACCCCGTGCAGACCGCCGGAGAACTGGTAGTTCTTGTTGGAAAACTTGCCGCCCGCGTGGAGCTTGGTGAGGATCAGCTCGACACCCGACACACCTTCTTCCGGGTGAATGTCCACCGGCATGCCACGGCCGTCATCGCTGACTTCCAGGGAGTGGTCGGCGTGCAGGATGACCTGCACCGATTTCGCGTGCCCGGCCAAGGCTTCGTCGACGCTGTTGTCGATGACTTCCTGGGCAAGGTGGTTCGGCCGACTGGTGTCGGTGTACATGCCCGGGCGTTTGCGCACCGGGTCGAGGCCCGAGAGGACTTCGATGGCGTCTGCGTTATAAGAGCTAGCGCTGGGAGTGGCCATGGGGTCTCGTCGTTAGTCGTTCAATGAAAATAGAGGCCAGGGATTTCACAGTGCGGTGAAATCGATCGCCTGATACAGATCTGCGCCGATGCCGGCAAAACTCAACAAGGCCGGGAGTTGCCCGGTAAAGCCCTGGAAACTATGGTCACCGCCGGCCTGAATGCGCAAGGCACAGGCTCGGTAATACTGCTGGGCGAGGCGATAGTCCAGGGTCTCGTCACCTGTCTGCAACCATACCTGAAACCGCTGCGGGTCCTGGGGCGCCGGCACTTCCAGTTCGGCCAGGGCCGTGACATGGTCGTGGGTCAATTCCCAGGTTTCATCGGTATACAGGTTTTTCTGGCTGCCCAGGTATCCGTCGAACATCCGATGGGGGCTGACGGCGGGGTTGATCAACAAGGCTTTAAGGCCATGGCGCTCGGCAAGGTGAGTCGCATAGTAGCCGCCGAGGGAGCTGCCGACCAGCAGTGGCCGACCAAGTTCGGCAATCGCCTGTTCCAGCTGGCCAATCGCCTCTCGCGGGTGGTGATGCAAGGCTGGCACCTGCAATTGCTCACTCAAACCGAGGCTGTCCATCACGCTGATCAACTGACAGGCCTTTTTCGACGCAGGCGCACTGTTGAAACCGTGGATATACAGGATCGAACCGGACATGCGAACTCCCTCTATGCATCAGCCAAAGATGGAGGGCAGTTTACAGGGACTGGCGCGGATTGACTTGCTCTGAGATGTATCTGACCTTCGTAGCAGTTGGCTCCGCCAGCGGCTACAAAAAGCTGACCTCAATAACCAGTGCTGCCGTAATCGACTTGAAAATCGAAGCCGGTCACCCGCTCAACCCCGGTTTCCAACCGACCATCGGGCAACAAACGTAGCCAGCGATAGCCCGGTGCCAGGTCATCGACTTTGAAATCCTTGCTGCCGGGCTCGAACTGGATGCACGTTGACGGCGAAGCCAGAAGACGCACGCCATTGCGCAGTTGATCGATTTCCTGGTGTACATGCCCCCACAGTACCGCGCGAACCTGGGGAAAGCGGTCCAGCACGGCGAACAGCGCCTCCGGATTTCGCAGACCGATCGGCTCCATCCAGGCGCAACCGATGGAAACCGGATGATGGTGAAAGCACACCAGATGATGACGCTCCGGGGCCTCGCTCAGGGATTGGGCGAGCAACTGCAATTGCTCGTCCTGCAAATATCCCGGCACCGAACCTGGCACTGCGGAATCCAGCAGGGTAATCCGCCAATTGCCGATATCCACCACGGATTCGAGCAACTGGCTCTGGGTGGCCGCCCGGGCCATTACCTGCGGCTCATCATGATTGCCAGGGATCCAGCGGGCAGGCGCGTCGACCTGCCGGGTCATGTCACGAAACTGCTGATAGGACTCAAGCGTGCCGTCCTGGGACAAATCGCCGCTCGCGATCATCAGATCAATCCGCGGTTGCTGCGCCAGTACCAACTCGATCACCTTTTGCAGGCTCTCGCGGGTATTCATGCCCAGCAACGTCCCTCGCGCCTCGGCGAACAGATGGCTGTCAGACAGTTGCACCAGCAACACAGAATCGGCTGAGGTTAAAGTGGATACGCTCGGCAAGGCGTTCTCCCAAGGCGTGATCACGGAATTGGATGAAGGGCGCAATTATGCTGGGGGAAAGTCAAAAGGGGAAACCTGCGAAGCGGACGCAGTTCACATCTATCGCACAGCTTCGAACTCATGGCCGCAGGCCAGGCAGTGACTCAGCCATTCGCCGAGGAACACATTGAGCTGGGCCTTCTCATCTGGCTGGTGCATGAACGCATTGGGATACGGATAAATGCCGCGAAAGCGTCGGGCATTTTCGGCACTGACAACCTCGGCCATGCGCGCGTCGTGGTAGACCTGAACTTCCAGTTGCGGGATCGGCAGCCATGGCAGGCTGTGTTCCTGACGCACTCGCAGGGTGGTGGTGTAAGGGCAGGCTAGCAGCACTTCAAGCGCCAGTACGCCGAGCATCTGGTCACCTTGGGTGACGGCAATACGCCGCGCGACAGGCTGGTTACGCATGTCTGGCAACAGACGCATCAATCGAGCGTAGTTCGCCTCACAGGAGGCTTGCAGCCCGACCAGATCAACTCGGTAGCGATCGCGCAACTTATTTACGACCATAGCCCCCTCACTTCAGCGCGGTTCAAAGCCAACCATTGCAAGGCAATGATGCTTGCCGCGTTGGAAATCCGTCCGTCGCGTACGGCTTGCAGGGCATCTTCGAACGCCCAGACCGTCACGCGGATATCTTCTGCCTCTTCCTCCAGCCCATGTAAGCCGCCGGCCCCAGTACTGTCACAACGCCCCAGAAACAGGTGTACGTATTCGGTGCTGCCACCCGGCGACGGAAAATACTGGATCATCGGCCAGAGTGCAGAGAACGTAAGTCCAGCTTCCTCCTGCGCTTCGCGGTGAGCAACTGCTTCCGGTTGCTCATCCTTGTCGATCAGACCAGCTACCAACTCAACCAGCCACGGATTGGCAGTCTTACCCATTGCACCGACGCGAAACTGTTCGATCAACACCACTTCATCACGCTGTGGATCGTAAGGCAGGACACAGACTGCATCGTGGCGAACAAAGAGCTCGCGACTGATCTCACGGCCCATGCCACCGGCAAACAGCTCATGGCGCAGATGCAGGCGATCAAGCTGATAAAAGCCTTGAAAGCATTTCTCGCGCCGAATGATATCGACGGCTGTCGGAGTGGCGTTGGCAACGTCAGTCATATCTATCCTCGTTCTTGCAGTCCGATCCGAGGATATCCCTCGACTTCGCGCCATCCTAACGCGCTCTCGCCTGTTGATGCAGCCCCTTTCCAGTTGCCGGGATAGACGGCTGCACCTAAACCAACTCTAATTAGCTTAGTGGCGAACTGACTGCTCCGCTGACAGTCGAAGCCGGTAACTTTTTGCCTTTCCCTGGTTTATGAAGGACGCACATGTCGCTTGTTAAAATCGCCTCCGTGGCCTGTATCGCCCTGACCTTAGGCGCCTGCCAAAGCCTGTTTCAGCCCAATTATCGGGCACCGCTGGAAACCACCCGCGATGCCTCGGAACAGATCAAACCGGGTTGCGACAATCCTGACTGCCCGCTGGTGAATATCGATACGCTGCACTTTCCCGCCGAGCCACAACTGGACGGCATCATCGAAAAGCGCCTGCTGCAAATGACCCGCACCTCACCGGACGCACCGCTGCCGGCGAGCCTCAAAGCTTATCAGGAGCAATTCCTGCGCGAGTCCGGCAGCAGCTACAGCAGCTATTTGCAGGCCAAGGTACGTGAGCAACATGACGGCTTGGTGATCATCGAGGTGTCCAGTTATCTGGACGCCGGCGGCGCCCACGGCCAGCCTGGACGCGGCTTCATCAACTACTCACGCCAGCAACACAAGGTGCTGAACCTGTCGGACATGCTCATGCCGGGTCAGGAAGAGGCATTCTGGAAGGCCGCTCAAGTCGCTCACAACAGCTGGCTGATCAACTCGAATCTGGATCGGGATCCGGACTTCGTGAAAAGCTGGCCATTCCAGAAAACTCCAAATGTCGCGTTGACCTCTGATGGGGTGATCCTCAAGTACAACGTGGACACCATTGCGCCCTACGCCATGGGTCTCATCGAACTGAAGATCGCCTACCCGCGCCTGAACGGCATCCTCAAGCCTGAACTGGTTCCCGGCCGTAACTGAAAGCCCGGCCCAGCACGAACTGCAACAGCCCTGCCAGTACCAGTGACGGCAGGGTTGCGCCGATCTCCGGATAGAGATTGGCCAGCAAGTGATAGGTGCTCACCCCGCCCAACCAGGCCAACAACGCCGGCCAGCGCAACGCTGACGACGCCACTTGTGCACTGCGTTTGCGCAGGATGAAGTGATCCATCAGCACCACACCGAACAGCGGCGCGAACACCGAGCCGATCAACAGCAGGAAGTTCTGGTACTGCGCCAATGGCGCAAAGCACGCGATCAGCGTGCAGATGACGCCGATAGCCAACGCCAGATGTTCGACCTTCAAGCGCAACAGAATCCCGCTGGAGACCGCCGCCGAGTGAATGTCGGCGAAGGCGTTTTCTGACTCGTCCAGCAGAATCAGCAGCAGCGGGATCCCCAAACCTGCACCGGCCAGCGCCAGCAACAAGGCATTCACTTCACCGCTCGGCGCGAACGCCAGGGTATAGGCCACGCCCAGGCTCATCAGCCAGAAGTTACCGATAAAGAACCCCAGAGCCGTACCACCGAACACGCTTTTGGCGCGCTTACCAAAACGCGAGTAGTCGGCAATCAACGGCAACCAGGACAGCGGCATGGCAATGGCGATGTCGAAACCCACCGCAAACGGCAGCGAACCATCACCGGCCTGCGCCCACAACGCGGCCAGATCAGCCTTGGCAAACAGATTCCAGGTCAGCCAGATGCAGGCCGCCAACAGCAGCCAGATGCCCCATTTGCGCAGGATCTGCCGCACAAAGGTCAGTGGCCCGCTCACCGCAAGCAAGGTTGCCAAGGCGCCGAACGCCAAGGTCCAGAGCAGCGGATTGGCCAACAAACTACCGTCGCTGAAAGCCCGTGCGCCGAGCAGGCTGGCGGCATCGCGCATGACGATAATTTCGAACGAACCCCAACCGATCAGCTGCAGCAGGTTCAACAACGCCGGCAGGCTCGCACCGCGAGTGCCGAGGCTGAGCTTGAGCGCAGCCATGGATGACAGACCGGTGTCGCTACCGATCACGCCGACAGCGGCCAGCAGCAGAACGCCTACCGCTGTGCCGAGAAAAATGGCCAGCAACGAACCGGACAGGCCCAAACCAGGCGCTAGCAACGCGCCGGTCTGCAACACCATCAGGCCAATGCCTAGGGAGAACCATAGGGAAAACAGATCGCGGCCGCCGAAGACACGTTTGTCGGTCGGCACCGCGATGTCGGGGGAGTAAGTACTGGGTTGAATGCTCAAGGGTGTTATCTCAGAGGGACATTTGTTGTTTTTTTGATCGCTATCGCGAGCAGGCTCGCTCCCACAGGGGATTTGTGAACGACACAGATCCAATGTGGGAGCGAGCCTGCTCGCGATGAGGCCTTTTCAGACCCCACCCTTTCAGGTCAGATCAAACCTTCTTGTACAGCTGACTGCCTTCTTTCTTGAACCGCTCGGACTGCTCGCGCATACCTTCTGCAACGTCTACATCGACGGCTTCAATCAGCTGGTTGGCCGCATACTCGCGGACTTCCTGAGTGATTTTCATCGAGCAGAATTTCGGCCCGCACATGGAGCAGAAATGCGCGACCTTGGCCGAATCCTTCGGCAGGGTTTCATCGTGGTACGAACGTGCGGTGTCCGGGTCCAGACCGAGGTTGAACTGGTCTTCCCAACGGAATTCGAACCGCGCCTTGCTCAAGGCGTTGTCGCGAATCTGTGCGCCCGGATGCCCTTTGGCCAAGTCCGCCGCGTGGGCCGCGATCTTGTAGGTAATGATCCCGGTCTTCACGTCATCCTTGTTCGGCAAGCCCAAGTGTTCCTTCGGCGTGACGTAGCAAAGCATGGCGCAACCGAACCAGCCGATCATCGCTGCACCGATGCCCGAGGTGATGTGGTCGTAACCTGGCGCGATGTCAGTGGTCAGCGGGCCGAGGGTGTAGAATGGCGCCTCGTCGCAGCACTCGAGCTGCTTGTCCATGTTCTCTTTGATCAACTGCATCGGCACGTGGCCCGGGCCTTCGATCATGGTTTGCACGTCGTGCTTCCAGGCGATCTTGGTCAGCTCGCCGAGGGTTTCCAGCTCACCGAATTGCGCTTCGTCGTTGGCATCGGCAATCGAACCCGGACGCAGGCCATCGCCCAGCGAGAAGCTGACGTCGTAGGCCTTCATGATTTCGCAGATGTCTTCGAAATGGGTGTAGAGGAAGTTTTCTTTGTGGTGCGCCAGGCACCACTTGGCCATGATCGAACCGCCACGGCTGACTATCCCGGTAACGCGTTTGGCAGTCATCGGCACATAGCGCAGCAACACACCGGCGTGGATGGTGAAGTAGTCGACGCCCTGTTCGGCCTGCTCGATCAGCGTGTCGCGGAACAGCTCCCAGGTCAGGTCTTCAGCGGCGCCGCCGACTTTTTCCAGTGCCTGATAAATCGGCACGGTACCAATCGGCACCGGCGAGTTGCGGATGATCCACTCGCGGGTTTCGTGAATGTGCTTGCCGGTGGACAGGTCCATGACCGTGTCCGAACCCCAGCGAATACCCCAGGTCAGTTTGGCCACTTCCTCTTCGATCGAAGAACCCAGCGCACTGTTGCCGATGTTGCCGTTGATCTTCACCAGGAAGTTACGGCCAATGATCATCGGTTCCAGTTCGACGTGGTTGATGTTCGCCGGGATGATCGCGCGACCGCGGGCGATTTCTTCACGAACGAATTCCGGGGTGATGATTTTCGGAACGCTGGCACCGAAGCTGTGGCCGGCGTGCTGTTGCTTCAGCAGTCCTGCAGAACGGGCCTCTTCAAGCTTCATGTTTTCGCGGATGGCGACGTATTCCATCTCCGCGGTGATGATGCCCTTGCGCGCGTAGTGCATTTGGCTGACGTTGGCACCGGCCTTGGCCCGACGTGGGTTGTTCACGTGGGCGAAACGCAGGGCAGTCAATTCCGCATCGGCGAGGCGTTCCTGGCCGAAGTTCGAGCTCAGGCCGGACAGGCGCTCGGTGTCGCCACGGGCGTCGATCCACGGCGAACGCACGTCGCCCAGACCTTTGCGCACATCGATGATCACGTTCGGGTCGGTGTAAGGGCCTGAGGTGTCATACACCACCACCGGCGCGTTGATCTCGCCACCGAACTCGGTCGGGGTGACATCGAGGCTGACTTCGCGCATTGGCACGAGGATGTCCGGGCGTGAGCCCTGGACGTAGATTTTTTGCGAGCGGGTAAAGGGCTGAACCGATTGCTGATCGACCTTGGCCGAATCACTTAAGTTAGCGGTGTTTTTTAGTTTTGTACTCATCACGGGCTCTCCAG
Source organism: Pseudomonas sp. F220 (assembly GCF_057813935.1). Lineage (NCBI taxonomy): Bacteria > Pseudomonadati > Pseudomonadota > Gammaproteobacteria > Pseudomonadales > Pseudomonadaceae > Pseudomonas > Pseudomonas sp. F220. Next base: position 196,182 of record NZ_JBVASJ010000001.1, read on the forward strand.
ACACACATCCAGGCAGTGGATTTTTTGTCGGAGCGAACCTGTAACGAATGGAAGCACTCATCGCACGAAAGTACGGGTGCTGTGCTCAATGCACGAGGGCTGTTCGATTGTCGAACAACATCCCGGACGAAGCACAAGAGGACTCGCCGGGTGACGAGAAATCTTGTTCCCTACGCAGGCATAAACCTGATCAGGTTCAACGGGATCCGAAATTATTCGATCTCAGCCTCATAGCAAGGCACCCCGACAAGAACTCGGCCAGTCTAGACACAACTCACAAAGAACGCCAATACCGGTGCAAACAGCGTGATGAATGGCGCAATTACAGGATTGTTGCCGCAAGCACGCGCTACTACACTCGCTACGCTGTGCCTGGCCTTGACGCTCTGCATCGCGCGCCGTAGCCTTGGCGTTTAAATTATCGTCGTAATATTCACTAGGGATCGCCTCATGCTGCGCAAACTCTCACTGGCCCTCGCCGTGTCTTGTGCGTCCAATGGAATGGCCTGGGCAGCAGAAGCGCCCTTATCGACCAAAACCGATCTGGTCAGCGTCTACCAGGAAGCGCTGGACAATAACGCCGATCTGGCCGCCGCCCGCGCCCAATATGGCGCGCAGAAAGAAGTCGTACCCCAGGCCCGCGCCGGTCTGTTGCCGAACCTTTCGGGTGACGCTGAAGTCGCCGACATCCGCACAAAAATCGACCAGCCGTCAGCCATCGCCAACCGCAGCGCCCACTTCTATCAAGCGACGCTGGCCCAGCCATTGTTCCGCGCCGATCGCTGGTTCCAGTTTCAGGCAGCCAAAGATGTCAACGAACAGGCATCGCTGCAACTCTCGGCGACCGAGCAGAACCTGATCCTGCAAAGTGCCGAAAACTACTTCAATGTACTGCGCAGTCAGGACAACCTGGCGTCGACCAAGGCCGAGGAAGCGGCCTTCAAGCGTCAGCTCGACCAGTCCAATGAGCGTTTCGATGTGGGCCTCTCGGACAAGACCGACGTACTACAATCGCAAGCGAGTTACGACACCGCACGCGCCAACCGAATTCTCGCCCAGCGTCAGGTGGATGACGCCTTCGAAGCGCTGATCACCCTGACCAACCGTCAGTACAACTCGATCCAGGGCATCGTCCACACCTTGCCGATCTTGCCGCCTGCGCCGAACGACGCCAAGGCCTGGGTCGACACCGCCGCCAAACAGAACCTCAATCTGCTGGCCAGCAACTACGCGGTGAGCGCCGCCGAAGAGACGCTCAAGCAGCGCAAGGCCGGGCACGCACCGACCCTCGACGCCGTGGCGCAGTACAAGACTGGTGACAACGATGCGCTGGGCTTCAGCAACCCGAGCCCCTTTGGACAGCCGTACGGTGGCACCGTCTCGCAAAGTACAGTCGGCCTGCAGTTGAACATTCCGATCTACAGCGGTGGGCTGACCAGCTCGCAGGTTCGTGAGTCGTACTCGCGGCTGGACCAGAGCGAACAGCAACGCGAAGCTCTGCGTCGGCAAGTGGTGGAAAGCACCCGGAATCTGCACCGAGCGGTGAACTCCGATGTCGAGCAGGTGCAAGCACGCCGGCAGTCGATCATCTCCAACCAGAGCGCGGTAGAAGCGACGGAAATCGGCTATCAGGTGGGCACGCGCAACATCGTCGACGTGCTCGATGCCCAGCGCCAGCTGTACACCTCGGTGCGCAACTATAACAACAGCCGCTACGACTACATCCTCGACAACCTGCGCCTGAAGCAGGCTGCCGGGACCTTGAGCCCAGGGGATTTGCAGGACCTGTCGCGTTACCTGAAGGCCGACTACAACCCGGACAAAGACTTCCTGCCACCGGACCTGGCCAAGGCTGCAGCGGAACAGCTGAAGGCTAATCCGGGGTATTGAGTTTTATCCCGGCAAAGATCAAAAGATCGGGCCGCGTTCGGACGATCTTTTTCGTAAAAACAACTCGGTCTAACGGTCGATCAACCGTCCCAACCCATCCAGCAAGCGCTTTAGCGCCCCCTGATTGGCACGCATCACCTTCAGCCCCGCCTCAGCCATCTTCTGCGCATCGCGCGGCAACTCGAACAGCCGCTGCACCGCCACCGCCAAACCTTGCGCATCGTCCACTTCCTGCAACGCTCCCGCCTCACGCAACAGCGCCGCGATTTCGAGGAAGTTGAACAGGTGCGGCCCGCTCAGCACCGGTTTGGCCAGCGCGGCCGGTTCCAACAGGTTATGCCCGCCGCTGGCAACCAGGCTACCGCCGACAAAGGCGCTGTCCGCCAGCGCATAGAGAAACAGCAGCTCGCCCATGGTGTCGCCGAGCAACACCGAAGTGTTCGCGGTGACCGGTTCAGCCGTGGAACGGCGCACCGTGGCAAAACCCTGCTGCCGACACAACTCGTACACCGAGTTGAAACGCTCCGGATGGCGCGGCACCAGAATCAGCAAGGCATCCGGATGGCTGGCGAGCAACTGTCGATGGGCCGCCAGCACCACGTCGTCTTCACCTTCATGGGTGCTGGCGGCGATCCACACCGGACGCTCTGCGGCTTGCCATTGGCCACGCAATTCGGTGGCGCGCACCAGCAACTGCGGATCGATGCTCAGATCGAACTTGATCGAGCCGGTCACCTCGACCGTTTCAGGCCTCGCACCAAGATCACGAAAACGCTGCGCCTCAGCCTCGGTCTGCACCGCGAACCAGCTCATTTCGCCGAGCATCGGCTGAGTCAGCTTTGCAAAACGACCATAGCCCTTGGCCGAACGCTGCGATAACCGTGCGTTGGCCAGCGCCACCGGAATCCCGCGCTTGGCGCATTGATGGATATGATTAGGCCAGAGCTCGGTTTCCATGATCACTGCCAATTTCGGTTGGACCCGATCGAGAAACCGCGCCGCCGCACAAGGCAAGTCGTACGGCAGATAGCAGTGTTGAATCTGCGGTTCGCCGGCGAACATCTCCCTGATCCGCTCCGAGCCGGTCGGGGTCATGCAGGTCACAGTGATCGGCAGCTGTGGATAACGTTCGAGCAAGGCGCGGATCATCGGTGCGGCGGCGATGCTTTCGCCCACGGAGACCGCGTGCACCCAGATCCCGCCTGGCCGCATCGTTGGCAGGCCGACGGAGAAACGTTCGCCAATCCGCTTGGCGTAGGCCGGCGCCTTGCGCGCCCGTAGCCACAGACGCAACGCCACCAACGGCAGCCCCAGATAAAACAGCAAGGTATAGAGAGTTCTATTCATGGCGGCGGAGTTTATCGGTTTTTTAGCCGATCGCCTGCAAGTGCACGGCAAAACGTTCCGCCAGCCAGCGCGCGGCCGGGCCAAGGGGTTCGTCGCGACGCCACACCAACTCCACCACCAGCGCCGGCGGGGTCCATTCGCTGAGCAGTTCGACCATCTGCCCCTGATACGACGGGTACTGCACCACATGGCGTGGCAACCAGGCCCAGCCCAGGCCACGCATCAGCCATTCGGCCATCACGTAAAAGCTGTCGGCGCGCCAGACCTGCGGGCTGGCCTGCTCGCTGCCGGGATAGACACTGGATTGCGTGGACATCAGCAACTGTCGATGCTGCGCCAGTTGCTGGCAGCTGACCTCGGCTTGAGCCGCCAGCGGATGCCCCACGCCGCACACCGTCACCATTTCGACACTGCCCAGCACCCGCCGCTCGAGGGCTTCGGGAATTTGGTCGTGATAAAACAGCAAACCCAGATCGGCTCGACGCTCCACTAGCTTGCGCGCCACATCGCCTTGGGCAGCGCTGGTCAGTTGCACTTCAAGGCTGGGAAATTGTTCGGCCAATGCTTCGAGGCTGTCGATCACCGGTTGATAGGGCATCGCCTCATCCTGCGCCAGCCGCAGACTAGCCTCCTCGCCACGCATCAACGCCAGGGCCCGACCGTTGAGGCGTTCGCACTGACGCAAGACTTCCCGGGCCTCTTCGAGCAGGGCATGGCCCGCTTCGGTCAATTTCGGCTGACGACCGCTACTGCGGTCGAACAGGCTGACGCCAAGGTCTTCCTCCAGCAAAGCGATGGCACTGCTGACCGCCGACTGTGCCTTGCGCTGGTTGCGGGCCGCCGCCGAAAACGAGCGTTGTTCGGCGACGCTGACAAACATTTGGATCTGTTCCAGATTCCACTGCACGCTCATGACCTAGCCCATCTTTAAATCAGATAGGTAATGACTTTACCCCATCTCAATAGTCTCTAGAATGCCGACCTCATCAAGCAGGCCAAAAACACGAGGAACCGCCCATGAACGCTTACTACTATCTGGCCATCGCCATCTGCGCCGAAGTGATCGCCACTGTTTCGATGAAAGCGGTCAAGGGCATCAGCACTCCGATCCCCCTGCTGTTGATCATCGTCGGTTATGGCATCGCCTTTTGGATGCTGACCCTGGTCGTGCGCACCATCCCCGTTGGCGTGACCTACGCGGTCTGGGCCGGCATGGGCATCGTGATGGTCAGCATTGCGGCGTTGTTTATCTACGGGCAGAAACTCGATATTCCGGCCATCATCGGCATGGGGATGATCGTTCTGGGCGTGGTGGTGATCCAGCTGTTCTCGAAAACTGCCGGACATTAAAGAACGCGACCGAACTGCTTTGTGTAGCAGCTGCCGAAGGCCGCGTCCGGCTGCGCAGCAGCCGTAGAACCTGAAGCTGCATTGTGTCGGTAAAATGAATTTGCCGATTCCGCGACCGCTTCGTCCGAATGCGGCCCAGATCGAACGCAGCCTCGGTAGCTGCTACAGAGGATCGCGGTGAATATGAATATGTATACTGCGCCCCTAGTCTTGAACACTGAGGTCGCTGCATGCCATCCGTTATTTCCACCGACGTTCTGATTGTCGGCGCCGGGGTTGCCGGCCTCTGGCTGAACGCACGCCTGCGTCGCCAGGGCTTTTCGACTGTGCTGGTGGAAAGCGCCAGCCTCGGCGGCGGGCAAAGCGTGAAGTCCCAAGGGATCATTCACGGCGGCGCCAAATACGCGCTGCACGGCGCGCTGACCGGTGCCTCTGAAGCCATCGCCGACATGCCACGCCGCTGGCGCGAAGCCCTGGCCGGAACCGGTGAGCTGGACCTGTCCGGCGTGCGCTTGCTCTCTGAAGCGCACTACCTCTGGTCCCCTGGCACGATTGCGGGCAACCTCACCAGTTTCTTCGCCAGCAAAGCCGTGCGCGGCCGGGTCGATCAGGTCAAGGGCGATCAGTTGCCGCCAGCACTGCAAGACCGCCGCTTCAAGGGCAAAGTCTATCGCCTGGCGGAGTTGGTGGTCGACGTGCCGAGCCTTATCGAACGCCTGGCCCAATTGGCCGGTGATGGCCTGCTGGCAGGTCAGACAATCGAACCTCTTCTGGACAACGGTGAACTGGTCGGGCTGCGGATCGACGGGCGGGAAATCCGCGCGCAACGCATTGTCCTCAGCGCTGGCGCCGGCAATGCCGACGTGCTCACGGCCTTGGGCCTGAACCAGCCGGCGATGCAACGTCGACCATTGCACATGATCATCGTCAAAGGCCCGACCCTGAAGCCACTGTACGCCCACTGCCTGGGTGGCGGGCCGAAGCCGCGAATCACCGTCACCACGCACCCGGCGGCCGATGGTCAGTGGGTCTGGTATCTGGGCGGTGATATTGCCGAAGCCGAAGGCGTCGCCCGCGAACCGGCCGCGCAAATCGCTGCAGCGCAGAAAGAACTCGGCAATCTGCTGCCGTGGGTCGACCTGAGCCAGGCGCAATGGGCAACCTTGCGGGTTGATCGGGCCGAGCCGGCGCAGTCGGGCCTGACCCGTCCAGACAACGCCTTCCTCGCCGAGCAGGATCGTCTGCTGGTGGGTTGGCCAACCAAACTGGCGTTGGCGCCGGACTTTGCTGATCGTGTACTGGCCGCGCTGGACCGAGACGGCATTCAACCAAGCCACCCGGCGGCCTTGCCCGAACTGCCAAAACCGCCGATGGCCCAACCGGCCTGGGAACAACTGCTGCCATGAGCCAACCCACATTGCACGACCTGCATCGCCCACTCGGCAGCACCGGCCTGCTGGTCTCGCCGCTGGGCCTGGGCACCGTCAAACTCGGTCGCGACCAAGGGGTGAAGTATCCCAACGGGTTTCAGATTCCCGACGATGACGAAGCGCGCATGCTGCTCAAATTGACCCGCGATCTGGGCATCAATTTGATCGACACCGCCCCGGCCTATGGCCGCAGCGAAGAGCGCCTCGGCCCGCTGCTGCGCGGCCAGCGGCAAGAGTGGGTGATCGTCAGCAAGGTTGGTGAAGAGTTCGCCAATGGCCTGTCGCACCACGACTTCAGCGCCAAACACACGCGCTTCTCGGTCGAGCGTAGCCTGCAACGCCTGGAAACCGATTTTATCGATCTGGTGCTGGTGCACTCAGACGGCAACGACTTGGCCATTCTCAATGACAGCGAGGTCTATCAGACCCTTGCCGAGCTGAAACGCGAAGGCAAAATTCGTGGTTTCGGTTTTTCCGGCAAGACTGTCGACGGCGGTTTGAAGGCTCTGGAACAAGGCGATTGCGCCATGGTCACCTACAATCTCAACGAACAGGCTGAGCTGCCGGTCATCGACTATGCTGCCGCCCACGGCAAAGGCATTCTGGTGAAAAAGGCCTTGGCCAGCGGTCATGCCTGCTTGAGCCCGGGAGTTGACCCGGTCCGCGCCAGCTTCGAATTGCTGTTTGAGCATCCCGGTGTTGCCAGTGCTATTGTCGGGACAATTAATCCGCTGCACCTCGCCCACAACGTGGCGACTGTCGCGCAGGTTTTGCGCAGAAACTGACGCCGCTGACGCGGCCGCCCCCGACGCAAGAAGGAGCTGAGATGCCGCGCACGCTCATTAGAAAGAACCCCAGCAACTTCAAAACCCTGCCCCTGATCGTCGAAGCGACTCCCGAAGGCCTGAACTATCAGAGCCTCGGGATGCCGCTTAATTTTTCGCAAACCCTGCAGCGTCGTCGTCCGGTGGCCGTCGCTGATGCGGAGCGTTTCTCACTCGAACTGGCCAACCTCGGGGTATCGGTTCGCCTGACCCTGCACTGGCAGAATCGCGATTACTGGGTATTGGTTCGTCAGCGTCGTCAGGACCGTGGCGACGTAGTGCTCAAGTTGATCTCTGGTTATGTACCAGCCCACGAATTGAACCTGCCGCTGCACACCGCGATCCAGGAGATTGCGGAAGAGTGCCTGCTGGAAACTCCGGAAGGCTGGCTCAGCGGGCGCTTCAACGACACCTGGCTGCCGGCACCTTATGCGACGGCGCTGCATTACCGCGAAGCCCTGCCCTTTCGTCTGACGCCGTTGTCGGGCGCGGCGCGCCCGGTGCGTTGCGCCAAGATGCAACTGATCGAACGGCCAAGAGCCTACGTTCATTTGCCTACGGCTTCGCTGCAGTTGATTTACGATTTGCGTCTGGAGGTGCCAAGAGAAGCCAAATCCCTGAGCCTGTTCCACGTCGATGAGCGTCTGGAGGGGGATCAACTGGTCGCTCGCCTGGACCGCAAACGGCCTGACTTGTACCTGATGCCGCTTGAGGATGGTCAGCCCCTGGCGGAGCTCTATACCTTGAAAAAGGATCATCTATACCCGGCCAGCACCCGTGGTCTGTATCTGGCAGAAAGCTTTGCCCTGCAGGAAGGCTGGCTAGTACGCGATGAGCGGATTCGCTGGAAGGACTGGCTCAAGCAGCAAGGTTTGAGCCAACCGGGCAAGGATTCGGGCTTCAAACGCCTGACCAGCAAGGCCAGGCAACTGCTGAAGAAGATGGTGCCGAGGAGCGCTGCGCGCTAAACGCAAAAGATCACTCGGACTTGCGGATTTTCTCGACGATAGCGGTGGTCGAACTGTTCTCAACCAGCCCCAGCACCTTCACCGTGCCGCCATAGGCGGTGACGATATCGGCACCGACAACCTGGTCAATACCGTAATCGCCACCCTTGACCAGCACATCCGGCTTGACCTGAGCCAGCAGGTTTTCAGGCGTGCCCTCAGGGAAGCTGATTACCCAGTCCACCGCGCCCAGACCCGCCAATACCGCCATGCGCCGGTCGACGCTATTGATCGGTCGACCCGGCCCTTTCAGGCGGCTGACCGAAGCATCGTCATTGACCGCAACGATCAAGCGATCACCTTGCGCCCGGGCTTGCTCGAGATAGGTCACGTGCCCGGCATGCAGGATGTCGAAACAACCGTTGGTAAAGACAATTTTCTCTTTATGCGCACGCGCATCGTCGATCGCCAGCAACAACTGGTCGAGGCTCAACACACCGCGCTCGGAGCCTTCCTCACGCTGGATGGCGCGACGCAGTTCCGGCGCGCTGATCGCCGCCGTACCCAACTTGCCGACCACGATGCCTGCCGCCAGATTGGCCAGCGCCACGGCATGCGGCAACTCTTCACCGGCAGCGATAGCCGCTGCCAAGGTGGAAATCACTGTGTCACCGGCACCGGTGACGTCGAACACTTCACGAGCACGAGCCGGCAAATGCAATGCCGGGTGATCGGGGCGTAACAGCGTCATCCCATGTTCGCCACGGGTCACCAGTAAAGCGCCCAGCTCGAGGTCGTGCATCAGTTTGGCGCCCTTGGTCACCAACTCATGCTCATCGGCGCAACCACCAACGATGGTTTCGAACTCACTGAGATTTGGCGTAATCAGGCTCGCACCGCGATAGATCGAAAAGTCTTTACCTTTCGGATCAGCCAGCACCGGAATGCCACGCGCGCGCGCAGCCTGGATCAGCACCTGATGATTCTTCAACGCACCTTTGCCGTAGTCAGACAACACCAGCACCTTGATGCCTTCAAGTAGGCCGTCGACCTCGGCAGCCAATGCCAGCGCATCGGTGGCGAAGGGTTCTTCGAAGTCGATCCGCAGCAGTTGCTGGTGACGACTCATGACCCGCAGCTTGACGATGGTTGGCTGGTGGGGGATGCGCTGGAACAGCGCCCGCACACCTGCGCCACGCAAGCTGTTGGCCAGGCTATCGGCGGCCTCGTCATCACCGGTCACACCGACCAGTGAAGCGGGAGCACCGAGAGCGGCAATGTTCAAGGCAACGTTGGCGGCCCCGCCGGGGCGGTCCTCGATTTGCTCGACCTTGACCACCGGCACCGGCGCCTCAGGGGAAATCCGTGAGGTACCACCATGCCAGTAACGGTCGAGCATGACATCGCCGACCACCAAGACAGGGGCTTGATCGAATCGCGGCATGGACAACTTCATGGAGCAACCCACATACAAAATGAACAGGGGCGCGATATTAACACAGGGTGAACGCTACCTAGTTCGACGGCTTCAATGGGCTTGAATCACACGAAACATTTGCTCATTTTTTGAGCAAAACATCCATCACCCCCTGGATAGCATCCGACAGCTCCACCTCGTCAGTATTGATCTCACAGTCAGCCTGCTGCGGCACTTCGTAAGGGCTGTCGAGGCCGGTGAAGTCCTTGAGCCGCCCTTGCAGCGCTGCTTGATACAAACCTTTGGGGTCACGCCGGGCGCAGACATCGAACGGAGTGCTCACATAGACCTCAAGAAACTCATCCGTCCGGAACAAGGCGCGGGCCGCCGAACGATCGGCACGGAACGGTGAAATCGCCGAGACAATCACAATCAACCCGGCGTCGACCATCAACCGCGCCACCTCGGCAATGCGCCGGATATTTTCCTTGCGCGCCTCCGGGCTCATGCCCAGGTCATTGCATAACCCGTTGCGCACGTTATCGCCGTCGAGCACAAAGGTGTGCAAACCATGCTCATTGAGCTTCAGCTCAAGGGCATTGGCCAGGGTCGACTTGCCGGCACCGGACAGTCCCGTCAGCCAGACACAACTCGGCTGCTGATGCTTGAGCACAGCCCGGGCGGCCGTCGACAGCGACAACGCATAGGGGCGTATCTGTGGAAGTTGTTCGTAGATAGACGACGATTTATTCATAGCCGAGCAACTCATAGTCACGTTGGTAGACACGTCGCACCAAACGGCGGGTGCGTACCGAGCAAAAATCACGAGCGGGCGCCAATTGGCGATGCTTAGAGCCATTCCGATGGGGTAATGGCGAGACAACCCCTAAATGCTCAGAAAGCAGTTGGAAGTCACGATCCAGATGCTCCTGATACCCCACGAAATCCATCGCCATATGTCCCATGGAGTCGATCAGGAAGTCGGTCTGGGGAGCGAAATGCAGCGGCTTCTGGATATTCTCTGGATTCAGCCAGCGACCGATGAAGTCATCGAAATCACGGTAATGGCTGACCAGCGCCTAGGCCGCTCGGTCGCGCCGCCCCAGTTCGTTGCCACGCAGGAAAGCGTAGGCCGAATAGGCCCGCTCCAAAGGGTCACGAACGAAGGCGAATTTGAAACTGCGGGAAAACTGCTCGGGAAATTACTGCTCATACCAATACAGCGGCAAATGCCCAGGCATCCAGCCGTCGAATAGCGCGGAGCAAATGCTGCTCCCGGCACACTTGGGGATGTGAATGAACACACAGGAGCGCTGCTGGAAAGCCTGAGGGAAGCGCACATTGGCCGACATCGACTTGTTCACGACTTGCCGATCCACAACCGACAAACGCCCCAGCAGGAACGTTCGTTGCTGTTTGGGTAATAACTTCCATAAAAAGCGCTGCAACATTCCGGTACCCACGCGAGGCGGATAGCCACCCCGAAGCCAATGATTCAGGCTTGAACCGTATCAGGCGAAATGCGGAAATTTATTTAGACATAGTCAAGAGTGTAAGGATCTGGATATAAATGCCCTGAGCGCGTTGCACGCCGAGGCGGTTTCAGGGTGAGCATGGCTCACCCTGAAGTGGGTATCAGACGATACCTTGTGGTGCGGGCTCATCGAGGCCCAGTGCATTCAATCGAGCGTAATAGCCATTCTTCGCCAGAAGCTCGGAATGGGTACCGCGCTCGACAATCCGGCCCTGATCCATGACCAGGATCAGGTCGGCTTTTTCAATGGTCGACAAACGGTGGGCTATCACCAGCGTCGTACGGCCTTTCATCACCTGATCCAGAGCTGCCTGAATATGCCGCTCGGACTCGGTATCAAGGGCTGACGTCGCCTCGTCGAGAATCAACAGCGGAGCGTTTTTCAACAGCGCGCGGGCAATCGCAAGACGCTGACGCTGGCCGCCGGACAACAGCACACCGTTCTCGCCAACCTGGGTGTCCAGGCCTTGAGGCAACTGCGCAATGAAGTCCATGGCATAGGCATCCGTCGCTGCTTTCTCGATATCTTCACGGGGAGCACCAGCAAGGTCTCCGTAGGCAATGTTGTTGGCCACCGTGTCACTGAACAAGGTGACATGCTGCGTCACTTGAGCGATATGCCGACGCAGGTTCAGCAGTTTGTACTGCTCGACCTCAGTCCCATCGAGAAGAATCTCGCCTTTATCGTGGTGATAGAAACGCGGAATCAGATTGGCCAGGGTCGATTTACCACTCCCTGAACGGCCAACCAGGGCGATCATTTGCCCCGGGTCGGCAGAAAAGCTGATGTCATCGAGCACCTGACGGTCGGTACCCGGGTAGGTGAAGCTGAGGTGACGCACCTCGAGTCGACCCGTGACAGAGTCACGCTCAATACTGCCTTTGTCGATTTCGGGCTCCACATCCAATTGCTCGAAAATGCTCTCGGCACCGGCAACGCCCTTCTGGATCGTCGAGCTGACTTCCGAAAGCTGCCGAATCGGTTTAGGCAGCAAGCCGGCAAGGGTGATGTACGCCACCAAGTCGCCCGCCGACGCATCACCGCGCAGGGCCAACACCAGGAACATCAGCACCGCCATGGCGGTGTAGATCACCAGCTGCAGCATCGGCGTGTAGATGGCGCTGGTACGGGTCATGCGCAGCTGCTTGTCGGTGTTGCTCTGGCTCGCGCGCTCGAAACGGTCGCGCTCATAGATTTCACCGCCGAAGCTGCGGACCACGCGATAACCCTGGATGGTCTCGGAGGCCACGTGGGTCACGTCGCCCATCGCCACCTGGATCTTCTTGCTCTGCTTGCGGAACTTGGAGCTGGCGCGGCTCACCATGAACGCAATCAGCGGCAGGATGGCAACCATCACCAGCGTCAGGCGCCAGTTCATGATCAGCAGGGAGATAAACAGGAACACAACCGTCATGCCCTCCCGGAATACGACCTTGATCGCATCTGTCGCCGCTCCCGTGACCATGGTCACGTTGAACGTGATGCGTGAAATCAGGTGCCCGGAGTTGTGCTTATCGAAGTAACGATTCGGCAGCACAAGCAGGTTGTTGAACAGCTGCACTCGCAAATCATGAACCAGGCCCAACGAGACCTTGGCCAGGAAGAAGTTGCCCAGGAATGAACCGGCGCCCTGCCACGCGGCGATCAGAATAATCAGCAAAGGGACGGCATGCATCAATGGCATATCGCGCAGATAGGGTATCGAGGGGAACAACGCGGCCTCGGGATTGGACAGGCCATCGACGAAATACTTGAGCACGTAGCCAAGCATCGGCTGAGTCGACGCGAAAATCAGGAAGCCGACAATACTCAGCATGAACAGGCCGATGTAAGGCCGTACGTAACCGAGGAGTCGGAAGTAGATTTTCAAGCTCGAAGGGCTTGCGGAGAGACTGGAGTCGGTCATATCACGCGAAGTTTTCAAAAAAAGGACGCTGACTTTATCACAGGTTCCTCCGGTCTCAGCCGGGATCGTTCGAACCGGTGGCTCGCTGGCAATATTCCGGCGGACCAGGGTAGACAGATACGTTAGTATTGCCGGCCCTTAATCGGAATACAGTTCAGTATGCCATTCAGCAGGATCAACACCAACGCGACCCGGGTTTTCGATTTCATCTGCCTGTGGGTGCTGCCGCTCGGCTTTTTTCTTTTGCTTTGCGGGCTGTTTTTTCTGCCTACGCGCGGTGTCTATCAAAAGCTGTTCTACGGCCTCGTGAGCGCCCCCGCTCTGATCGCCCTGTGCATACGCCCCGGCGAACTGAAGACCATCTTGCGAGAGCCGCTGGTTCAGGCATTCCTGCTTTATTCCGGGTGGGCGCTACTGTCGCTGAACTGGAGCCCTACGCAAGCCAGCCTGACGAGCCTGGCAAAACCACCACTGTATATTTTCATGCTCTTTGCCGGTGCCAGCCTCCTGCTGCGCTACCGCGCCGAAAGCCTCAAGCCCGTCCTGCTGGCCGCGGCCCTGATTGCGTTGGCCGCCAGCGTGTTCAATCTTTATATTTTCCTGTCGCACTATGCACCGGGCGATCGGATGATCGGCGGGGGGGCCTTTGACAACCCCTTGCTCAGCTCCCACCTGTTCGGCTTTTTCTGCACCTACTGGTTTTTTCTGGGCATGACCGTGCGCAATCCGAAGCTGCTGCTCGGCATTGTCCCTGCCTTCCTGATCATGTTCGCGGCCGTCCTGGCAACCAGCTCCAGAACACCTCTGGTTGCCATCGTCATGGCAGGCCTCTGGCTGGCATTCATTTGCTGGAACCGTCGCTCACTGTTGCTGCTGGCCATCATGGGCATCACTGCCGCAAGCGTGCTGGCCACTTTCCCGGACATGATCCTGGCGCGCGGCGACTCCTACCGCTTCGAAATCTGGAGACAGGCGCTGCATCTGATCGCTGATACGCCCTGGATTGGTCATGGCTATGACGCGACCCTGAGCATCTATCCGGAGGCTGGGTATGCCTTCAGCGAACCCCACAATTTTGCCTTGGGCGTACTCTTCTATGTCGGCATCATCGGGTTCCTGCCTTGGCTGGCCATGCAGCTTCGAGGGCTGTTCGACTGCTGGCGCCAGCGCTCGCAACCGCTGTTTATCCTGGCGTCGACCCTGATGGTATTCGGTATCGGGGCCAGCCTGACGGAGGGTGGCGATATCCTGTACACCCCCAGGGAGCATTGGTTCCTGCTGTGGATTCCACTGGCACTGATGGCTGCGCTGAGCATTGCCCAGCGTACGAATCGTCTGTCGAGGCTTTCGGTTCGCAGCCTCGCTGCCGACGACGCTCAACGCATGACAGTCAACGCTCAGGTGGTCGAAGAAGACGGCCTAGGGCCTAAAGTCCTCAAACTCGAGGATGGCAGCTTTCTGAAGCTGTTCCGTGCCCGCTGCTGGTATACCTATGGCAGCTTCTACCCCTATTCCGAGCGCTTCGCCGAAAACAGCCAACGCCTGGCCCGTACAGGCCTGAATACCCCAGCGATCCTCGAGCTGTACCGCATGCCCGATGGCAGCAGCGCCGTACGCTACCAGCCCCTGTCAGGCAGAACCTTGCGCCAGGTGCTGCAAGCCATGCCCAGCGTGAGCATTCGCCAGGCACTGGTGCAACGTTTCGGGCGCTTTCTGGCAGAACTGCACGAACGCGGGGTCTATTTCCGCTCATTGCACCTTGGCAACGTTCTTTTGCTGGAGGACGGCGAGTTCGGCCTGATCGATCTGGCCGACTTGCGCCTCCTGCACTCGCCCTTGAGCCTGGAACTTCGTCGACGCAACCTGTGCCATATGCAGCGTTACACGGAAGACCGCCGCTGGCTGTTCGACGCGCATTTTACCGATCTGCTTCAGGGCTACGCCGTCCTGGCACCGGACAACGCAGTTAAATGCATGCACAAGCAAGTGCATTCCCTTGGCTTGGCGAGCTGATTGAACCTGCGGTGCCTCCTCGCTACTGCCGGCACATTATCCGAACAGGCCGTAGCGAAGGCGCGCAGCCAGTCGGCCCAGGAGTTGTCGGGTCTTGAGCTTGGGCTTGCGCACCACCTGCTCGATATCACTCATGACCATCAGGCTCTGCCGGGCCAGCAGGGGCCGCACAAGGAACGCGCGAGTCGTGGGCAGGAGGCTTTCCGAGTAATACCAGTCGAGCGGCAACCCACTGAGAGGGGCCTCCTGCAGGATCCGATCATAGAGCTCCGCCCTGACCACGTAGGCATGAGCCAGGCGCACCCGGTTGACCGCCACCAGGTTGGCTGAAACCTTGCGCGCCTGCCCACCCTTCTTCAGCGTGCCCCCCAGGTACAGCATGGTCCAATCCCGCGACGACAACTGTGCCGGCACCCGCCGCAGGACCGCAGGCGCATAGGACTCAAACTCGCAATCGTCCTCCAGGACCAGCACCTGCGGCCAGCCGCGAGCCTTGGCCATGGCAATCACCGCAAGATGGCTGCGCATGCAGG
Organism: Pseudomonas sp. F220; assembly: GCF_057813935.1. Taxonomy (NCBI): domain Bacteria; kingdom Pseudomonadati; phylum Pseudomonadota; class Gammaproteobacteria; order Pseudomonadales; family Pseudomonadaceae; genus Pseudomonas; species Pseudomonas sp. F220. Next base: position 211,374 of record NZ_JBVASJ010000001.1, read on the forward strand.
CCCAGGTAGCGCGCAACTTGTGTTCGAACCTGTCGCTGTCACCATCGACGCGCAGCAGAAATTCGCGCAGTTGCGGCGAGGGAGGGTCATCGCCCAACCGATGCATCGACACCGCGCTGAAGCGCTCGGCCTGCAGCCCCAGACTGTGCAAGTGTGCCTGTATGCGGGCCCAGCGATCCTTCCTGCTGTCGAGATTGATGACGCAGGCATGTGCAAAAGGCCAAATCATTTCCGTTCACCACCGCAACCGTGATTATTAATGTGCATGGCCTGACTCTCGGCCCCTGCTAAACGGTGCCCTCAAGCACCTGAGAGGGCACAGGTTCTGCCTGCAGCAGACCGACCAACAACCCGATCGTGGTATCCAGCCCTTCTACCCCGTGCGCCAGGTGAAACTCGGCGAAATGCCGGGCCCGCTCCAGGCACTGCTGATAGTTGCCCTGGATCCAGACTACCCGCTCGGCCAGCTCTGCAGCCGTGGTGACACGCTCGCCCAGGAAGCGCTCTTGGGAGAAAATGTCGTGATGTTCACCCGCATTGACATAAATGACCGGGCGCCGCGCCAGCGCAGCCTCGATAACCGCGTTAGACATGATGTTCACCACGATCGAAGCCTGCTCCAGCGCTGCGGCCAGACCGACTCCGCGGTCCAGGACCTGCACGTTGGGCAGTGCAGCGGCCGCGCCGTGCCAAAACGGCACCTGACTACGGGGATGCGCCTTGATCAGCATCTGGTACTCCGGGTGCTGCGCCGCCCAGTCGCGCAGCAGGGTGTAGGTTCGCTGGTAACCGCGCTCCTTCTCTTTGTCCGGGCCGACGCCCAGGACCAGCAGCACCTGTCGCTCGGGGTCGGGCGGCGGCAGGTCGTAGGCAACGTCAATCATGTGCGAACCGGACAGTACCGCATTCGAACTGCCGAAGCGCAGCGGGCGCGACTGCAGGGCCTCCAGCGAACTGCGACCGAACATGAAGTAGTAGTCGTAGTCGTTCATGCCCAGACGTCTCGAAGACTCGACCGTGGTCGCGTGCGCCAGGTGCACCAGCAGCTGATGTCGCCGGTTCAGCGCCAGACGCAGGAAAGGTGCGTACAGGCTGCCGTTGCGGTCGTTGAGCAGAATCTTCGGCTGGTGGTGGGCCACCAGCCACTCGGCATGCGCGGCATAGCCAAAATAGCGCAGCGGCACCGGCTGCTGCGGATGCTTGAGCAGACGCTGGGCAAGAATGGTCTCTGGCACCTGCAGTGCGGTTTCCACCAGTGAGTGACCACTAGCGCGCAGGGCCGCAATCAGCAGTTTCTTGCGCTGCAAGGCAATGACTTTGGATGCCGACTGCAGCAACAGGAAATCGCAGGGCTCGGCCACGACCTCGGCCGCCAGGCGCGCCTGCGCCCTCCAACCGAACATCCAGTCTACGCAAGCATCACGGCCAAAGCGCAAGAGGCTTCCCAGCCAGGAATGACGCTCGCGCAACCGCCGCCAGCGATAGCGGTCCAGCGCATGAGCCTTGTCGGCCCAGCTGTTGCCGGAAACATCCAGGATCATGCGGACCTCAACACACAGCAGCCATAGCCCTTCGCCAAGCAAGCCCCAATGACCATGGATGTAGTCTGCTTGCTGTCAACGTACGGGGCCTCGGACAAGGTATGACCGAGGGCGCCATAGCCAATGGTCACACCGGGAAGGATGGTGCCGTTCGAATAGAGCCAGACGTCACTGCCAATCACCACATCGCCACGACTGAAGACATGGCCCTTGAAGTGCTCAGCCTCAGGCAGCATTGCAGGGAACGGGTAAGTGGTGACCCAGTCGGCGCGGTGATGCCCCCCCAGGAATATCTGCACACCTTCGGCTATCGAGCAATAGGCGCCAATGCTCAACGTCGAGCCTTCCTGCCAGTCGTGTACCAGTGGTAAGCCGTAGCTCCCCGTGCCGAACGCGAAGCCCGGGTAACGCTGGCGAAAGCGCGCCCCTCCCCGCTCGATCCTGGGCAGCTTGCGAATGGTGCGCCTGGCCCGTTTAGCGAAAAAATCCTGAATCCACCCCACACTGGTTCCTCCGCCGCTATTTGGCACTTGAACGAATACCCAGCGCGCTCTTCACGGCGTGCCCCGCCCAGCGCATCAGGCCTCGAAAGGTTTTACGGTTCCACCACTTGATCGGGATGGCGGCCAATAACTCTCGCGCCAGCACAGTGTCGCGGTTGGCGGTTTTAAGAAACATCGAGTTGAGCGCCTTGTACTTCACGGCTTCATACTCGGGGTGATCGCTGAACAAGGCGAACGTGCGCAGAATGTTGTCGATCATGAAGCGGTTGTTCTTATAGGTATTGGTCGCGTGCTTGCGGTAGCGCGCCATCACTACACCCAACCCATCGATGTAATACCCGGCCCGGGTGATCTTCAACTCGATCAGCAGGTCCTCCAGGCGGATGCTCGGATCGAACCCACCTACCTTTTCCAGCGCCTCGCGACGAATCAACAGGGTGGGGGCCGGCGGATAGGGCTTGCGCTCCAGGAACATGTCGTCGAAATCCATGCGACGAAACGGCACATTCCGTCGCTGACGATGCACCGGAAACAACTCACCGTTCGAATCGATCAATTCGATATCACCGGCACAGATTCCCACTTCAGGTTTGTCCACCATATGCGCCACCTGAATCGCAATACGATCGGGCATCATGATGTCATCGGAGCCAAAAGGGGCAATGAACTCGCCCTTGGAACGCGCAATTGCGCCGTTGAGGGTATTGGTCAATCCCTGGTTTTCCTGCACCCGGAAATCGAAACCGTGTTCGACCTGCAAACGGGTGATCCGCTCGACGCTGTCGTCCGTGGACCCGTCATCGATGACCAGCAATTCGATGGGGCTATAGGTCTGCGCCAGTACGCTGAGGATACTTTCCTCAATGTAGAGGCCATGGTTGTAGGAAGCGATAATCACTGTGACCAGCGGAGAGTGACTCGTCATGCCAGCTCCTTACCCGCCTGACGCAGCCCGGACTGAATAAGATCCAGGTACTCCTGACGGAACACCTCGATATCATGCTGTTCTTGCAAATAACGGTAGGCCTGATCGCCTTTGGTTTTGAGGTCCTCGTCCGAAAGCCCCAGATACGTATCCAGCGCCCTGACAAGAGACGGGACATTCGCGGGCTCGACGGCAAGACCACCAGCGCCCTGAACAAGCGGAAGCATGGCAGGCACATTCGAGGCAATCACCGGTAAATGGCCGCTCATGCCTTCGAGTAATGCCAGGCCCAATCCCTCAGCCAATGAGGGCATAGTCCAGATATCAAACGCACGAACATACTGCAGGGCGTTTTCCTTGAACCCCAAGAGATGCGCGCGGCCGCTCAGACCCAATCGCTCAATTTCACAGGCCAACCGCGCTTCTTCGCGACCGGCGCCGATGATCGCCAGCTGTGTCTGGGGATATTTGTCTTTGAGCGCGGCAAAAGCCTGCAATAAATAGATATGGCCTTTAACCGGTACCAATCGCCCAAGCGCACCGATCAGGCGCACCGATGGATCAATCCCCAACAATTCGCGCGAACGCTCACGAGAGTGCTGCAAACCTTCAGCCTGCTCGATATCAATGGCATTGGTAATGGCATAGGTATTGTGATCAGTGAAGCCACAATCACAATCCAGCAAGTACTGTTTGACCGCTGGCGACACGCCAACAAAACGCCAGTGGCCGTCGACGCGGCTCTGGACCTGACGCCGCCGGTAAAAACGGTCGTACTCGCCGAAGCCATGAGAGATGCCGATACACAATGGTATTTTCAGCCAGCGATTAAGTTGTAGCAGCATGTTCACCGGCTTGAAGCGGTTGCAAATGACCACATCAAACTTTTCTTTTCGGCAAAACTGATACAGCCGCCACATGGCTCGCAGGCGCATCCCCTTTAGGGATTTGTCGGAGAATTCGAAATAGACTGAACGAGCGGCACGGCTCACAGCCTCGCCCTGCCCCGGCCGACCGCGCAAATATGCCGCTGTCACGTCAAAACGTTCTGTCGGCAGGGCTTTGACGATCTGCTCCGCAAGGTCGGCAAAATCGTGCGCTTTAACGTTGTAGTCAGGCTGCAGCTGCAGGACCTTGGAACGCTGATTCATAGCTCATCCCCGATGAAAACCTGTTACATCAATGACCGAGACCGGCTCGGCAGCCAGGCTTTACCCGTGTTGTTTTATTTAAGCTTCAGCAGCCAGAACAGCTCATGACGCCTGACAGCCTTGCGGAAAAACTCATTCTCTCCGAGAGGCGACGGCGCTCTGCCAGCCAGGAGCCACTGTATCGAGCGGCGCAAGCGACGCTTGAACGGCATTCGCGGTTGCAGGTCATGCATCATCTCCAGCGCCATGGCTTTATCGTGCTGCTGCGCGACAGACAAAGGCAAAGAGCACGGTTGCAGCACTTGCGTCGAGTCGAACACCGGCGGCAAGGCGATGCCGGCACCTGAGTCGCCCATCGGCCAGCGATCATTGTCATGCAGGTGATTGGCGTATCCAAGCAAGGTTGTAGGTTGCCAGTCCAGCCCCTGCAACGCTTCCAGCACTGCAGCCTGAGCACAGAGGTGGTCCGGGTGCGGGTCCAGCGACGGGTGCGGCAACACAATGACTTGCGGGCGGGCTTTGAGCAGCAACTCGCGCAAATCGGCCAGCAGATTATTCCAGGTCGGTGCGCCGTCGCTGTCGCCGGGCAGGGAGAACGGGTTCAATTGGCGGAACAGCCGGATATCGCTCAAGTCCGCTTCCCGGGAGGCGACTGGCTGATCCGGCGCAGCCTGCATGGCAGCCAGTTGCAAGCAGAAATACCCCAACTGCACACAATGCGCCTCGGGCACCCCCGCCCAGCGCGGCACGGCAATGCTGTCCCAGGCACGCAAGCGGCCCTTGATTCGCGCTGCATCGACAGGGCTCAGGCCCATGTGTTGATAGTGCTCAGCTTCGATTTCACCGGCCGTCAACGTGACGATCCAGGCTTCATCGGCCTGGCTGTACAAACCGAAGGCGGCCAGCTCGGCATCGTCGGCGTGAGGCGCAATGACCATCACCCGCTGACGGCGGCAATCCACAGACTTGAATGACCACAACGTCGGCTCACCGAGCAGTCGGCAAAAGCGTCCGTGAAGGTGCAACTCGCCGTTCGCCAAAGGTCCGGCCAAGCCACTGAGATTGAGGTAGCGCAAGCCATTCACGCCGCGCTCGAAGGTCTGTCGGTCCGGGCCCTGGATACCCAACAGCTCAACGGCCGGGTCCAGGAAACGCCCCAGCCAGTGACTCTTGACCTGGATCGCCAACACCAGGGTTTCGTCGCCCGTCAGGCCCGATGAGTCGTCCAGCAGCACGCGCCCACCGTCGAGGCGGACCTTGAGCTTTTTGCTGTCAACCGGGAAGCCGTAGTCGTAGTCATCTTTGGCCGAGTAGAACAGATGGTCGGCGAACCATGCCTCGTGGGCCACCCAAGCCAGTACGCCGAGCAACAACGGCAGCCACCAGGCTACCAGCACGCCAATCGCGATCAACAGCACCAGACCGATCAGCAGGCCAATACGCTTGTTGCGCCGATGGCGCTTGAGCAATTGCTGTTTGCGACTCATACCTTGGCTCATACCTCGAACACCGGCACAGGGTTGCACCAGCGGTCCTTGTATTCCCGGTCGGCGCGACCGAAGGAGAATCGCAGCGGTTTGCCGATCGCCCGTGCGTGTTCCCAGGCGCTTTGGGTGTTGAGGAAACTCAGCACGCTACCCGGGCTGAACTCACGGGTCTCGGGGTCGACGCCACCGTTGATGTACTCGACACTGATCCACTCGGGGGCTTCGACGCGGTAGACCAGTTGAATCGCAATCGGCGCATCGTTGAGGAAGATCACCGAGCCGATCAGCAGTTCGCGCAGCAGCTCGACCACCTCAGCCATACGCTCGGCGCCAGTGGCAGGAAAGCCCCAGCGACGCTGGAACAGGTCGCAATAGATAGCCGCCAGCTCGCGACTTGAAAACTCGCTGACCGGACGCACCACCCCGCCGGCCTCTTCCAGCAAACGCAGTTCGCGGCGCTGGTTGTAGCGAAATTTTTTCGACAGCTCTTCAGGGGTGCGGGCCATGGCCAACTGTTCGGCTTGCACTTTGAGGGCGGCAAAGCGGCCTTCATTCAGGGCCGAGAGGTAGCGCCCGCGGTGGCGCAGGGGAACCTGCGCATCGGCGGCAGCCGGGAGGATCAACTCAGCATTGCCGAGGTCGAACAACCCTTTCTTGCCGCTGCGCTTGAGCACATCCTTGGACAGAGCCAGGTCGCGGCCCCAGGTCGGAATCGCGGCTTTCAGCTCACCGTTTTGCTCCCAGGCCAAATAGCGCACGGGGATATCGGCCAACTGAGCCAGACGTTCAACGACCAGCGGATGGGTCGCAACACTACCGCCAAACCGTTGCCAGGCATCGGTGTAAGTCGACGCATCGACAACGGACCAGCCGCGTTCGCGCCAGCCTTTAAATCGGTTGAGCATCAGGTCCTCGCGGCCAGGTCGGTGACTTGTGGCAAACGCCAGAACGCGTCGCGCACCGCCCGATCCGAGAAACACTCACGCAAGCGATCGAGCATCAGCTCGGCGCAGACCTGACGCTGCTCGTCGTTCATGTTGGCAAGACGCTGCAGTCCTTGGGCCATGAGCTCGGCATCGCCCAACGGAAAAAGAATGCCCACGCCTTCGACCACTTCCTTGGCCCCACCGCAAGCGGTCGCCAGCAAGGGCACGCCGGCAGACATGGCCTCCAGCAGCACCATACCGAATGGCTCATGGTCGGAGCTCAGGGCAAACACATCAAATGCGCGAAAATAGCGCCGCGCCCCAGGCACCTGACCGAGGAACAACACGCGATCACCGATACCCAGTTCGCGGGCCAGCTCTTTGAGGTCCTGCTCCAGGCGACCGGTACCGAGGAGCGCCAGTTGGCTGTTCGCCGGTAAACGCGGTAATGCAACAGCAAAGCCCTGCAACAGCGTAGCCTGATCCTTGTCTGGATGCAGCCGCCCTACGTTGCCGACAATCCAGGCATCCGGCGACAGGCCCAACGCGTTACGAGCCTCAAAGGCCGGCAACTGACTGGCCTGCAAGACCTCGATATCGATGCGGTTGTAGAGCGTCTGAATCCGGCCAGTCGGCCAGTTCGGCAGGCAACGACGCATGTCATCACGTACCGCGTCGGACACCCCAAGCAGGCTCAGGCGCTTACGGAAAATATGCGCAAACAATTTGCGGGTACGCCGCTGGTAATCACCAAATGCGTGATGCACGCCGATCACCGGCAATGAGGTACCCAGCAAGGCGATATAGATCGGTTTGAAACGATGAGCGATGCAGAAACTGAAGTTACGCGACGCGACAATTTTGCGCAGATCGCGAATCGCGCCCAGCTTCAGGCCACGAATGGCCTTGGAGCTGTACTCCATGAACAGCACGTCGTCGGAGCCGCAGCTCGCGGCGACGTCGGCATCGGCAACCCCGGTCAAAAAGACCGTGGTCACCCGATAGCCGGTCCCTGCGAACAGGCTGGCGTATTGCCGGACACAGTCCAGGAACGGCCCGTCATAGCCGTGACAGAACTGCAGCACATGACGCTCAGCCGAGCGAGTCATAAGCGTCCACGCCGTCTTTGACCACCAGAATGTCTTCCATGATCAGGTACTGTAGGTCGGAACCGAAGAACATGTTCAGGGCGTCGGTCGGTGAGCAGATCATCGGCTCGCCACGGCGGTTCAGCGAAGTGTTCAGCGACACGCCGTTACCGGTCAGCACTTCCAGTGCTTTCATCATGTCGTAGTAGCGCGGATTGTACTCGCGCTTGAGCACCTGGGCGCGGGAAGTACCGTCTTCGTGGACGACTTCCGGAACACGGGTTTTCCATTCCTCGGACACTTCAAAGGTGAAGGTCATGAACGGCGCTGGGTGATCGATCTTGATCATCTGCGGTGCAACGGTGTCGAGCATCGACGGGCAGAAAGGCCTCCAGCGCTCGCGGAACTTGATCTGATGGTTGATCCGGTCAGCCACGCCAGTGGCGCTCGGGCAGCCAATGATTGAACGACCGCCCAACGCACGCGGACCGAACTCCATACGGCCCTGGAACCAGGCTACCGGGTTGCCGTCGACCATAATTTTGGCGATGCGCTCCGGGGTGTTGTCGATCTGACGCCAGGCTGGCTTGCTCGGGTGACGGGCACAGGCGGCGATCACGTCTTCGTTGCTGTAGGACGGGCCGAGATAGACGTGTTCCATCTTCTCCACCGGTACGCCACGAGCGTGGGAAACGTAGGCTGCTGCGCCGACCGCGGTACCGGCATCGCCGGACGCTGGCTGAACGAACAGCTCCTTGATGTCGTCACGAGCGATGATCTTCTGGTTCAGTTTGACGTTCAGCGCACAGCCGCCAGCGAAAGCCAACTTGCCGGTTTCCTTGAGGACGTCGCCCAGGTAGTGGTCAATCATCTGCAACGCCAGTTTCTCGAACAGCGCTTGCATGCTCGCGGCATAGTGGATGTAAGGTTCGTCAGCGATGTCGCCTTCGCGCTTGGGACCCAGCCACTCGATCAGCTTCGGTGAGAAGTAGAAGCCTTTGCCCTTCTCTTTGTAGCGGCGCAGGCCGATAACGTTGGCGTAATCGGTGTTGATCACCAATTCGCCGTTTTCAAAACTGGCCAGACGCGAGAAATCGTATTTGCTGGCATCGCCGTACGGCGCCATGCCCATGACCTTGAATTCGCCGTCGAGCATCTCGAAGCCGAGGAATTCAGTGATCGCGCCGTACAGGCCGCCGAGAGAATCCGGATCGAAGAACTCTTTGATTTTGTGGATTTTGCCGTTTTCGCCATAACCGAAGAAGGTCGTGGCGTACTCACCCTTGCCGTCGATCCCGAGGATCGCGGTTTTCTCTTTGAAACCGGAGCAGTGGTAAGCGCTGGAAGCGTGAGCCAGGTGGTGTTCAACCGGTTCGATCTTGATTTTCTTCGGATCAAAGCCCAATTGTTCCAGGCAAAAGACGATCTTGTTGCGATAACGCTTGTAACGGCGGTTGCCCATCAGAATCGCGTCGAGGGCGCGGTCCGGGGCGTACCAGTAACGCTTGGCGTAGTGCCAGCGAGCCTTGCCGAACAGGCTGATCGGAGCGAATGGAATCGCCACCACGTCAACGTCGGAAGGTTTGATACCGGCCTGTTCCAGGCAGAACTTCGCCGATTCGTAAGGCATGCGGTTCTTTGCATGTTTATCGCGTACGAAGCGCTCTTCTTCAGCGGCCGCAATCAGCTTGCCGTCGATATACAGGGCTGCGGAAGGATCATGGCTAAGGGCGCCGGACAGGCCAAGAATCGTCAATGCCACAGGGGTCTAGCCTCTATTAGTCTGCATGCAGGCGGCGGGCGCCTGAGAAAAATGTGTCCTCGCAAAGCGGCGAGAAACAGCTAAAGGGCGAGATTATAGCGTAAAAGCAGTGGCAAGCCTCTAGCGGCAAGCTTCTAGCGCTTGGCTCGCCACTCAGCGAATATCAATGTTGCCATCGGTACTTTGCCGATAAATCGTGTAGGGCAGTACAAGGGTGTCGAAAACGCCTGACACCAAAAAGTCAAAGTACACCCAAGGCACACCGGATATCGTCACTGCCCCCATGGAATCAGGCGGCCCGTTCAACACACAAAAATCGTAGGCCACCCCGCTGTAGACGCGGGGGATAGACTGACAATAGGTTTTTTGTTTCTTGAGATCGCGGGCCGCCTCAGCATCATCTTGCAGCACCGTACTAACGGTACCGCAGCCAGCCAGGGTCAGTGAGAAAACGCCGAGCAAAACAGCCACTTTATTAGTCAAAACCTGCCCTCCGAGAACGTCAGGCAAGCTAGCACCACGGCTATTTACACTACAGGTCATGACCTCCCCAAGTTACGTAGGAAATGTCATAACAATTAGTCGCCCATATGGCCCTCTTCGCGGGTAATCGTCCTGGGCAACCGCTGATCAATCACTTGATACAACGCGCTGCTCTCAGGCCAGTTGCGCATAAACCGTGCACGATCCCGCGCGTAGGCCGGGGCGAAGCTGCTGGCCGAGTGGTGCTGACACATTGAGTCCAGATCAATCAACGCCCAACGATCGTGATGCCAAAACAGGTTATGGCCTTTGAAATCGCCGTGACTGATACGTTCGCGGATCAGCTCGGCGAACAAGTCATCCAGCGCCTGCAACTCGACCTGCGGCGCGTCACCGGTTTCAACAAACGGCGCAAAGCGCTCGATGATGTCCGGCCCGGGCAAGTACTCGGTGATCAGATAAGCACGACTGCGCAGCCAGAAAAAACGCCGCTCCAGCAACGCCAGCGGCTTGGGTGTGGCAATCCCCAGGAACGCCAGGCGATTGCCTTCGCGCCACGAATGCCAGGCCCGGCTCGGGCGCCAAAAGCGCTTGAGCCAATGGGCGAAGCCTTTGATGTTGTAGCGCTTGATTACCAGCGAACGACCAGCTACTTCAACCCGCCCGACACTGGCGGCGCCGCCGGTTTTGTACAAGTACCCCTGATCGAGCAAGGCATCGGCCTGATCCAGCACTGGCAGCATCGCCGACTCTTCCTCGCGACGAATCGCCCGCAATATGAACGCGCCACACTGCACGCTGAACAGTGTGCAGTCACGGCCGACCTTGTTGAGGATGTCTTTCAGACGCCAGCTGCGTACTTTGCTCACCTGTTTTTGCAGTGCTTCCAGCGGCAAGGCATGCTCGCCATTGCTCAATAGGTAATGCACCAACAACTCTTCGGTGAACGGCTCGAAAGCCTTCGGCAGTTGCGCAAAAAAGACGCCGAGGTTTTCCAGGACTTTTTGCCGAGACAGCGGCTTACCCGCTTGCTCGACGCAGATCCCTGCACCATCAATCAAATACAGCTGACCTTGATGCCGCAGCAGGTTGTCCAGATGCAGGTCTTCCTGCCATAGGCCTTTGCTGTGCAGTTGACCAATGACCGTCAACGCTTCAGCCAGGACCGCTTGCTGTTCGTCGGCCAAAACCGGCAGCACTTCGACACGCGTCCAGGCATCGCCCAGACTTTCAGCCCCGTCGAGAAAATCAAACAGCAACCAGCCACCTTCGCCATCCTTCAAGCCGTCGGCCAACAGCAGCGGCGTGGTCATGCCTTGAGCTGCGAGCAGACGCACGCCATCCAACTCACGCTGGAAGTGCCGAGCCGCCTTGCTGCCCACCAACAGTTTGGCCAGGACCGTGCGCCCGCGCCAAACCCCGGCGCCGACATAACGCTGTCCTGGCAACACCCGCAGCAAGCTGAGGAGTTGCAATTGGGCCGGGCCCGCAGCATCCGCCAGCTCCAGACTCAGCGGCAGATTTGGCGTGCGGCCCGCATTCTTCAACTCAGACAAACGCATCAGTGGGTCTCCTTGTGACTGCTACGCGCGGTCAGACGCCGAATCCAGGCATCAACCATAGGACTGCTCAAAGGCTGATCCAGATAAGTGGCGAGCAAGTTCCAGCTTCAAATCCGCCATCAGAGCGCATCTCCATAGCGCTGTTTACGCTCGTAGAGTTTGCTGGCCTTACCTTCCAGACGGGCAAGCAAGGACGCTTCATCCCGCAGAATTTGTCGCAATGGCAGCAGGAAGTAACCCTTGAGGAAACGCAGCTTGTCGCGGCGGGTCAGGCCGATATCCAGCGCCGAGAAATACAACCCCGCCAGATCCTTGTTGCGCCAGCGCTTGGTGATCGCCGAGCGGGTCTGTGCACGGTGCAGGTCAATTACGGAAAGTTTCAAGTCGTCGGCAGTTACCGGCTTATCGGTGTGCAGCAGAAAATGGCAGATATAGCAGTCGCGGTGATTGACCCCAGCGCGGTGCATCATGCCGGTCATTCGCGCCACTTCAGCGATCAGTGCGCGCTTGAGCCTGGGTTCTGGCGGCTGCTTGACCCAATCAATGCTGAAGTCTTCGAGGCTGACGGTCGGCGCCAGCTCTTCGGTGACAATGAACGAATGCTGATCCGCCGGGTTGCTGCCGCGCTCGCCATAGGCGACGGCGGTCATGGTCGGCACACCGGCTTCGTGCAGGCGCTCCAGGGCCCGCCATTCCTGGCCAGCACCGAGCACCGGGAGTTTGGCGGTGAGCAAATTCTTGAAGATTTCGCCCCAACCGATACCACGGTGGATTTTCACAAAATAACCGCGCCCGACAACTTCAGTGCGCAAGGTACGGCGCGCTTCCAGCTCACGGTAAACCTGACCGTTCAGCCCCTCGACTTCGGCGAACGCATCGCGCCCGGCCCAAAGGGTCTTGAACGGTTCGGCAAGAATCAACTTCATCAGTGTTGCTCCGCCAGAATCACATCCGCAGCGTGCTGCGGCATGCTATAGAGGTCGGCCGTCTCGGCAAAGGCCAGACCATTACGGCTCCAGGCCATGCGTGCGGCATCGTCGCTCAACATGCTGCTCAGGTATTGAGTGAGCTGCGCCTGTTCGAACGGTTCATCCAGCACCAGACCGCTCTCGGCCTCGGCGATGTAATGGGCGTAGCCGCAGACCGCGCTCACCAGCACCGGCAGCCCTGCCACCAGTGCTTCGAGCAAGACGGTACCGGTATTTTCGTTGTACGCCGGGTGGATCAACAGATCGGCACCGAGCAGAAAGCGTGGAATATCGCTGCGACCCTTGAGGAACTGCACATGCTCACCCAAGCCCAGTGCAGCGCTCTGTAATTGGAATACTTTGGGATCGTCCTGGCCAATTACAAATAGCTGGGTGCGCTTCTTCAATTCCGAAGGTAATGCCGCTAGCGCCTTGAGGCTGCGATCGACGCCTTTGGTTTTGAAGCCGGAGCCGATCTGCACCAGCAGCAAATCATCGTCGGCCAGCTTGAACTCCCGACGGAATTCGGCGCGAACCTCGGCCGCATTGGCCGGTGCGCGACGGTCCAGAGCGATGCCCGGCGGCAACAAGTGGAAGCGCTGCAAAGGCGTATCGTAATGCTTGATGAACAACGGCTGCTGGACTTCGGAAATCATCAGGACTTCGGTTTTGGCGTCCTTGGCGAACACCGCGCGCTCGTACTCGGCGAAGTGCCGGTAGCGGCCCCAACGACGATAGAGCGAGTTGCGCAGGGTCTGCGCCTTTTCCTCAAAGCAGCCGTCGGCGGCGTAGTACACGTCCAGCCCCGGCATTTTGTTGAAACCAATCAAGCGGTCCACCGGGCGTTTGGCCAGATCGGCCTCCATCCAGGCGCTGAGTTTCTCGTTGCGCCGATGATTGAAGATTGCCTTGACCGGCGCCACCAGCACTTCGAAACCCGGCGGGATATCGCCTTCCCAGATCAGCGTGTAGACACGAATCTGATGCCCTCGCTGCTGACACTCCAGGGCAATGCGCATGAAGTCGCGCTGCAAACCGCCAAACGGGAAATATTTATAAAGGACAAAAGCCAGTTGCATCAGCGCAGCTCCTCAGCCAGTAACAACGTGCTTAATCGGCTCGCGACACGCTCGGGATTCAGGCGAGTGAAGCACAACGGCCACTCGCGCTTCAGGTCAAACCGCTGCTGGTCTTCAGCAGTCGGTTGATAGGTACATTTCTTTTGCAGGCAAGGCGCGCAGCTTGGAAAATCGCTCGCCAGATGGATCTGACTCTTGCCGTAGGCGCCAGTCAGGCCCGGATTGGTCGGACCGAACAGCGACAGGGTCGGCACATCCAGCGCTGCCGCCAGGTGCCCGAGGCCGGTATCGACCGCGACACACGCCTGCGCGCTGGCCAGAACCTTGGCCACACCGGCCAGATTCAGTTTGGGCAAGACTTGGGCATTATTCAGACCGCTGGCAATCCGCTCAGCCCGGGCCTTTTCGGCCGGGTTGCCCCACGGCAGTTTCACCTCGACGCCCAACTGGCCCATTCGCTCAGCGAGCTCACGCCAGTAGGCTTCCGGCCAATGCTTGGTGTCCCACGTGGTGCCGTGCAGGAACAATACAAACGGATTTTTGCGCGGCAGCTCAACCAGTTTCTCCACGCTCAAACCGTAGTCGCCGAGGCCTTTGGGCAAGTCGTAACCCAACGCCACCGCAAACAACTGACGCACCCGTTCTACCGCGTGCTGCCCACGGGCCACCGCCAAACGTCGCGAATAAAAACGCGCGGCCAAGGGTTCGCGGGCCGACTGCTTATCCAGCCCGGCCACCGGCGCCTGGACGTAACGGGTCAACCAGGCGCTTTTCAGCAAGCCTTGAGCGTCGATCACCAGGTCATATTTAGTCGCGCGAATGCTTTGCTTGAAGCGCCGCCATTCGCCGCTTTTGATGGTCTGCCAGATGTTCTGGCGCCAGCGACGAATCGCCACCGGAATCACTTTGCCAACAGCCGGGTGCCAGGTGGGAATCTCGGCAAAGCCTTCTTCCACCACCCAGTCGAATGTGATCCCCGGGATCGCCCGCGCCGCATCGGTCAATGCCGGCAAAGCATGAATCACATCGCCCAGGGAGGACGTCTTGATCAACAGTACCCGCAACTTACTTAACCTCGACCACAGAGCCCTGCAACCGCTGCAAGGCATCGGCCACAGGTTGCGGCATGAGCTGACGCAAACAATTGTAATGGCCAAAACGGCAGGTGCGATCGAAGCATGGGCTGCACTCGATACCCAACCGGACAATCTCGACCTTCTCGGCCAACGGCGGGGTGAAACCTGGCGACGTCGAGCCGTAGACCGCCACCAGCGGCCGGTTCAGCGCGGCCGCCACGTGCATCAGCCCGGAATCGTTGGACACGACCGCATCAGCGCATGACATCAAATCGATGGCTTCGGCCAGCGAGGTGCCGCCACTGAGGTTCACCGACTCTTCACGCAGGCCGGGAATCAGCCGCGCGCGAATGTCTTCGCCGACCGCGTGATCGTTCTTCGAACCGAACAGCCAGACTTGCCAGCCCTCGCGAATCTTCAGCTCGGCAACTTTGGCGTAATGCTCGGACGGCCAGCGCTTGGATTCACCAAACTCGGCGCCCGGGCACAGCGCCAACACGGGCCGGTCCAGCTCCAGGCCAAACTTGGCCAGCGCAACATCGCGAGTGGAGTGGTCGATTTGCAGGGCCGGACGCGGATACGGCTTGGGTAGCTCGGCGCCGGGATCAACAGCCAAGGCCATGAAGCGCTCGATCATCAGCGGGTAACGCTCTTTATCGAGCGTGCGCACATCGTTGAGCAAGCCGTAGCGGAACTCGCCACGCCAGCCGGTGCGTTTCGGGATCCCGGCGAAAAACGGCACCAGCGCCGATTTGAGCGAGTTGGGCAGCAAAATCGCCTGGTCGTACTGACCGGCCAAAGACTTGCCAATACGCCGACGGGTCGCCAGTTCGAGCACGCCATGGCCGAGCGGAAAGCTCAAGGCTTGCCGCACTTCGGGCATGCGTTCAAGGATCGGCCGGCTCCACTCGGGAGCCAGCACGTCGATTTCGCACTGCGGATGGCGCTGTTTCAGACACTGAAAAAGTGTCTGCGCCATCACCATGTCACCGACCCAGCTGGGCCCAACGATCAGAATTCTCATAGTTATCCACAAACGAGCGGGGAGGCATGACCAGTTGACCCGGTTGCCTCCCCGTCTTATTTATCCAGGCTTTATTTGACCAGTGTACGCCACTCGGCATGGGCGGACGTTTCGCCGCTGACCAGATCGAAGTAAGCCTTTTGCAATTTCTCGGTCACCGGCCCCCGACTGCCAATACCTATACTGCGGCCATCGACTTCACGGATCGGTGTCACTTCCGCAGCGGTACCGGTGAAAAACGCCTCGTCAGCGATGTACACCTCGTCGCGGGTAATACGTTTTTCGACAAACTTGATCCCCAGTTCACTGGCCAGGGTCAGAATCGTGCTGCGGGTGATGCCGTTCAGGCAGGCCGTAACGTCCGGGGTGTATAGCACGCCATCCTTGACCAGAAACACATTCTCGCCCGAGCCTTCGGCAACAAAACCTTCCGGGTCCAGCAACAGCGCTTCGTCGGCACCGCCGGACAAGGCTTCCTGCAACGCCAGCATCGAGTTGATGTAATGACCATTGGCCTTGGCCCGGGTCATGGAAATGTTCACGTGGTGCCGGGTGAAAGAACTGGTGCGGACCTTGATCCCGGTGCGCAGCGCTTCTTCGCCCATGTACGCACCCCAGCTCCAGGGCGCAATGATCACGTGGACTTTCAAACCGGTGGCACGCAGCCCCATGGCCTCCGACCCGTAGAACACCATCGGGCGGATGTAGGCGCTGTCGAGCTTGTTCTCGCGCACCGCGACACACGTCGCTTCATTAATGTCGTCTTTAGAGAACGGAATCTTCATGCCCATGATGTGGGCCGAGTCGAACAGACGATCGGTGTGCGCCTGCAAGCGAAAAATCGCCGTGCCTTGTGGGGTGTCGTATGCGCGCACGCCTTCGAACACGCCCATGCCGTAATGCAGGGTATGGGTCAGCACATGGGTGGTGGCGTCTCGCCACGGGACCAGCTTTCCGTCATACCAAATTACGCCATCACGATCGGCCATCGACATGATTCAGCTCCTTAGCAATCCTGCCCGAAAGCCGTAGCCACCGGGCAAACAGGACGAGCCATCAGCGGCCCGCCGGATACGTTCTATCGCTTTACTCAGTGCTAGCTCAACCCCAGTTCGGCCCAAATCCGCAGCACTTCTCGCCTTTCGGCCTCGAATTGATCACCGCCAATCACCCCGGCCTCGTTCTGCAAAGCCTGACGGTGAGCGGCCGCACGGTAGGCCTTATAGGCTTCGCGTAACAGGCTGGCATCGGTGGCAGGCATCAGCCCGACCTCCTCCAACCCTTCAAGAATGCGGATATTGTCGGTATAGCGCAGCAGCAACGGGTGCTCTTCGGACCACGCCAAGGCCGCGTATTGCACCATAAATTCAATATCGACGATACCTCCGGCGTCCTGCTTGAGATCGAACGGCGCCGTGGCCTCGAAGGCGTTTGCCGCGGTTCCGGCAGCCGTCGCTTTACTCCCAAGGTTGTCGCGCATCTTGGCGCGCATCTCGCTGACTTCCAGTCGCAACTTGGGCAGATCACGCTCACGCCCCAGCACCTGCGCCCGGACTTTCTCGAACGCCGCCCCAACCTGTTTGCAACCGACCAACACCCGCGCCCGCACCAACGCCTGATGCTCCCAGGTCCAGGCTTCATTCTGCTGATAACGCTCGAAAGCGCCGAGCGAACTGACCAGCAGCCCCGAAGCGCCGGACGGTCGCAGGCGCATATCCACCTCATACAACTGACCCGAGTTGGTCTGGGTGGTCAGCAAATGGATGATCCGCTGGCCCAGTCGGGTGAAGAACTGCGCACCATCGATGGGTTTGGCGCCATCGGTTTCCGCTTGCGGGTCGCCGTCGTGGATAAACACCAGATCCAGGTCGGAACCATGTCCGAGCTCCAGGCCACCCACTTTCCCGTAACCGACAATGATGAAGCCCGGATCGCACAAGGTGCCATCCGCGCGCTGCGGCGAACCGTATTTGCTCACCGTCTGACGCCAGGCCAGTGCCAGCACTTGTTCGAGAATGGCTTCGGCCAGCCAGGTCAGGTAATCGCTGACTTTCATCAGCGGCAAGCTGCCGGCGATTTCCGACGCAGCTACCCGCAGGCGGTGGGCCAGTTTGAAGTGACGCAAGGCTTCCATCTGCTGTTCGAGGTCATCCTCGGGGATTCGCGTCAGCCGTTCGCGCAGCTCGGCGGCCAGTTCCGGCGCCAACGGCGGTTTGAACAAACGACCTTCGTTGAGCAATTCGTCGAGCAACAGCGGGAAGCGGGTGATTTGTTCAGCGATCCACGGACTGGCCGCGCACAAGGTCAGCAGTCGGCGCAAGGCTCCCGGGTTTTCCGTGAGCAGCACCAGATAGGCAGATCGCCGCGCCACTGCTTCGACGAGTGGCAGCACCCGCTCCAGCACCAGATCCGGATTGGCATGTTCCACGGCCTGCGCCAGCAAGCGCGGAATAAATGCATCGAGCCGCTCACGGCCGAGGCGCTGCATGGCACGCAATTGCGGGCTACCGCGCAGACCGGCCAGCGTTTTCAACGCTTTCGGCCCGTCGACGAAGCCGCCTTCCTCCAATTGTCGGCAAGCGACATCTTCGTCCTGAGCCTCTTCCCACAAGGGTAGCCACTCACCGCCGACCACCACTTCGCCTGCGTCGCCCTCTTCTTCATCAGGGTCAGCGATCACCTGACGGAAGTGCCAATCCACCCGTCCACGCCAATACATAAGTTGTTCATGGAACGCCGTCCAGTTGGCAAAGCCGAGCATGAAGGCGATTCGCGCCTGATCCCGCTCACCGTCCGGGAGCATTTGCGTCTGCCGGTCGGCAATCGCCTGAATCGCGTGCTCGGTGTACCGTAAGAACTCATAACCTTCACGCAACTCGCTGATCACTGCGGGCGGCAAGTAACCTTGCCCTTCCAGAGTACTCAATACTTTTAATAGCGGACGCTGCTGCAAGCTCAGGTCGCGGCCACCGTGAATCAACTGGAACGCCTGGGCGATAAACTCGACTTCGCGGATCCCGCCGGAACCGAGCTTGATGTTCTCGGCCATGCCTTTGCGCCGGACTTCCTGCTGGATCAGCTGCTTCATGGTACGCAGCGCTTCGATCGCGGAAAAATCCAGATAACGCCGATAAACGAACGGTCGTAGCATATCGAGCAATTGCGCACCGGCGACCTGATCCCCGGCCACCACCCGCGCCTTGATCATCGCGTAACGTTCCCAGTCGCGGCCCTGGTCCTGGTAGTACTGCTCCAGCGCGTTGAAGCTCAACACCAAAGCGCCAGATGAACCATATGGACGCAGGCGCATGTCGACACGGAACACAAAGCCGTCGACGGTCATCGGGTCCAGCGCCTTGATCAGCCGCTGACCAAGACGAATGAAGAACTCCTGATTATCCAGCGAACGTTTCACGCCGACGGTCTCGCCGCCTTCGGGGTAAGCGAAGATCAAATCAATGTCAGAAGAAAGATTGAGTTCCACGGCGCCTAGCTTGCCCATACCGAGGATGACCATCTGCTGCGGCTCGCCACTGCGCCGGCCAGTCGGCGTGCCGAATTGCTGGCAATGGCGCGAATACAACCATTGATAGGCCTGGTCGATACTGGCGTCTGCCATGTCCGACAGATCGCGGCAGGTCTGTACCAGATCCGCCTGGCGGTTCAGGTCGCGCCAGATGATCCGCACCTGGTGCCGGGCGCGCTGGCGACGCAGGGCACGCCCGAGCTCATCGTCGCTCTCTGCCAGTTGCACGGCGGCAGCGATCTGGCCACACAACTCGCCAGGGGCAAAGTTGCGGTCCAGTTCGCCGGACTGCACCAGTTCGAGCAACATCAACGGGTCGCGGACGCTCTGTTCAATGACGAAGTCGCTGGCCGCGGTGACGCGGGCGAATGCCGCCCAGCGCTCAAGTGACCATGTGGACAAACCATGATCGTCGTCCAGTGCGGCAACAGCAGTACGCAGCGACTGCTCGGCGCGATTGACCAATGGCAGAAGAATGGCCGGCAGTTCGGCCAGCGTTGGCAGGCTCATGGTCTATCCTTGATCGGCGTATGAGAGGCGGGGTGTAGTGAATGCACGAAACACGCTACACAAAGGACTGTCGAACAAAGGTTAGAAATAGCTGGAAAAACAATTTTCTTGGCAGTCAACATCAACCTTCTACCTTTTGCTGTTCGATAAAGACCAACAATAGCGATTATTCTCACCAACCAGAAGGCGCTTATTGGTCGCTATTCTGTAGTTTTACTACTGGTATATACATTCGAAAGGCTGAAATGGCCGACGATTTGTAGTAAAACTACACGCCGCCGGAACAACCTCTGGCAATCCAAGAATTTATATCGTCTGCCCACAAGGCCAGTCGCAAACTCAGGCAACCGATTCTGGAAGCCTTTCCGCCCTGGAGCAAGCCATGCAAGACCTCGATCCCGTCGAAACCCAGGAATGGCTGGACGCCCTGGAATCGGTTCTCGACAAAGAAGGCGAAGACCGTGCTCACTATCTGATGACCCGTATGGGCGAACTCGCGACCCGCAGCGGCTCGCAACTGCCCTACGCCATCACCACGCCGTACCGCAACACGATCCCTGTTACCCACGAAGCACGCATGCCTGGCGACCTGTTCATGGAACGCCGCATTCGCTCGTTGGTACGCTGGAACGCGATGGCCATGGTCATGCGCACGAATTTGAAAGATTCTGACCTGGGCGGTCACATCTCCAGCTTCGCCTCCAGCGCAACCCTGTATGACATCGGCTTCAACTACTTCTTCCAGGCCCCGACCGACGAACATGGCGGCGACCTGATCTACTTCCAGGGCCACACCTCGCCAGGCGTTTACGCCCGTGCGTTCATGGAAGGTCGCATCACCGAAGAGCAAATGAACAACTTCCGCCAGGAAGTCGATGGCAAGGGCTTGTCGTCCTACCCGCACCCTTGGCTGATGCCGGACTTCTGGCAGTTCCCGACCGTATCCATGGGTCTGGGTCCGATCCAGGCGATCTACCAGGCGCGCTTCATGAAGTACCTGGAAGCCCGTGGTTTCATCCCTGAAGGCAAGCAAAAAGTCTGGTGTTTCCTGGGCGACGGCGAGTGTGATGAGCCGGAATCCTTGGGCGCCATCTCGTTGGCTGGCCGCGAAAAGCTGGACAACCTGATCTTCGTTATCAACTGCAACCTGCAGCGCCTCGATGGCCCGGTTCGCGGCAACGGCAAGATCATCCAGGAACTCGAAGGCGTGTTCCGCGGTGCGCAGTGGAACGTGACAAAAGTCATCTGGGGCCGTTTCTGGGACCCACTGCTGGCCAAAGACGTCGACGGTATCCTGCAACGTCGCATGGACGAAGTCATCGACGGCGAGTACCAGAACTACAAAGCCAAAGACGGCGCGTTCGTGCGTGAACAGTTCTTCAACTCGCCAGAACTCAAGGCGATGGTTGCTGATCTGTCCGACGACGAGATCTGGAAGCTCAACCGTGGTGGCCACGACCCGTACAAGGTTTACGCGGCGTATCACGAAGCGGTCAACCACAAAGAACAACCGACCGTCATCCTGGCCAAGACCATCAAGGGTTATGGCACCGGTGCCGGCGAAGCGAAGAACACCGCGCACAACACCAAGAAGGTCGATGTCGAGAGCCTGAAGCTATTCCGCGATCGTTTCGACATTCCGGTCAAAGACAGCGAGCTGGAAAACCTACCGTTCTTCAAACCGGAAGAAGGCAGCGCCGAAGCCCGTTACCTGAGCGAGCGTCGCACCGCACTGGGCGGCTTCGTCCCTCAGCGTCGCGCCAAGAGCTTCAGCCTTCCGACCCCGCCACTGGAAACCCTCAAGGCTATCCTGGATGGTTCCGGCGACCGCGAAATCTCCACCACCATGGCCTTCGTGCGGATTATTTCGCAGCTGGTCAAGGACAAGGACATCGGTCCGCGCATCGTCCCGATCATCCCCGACGAAGCCCGTACCTTCGGTATGGAAGGCATGTTCCGTCAGTTGGGCATCTACTCGTCCGTTGGCCAGCTCTACGAGCCAGTCGATAAAGACCAGGTGATGTTCTACAAAGAAGACAAGAAGGGCCAGATCCTCGAAGAAGGCATCAACGAAGCAGGCGCCATGAGCTCCTTCATCGCTGCCGGTACTTCGTACTCCAGCCACAACCAGCCAATGCTGCCGTTCTACATCTTCTACTCGATGTTCGGCTTCCAGCGTATCGGCGACCTCGCCTGGGCCGCTGGCGACAGCCGCACCCGTGGTTTCCTGATCGGTGGCACCGCCGGCCGTACCACGCTCAACGGCGAAGGCCTGCAACACGAAGACGGTCACAGCCACATGCTGGCAGCGACCATCCCGAACTGCCGCACCTTTGATCCAACCTACGGCTACGAGCTGGCGGTGATCATTCAGGACGGCATGAAGAAGATGACCGAAGAGCAGCAGGACGTCTTCTACTACATCACTGTGATGAACGAGTCTTACCAGCAGCCAGCCATGCCGGCCGGTGTCGAGGAAGGCATCATCAAGGGCATGTACCTGCTCGAGGAAGACACCCGCGAAGCGGCACACCACGTACAACTGATGGGCTCCGGCACCATCCTGCGTGAAGTCCGTGAAGCGGCGAAGATTCTGCGTGAAGAGTTCAACGTCGGCGCTGACGTGTGGAGCGTTACCAGCTTCAACGAACTGCGTCGCGATGGCCTTGCCGTGGAGCGCAGCAACCGTCTGCACCCAGGTCAGAAGCCTAAGCTGAGCTACGTCGAAGAGTGCCTGAACGGCCGTCAAGGTCCGGTCATCGCCTCTACCGACTACATGAAGCTGTTCGCTGAACAAATTCGTCAGTGGGTCCCGTCCAAGGAATTCAAAGTCCTGGGCACCGACGGTTTCGGCCGCAGTGACAGCCGTAAGAAGCTGCGTCACTTCTTCGAAGTCGACCGTCATTTCGTGGTGTTGGCAGCCCTGGAAGCCTTGGCTGACCGTGGCGATATCGAACCTAAAGTCGTGGCTGAAGCCATCGCCAAGTTCGGTATCAACCCGGAAAAACGCAACCCACTGGACTGCTGAGGAGATTTTCTGTGAGCGAACTCATTCGCGTACCTGACATCGGCAGCGGTGAAGGTGAAGTAATTGAACTGATGGTCAAGGTCGGCGATCGCATCGAAGCCGACCAGAGCATCCTGACGCTTGAGTCGGACAAGGCAAGCATGGAGATCCCTGCGCCAAAGGCCGGGATCGTCAAAAGCCTGAAAGTGAAGCTCGGCGATCGCCTGAAAGAAGGCGACGAGTTGCTGGAACTGGAAGTCGAGGGTGCCGCCGCGGCACCTGAGGCTCCGGCCGCAGCTCCAGTGGCGGCTGAAAAGCCTGCCGCAGCTCCCGCTCCTGCTGCCGAGGCCGCCCAGGCTCCGGCCGCCGCGCCAGCCGCTGCCACCGTTCAGGACATCCATGTTCCGGACATCGGCTCGTCGGGCAAAGCCAAGATCATCGAAGTACTGGTCAAGGTCGGCGACACCGTCGAGGCTGATCAATCCTTGATCACCCTCGAATCCGACAAAGCCAGCATGGAAATCCCGTCGCCGGCCGCCGGTGTGGTGGAAAGCCTTGTGGTCAAGCTGGACGACGAAGTCGGCACTGGCGACCTGATCCTCAAGCTGAAAGTTGTGGGCGCAGCTCCGGCTGCCGCTCCAGCGCAAGCTGCTGCGCCGGCCAAGGCTGAAGCGGCTCCTGCAGTTGCCGCCGCTGCCCCGGCACCGGCTGCAAAAGCTGAAGCCGTGCAGGCTCCAGCCGCTGCGCCTGCGCCAAGCGGTGCCAAGGTTCACGCCGGCCCGGCTGTGCGCCAACTGGCCCGTGAGTTCGGCGTCGAGTTGAACGCAGTGAGCCCAAGTGGCCCACACGGTCGTGTGCTGAAAGAAGACGTACAGGTTTACGTCAAAGCCATGATGCTCAAAGCCAAGGAAGCACCAGCTGCCGGCGTAAGTGGCGGCGCGGGCATTCCTCCGGTTCCGGTGGTCGACTTCAGCCGTTTCGGCGAAATCGAAGAAGTGCCGATGACTCGCCTGATGCAAATCGGCGCGTCGAGCCTGCATCGCAGCTGGCTGAACATTCCACACGTGACTCAGTTCGACCAGGCCGATATCACCGATCTGGAAGCGTTCCGTATCGCTCAGAAAGCCGTCGCAGAAAAGGCCGGCGTCAAGCTGACCGTACTGCCGCTGCTGCTCAAATCCTGCGCGCATCTGCTCAAGGAACTGCCGGACTTCAACAGTTCGCTGGCGCCAAGCGGCAAAGCGATCATCCGCAAGAAATACGTCAACATCGGCTTCGCCGTCGACACTCCAGATGGCCTGCTGGTACCGGTTATCAAGGACGTCGACAAGAAGAGCTTGCTGCAACTGGCTGCCGAAGCCGCCGTACTGGCGGAAAAAGCCCGGACCAAGAAGCTCTCGGCTGACGACATGCAGGGCGCTTGCTTCACCATCTCCAGCCTCGGGCACATTGGCGGTACCGGCTTCACGCCGATCGTCAACGCGCCGGAAGTGGCGATCCTCGGTGTATCCAAAGCAACCATCCAGCCAGTCTGGGACGGCAAAGCCTTCCAGCCGAAACTGATGCTGCCACTGTCGCTGTCCTACGATCACCGTGTGATCAACGGCGCCGCTGCTGCACGCTTCACCAAGCGTCTGAGCGATCTGCTGGCGGACATCCGTACCATCCTGCTGTAAGACCGGCCGGCCCTCCTTCACGGGAGGGCCTACCGCGCTCCATGTTTTCCGAGCGCCACGCTCGTACCTCAACCCCGCCAATTTGGCGGGGCTTTTTTTGCCTGCGTTGCGGTAAACCACACCTCGTTGTAGCAGCTGACGAGTAATGCGAGGCTGCGTTCGGCGGCGAAGCAGTCGTAAAACCTGCAACCGCGCTTTAACAAGCAGATCGCAGTGCATGGATTACGGCCGCTTCGCCGCCGAACGCAGCCTCGCGGGCTCGGCAGCTGCTACAGGGACCTATTCAACTGTGAGACCATCCATCGCCCAAGTTGCAGAACTGCCCTCGCCGGCCGATACATTCTTATAGCACTTAGCCTTCATCCTCACTTGTCAGTCAGTGCCGCATGATGCAACCTTGCCGCAGACAACAGTAAAGAGGGCGCGAGCCCGGCGCGATCAGCATTTTCGAAGCGAGTTTCCCCCATGAAAAGCCAACCCGATGCCGTCAGCCGTATGGCGGCCGAGGTAGTGACGCAGTTGCCTGTGCCCTCGCGGCTCGGCATGCTGCGTTTCGAACGGCTGAATGAGGCGAGCTGGGCGCTGTTGTTTCTTGATCCCAATTGCGAGCGTCAATTTGGTATAGCTGCCGTCGAACTCTGCGCACTGGTGGACTCGCCCTATGCCAGCCTGATGGAGCCTGAAGCGCGCCATCAACTGCATGACGCGATTCAGCAACAGTTGACCACAAGCCCGCATTACCTGATCCGCTACACGCTGCACACCGTCCTGGGGACTTTGAGCCTGCTCGAACTGGGCGAAGCCTACAAACAACACAATCGGCATCTGCTACGCGGCTACCTGCTGGTGGTCGACGGCCTGTTCAACGACGATCCGCAGCAGCCAGCGCTGGATCTGGAGACCCAGAACAACCGCCTGCAGATCGCCCTGGAACTCAACCAGCGAGCGCAGCAGGAACAACTCCAGCACCTTGAGCGGGTTCGTGCCCAGCAGGACTTGATTCTGCTCCTGGCCCGTCAGCGCTACAGCACCAACAATTCCCTGCAAGAAGCCGCCGAACTGATCACCCGCAGCGCCTGCGACATCTATGAGATCGACTGCGCAAGCCTCTGGAATCTCGTAGACCAGCAGCTCGTGCCGATTTCCGAATACCACCGCAGCTCCCGGGAATACCGGATGCCCGACGTCATCGACGCGAGCGGTTTCCCCGACTATCTGGAAGCCCTGCACACCAGCCGGGCGATCGACGCCCACAACGCGATACACGATCCACGCACCCGGGAAATGGCCGAGAGCCTGAAATCGCGCGACGTCAACGCCATGCTCGACGCCAGTATCCGCGTCGACGGCCAGGTGGTCGGCGTGCTGTGTCTGGAGCAGATCGGTGCGACCCGCGCCTGGCAGTCGGATGAGATTGCCTTCGCCGGCGAGTTAGCCGATCAGTTCGCCCAAGTCATCAACAACCACAACCGACGCACCGCCACCAGCGCCCTGCACCTGTTCCAGCGCGCGGTCGAGCAAAGCGCCAACGCCTTTCTGCTGGTCAATTGCGAAGGCGTTGTGGAGTACGTCAACCCGAGTTTTACCGCGATCACCCAATACAGCACCGAAGAAGTCCACGGCCACAAGCTGTCGGAACTGCCGGCGCTGGAAAACCTCAGCGAATTGCTGTTCGACGCACCGTCGAGCCTGGCCAAGAGCAACAGCTGGCAGGGCGAGTTCAAGAGCCGACGTAAAAATCTCGAACCCTACTGGGGTCAGCTGTCGATCTCCAAAGTCTACGGCGACAATCGAGAGCTGACCCATTACATCGGCATCTACGAAGACATCACCCAGACCAAACTCGCCCAGCAGCGCATCGAGCGTCTGGCCTACACCGATAACCTGACCAACCTGGGTAACCGCCCGGCGTTCATCCGCAATCTCGACGAACGATTCGCCCGTGACAGCGACAGCCCAATCAGCCTGCTGCTGGTGGACATCGACAACTTCAAGCGGATCAATGACAGCCTCGGCCACCAGACCGGCGACAAACTGCTGATCAGCCTGGCCCGGCGCCTGCGTAACAGCCTGAGCCCGAGCGGCAGCCTGGCGCGTTTCGCCAGTAACGAATTCGCAGTACTGCTCGAAGACACCGACCTTGAGACCGGCCAGCAAATCGCCAGCCAGTTACTGATGACACTGGACAAGCCAATGTTCGTCGATAACCAGTTGATCAGCGTCACCGGCTCCGTGGGCCTGGCCTGCGCACCGCTGCATGGCCGCGACCCGCAAACCCTGATGCGCAATGCCGGGCTCGCGTTGCACAAGGCCAAAGCCAACGGCAAGCATCAGGTTCAAGTGTTCACCGAAGCGCTGAACGCCGAAGCCAGCTACAAACTGTTCGTCGAAAACAACCTGCGCCGCGCCCTGACCCAGAACGAGCTGGACGTGTTCTATCAGCCCAAGCTTTGCCTGCGCAGCGGTCGCCTGCTGGGGATGGAAGCCTTGCTGCGCTGGAACCATCCGGAAAAAGGCATGATCCGCCCGGACCAGTTCATCAGCGTCGCCGAAGAGACCGGGCTGATCATCCCCATCGGTAAATGGATCGCCCGGCAGGCCTGCCGCATGAGCAAGCAACTGAGCGCCGCCGGCCTGGGTAATCTGCAAGTGGCGATCAACCTGTCACCCAAACAGTTTTCCGACCCGGACCTGGTGGCGTCCATCGCCGGCATCCTCAAGGAAGAACAGTTGCCCTCCTCCTTGCTGGAGCTGGAACTGACCGAAGGTCTGCTGCTGGAAGCCACCGAAGACACTCACTTGCAGCTCGACCAACTGAAACGCCTGGGCCTGACCCTGGCCATGGACGACTTCGGCACTGGTTATTCGTCCCTGAGTTACCTGAAGAAATTCCCGATCGACATCATCAAGATCGATCGCAGCTTCATTCATGAAATCCCGGACAACCAGGACGACATGGAAATCACCTCTGCGGTGATCGCCATGGCCCACAACCTGAAACTCAAAGTGGTCGCCGAGGGCATCGAGACCGCCGAGCAGTTGGCGTTCCTGCGCCGCCACCGGTGCGACGTCGGCCAGGGCTACCTGTTCGACCGGCCGATCCCCGGTTCCGAGCTGATCGAAAAGCTCAAACGCTACCCGCGTGGCCCAATCGCCTGACAGCGCTGTAACACTCGGGCAAACTGTCAGTCTGACTCCTTACCGTTAACTCAATCTGACTGAGAGGACTGATCATGGTCTTGCGCTCGGAAATTCTGGTGAACAAAAACGTGCTTCCAACCAAAGAACAAGCTCTGCCTGGCCGCGAAACCCCGATGACCGTGCCGGAAAAACACTTCGTCCACGACGCCCCGCTGCTGGGCCCGTTCGTCACCGACGTGGATTTCGCGATCTTCGGCCTGGGCTGCTTCTGGGGCGCTGAGCGCAAGTTCTGGCAGCGCAAAGGCGTGGTCAGTACGGCGGTGGGTTACGCCGGCGGTTTTACGCCGAACCCGACGTATGAAGAAGTCTGCTCCGGCCTGACCGGCCACAGCGAAGTGGTACTGGTGGTCTACGAGCCGGCAAAAGTCAGCTACGAAGAGCTGCTGAAGATGTTCTGGGAACTGCACAACCCGACCCAGGGCATGCGCCAGGGCAACGACATCGGTACCCAGTACCGCTCGGTGATCTACGCCACCAACCCGACTCAGTTGGCCGCCGCCAAGCACAGCGAGCAAGTGTTCCAGGCCGAACTGACCAAGGCTGGCAAAGGCACCATCACCACCGAAATCGAAGAAGCGCCAACGTTCTTCTTCGCCGAGGCTTATCACCAGCAGTACCTGGCCAAGAACCCTGAAGGGTATTGCGGGATTGGCGGTACGGGCGTGACTTGCCCGATTTAAAGGCATAAAAAATCGCAGCCCCGGCGCGCCCCTGTAGGAGCTGCCGAAGGCTGCGATCTTTTGATCTTGCTTGTTGGCTCGCCCTATTCGGCGATCAACCAATCCATCTGCCACCCACCCTGGGTCTGCCCAAGCTTCTTGGACAACCACGGCAGCAGCTCACGCAATTCCTCCTCCAGGCCCCACGGCGGATTGGCAATCGCCAGCCCCGAACCATTCAGGCTATTGGGTGTATCCAGCGGATGCACCAACAACTCCACCCGCAACAGCTTCGGCGCGCCAGTGCCAGCCAGGTCCTGGTAGAAGCGCCGCAACATCCGTTGATCCTTCACCGGGTACCAGATCGCCGCCACCGTCTGACGCATCCGGCCAATCGCCTCTTTCAACGACGCCGCACAGCGCTGCATCTCATCGAGCTGCTCAAACGGCGGATCGATCAACATCAACGCCCGCTTCTCCGCCACCGGCAGCAATGCCCGCGGCACGTGCCAGCCTTCACCGAGGTGCACCGCGACGCGGCGATCACCCTTCATGTTGTCCTTGAGCAAACGCCCGTCTTCCGGGTGCTTCTCGTTGAGCAAGACCCGATCCTGAGAACGAGTCAACCGCCGCGCCAGCTCCGGCGAACCCGGGTAATAGCGCAACTCGCCATCCGGGTTCATCTCATGCAGCACCTGCATGTAATCAGCCGTCAGCAACGGCAGATCCGGCTCACCCCACAACCGGGCGATACCTTCCAGATACTCGCCGGTGCGACTGGCCTCATCACCCTTGAGGTCATACAGACCAATGCCGGCGTGAGTATCGAGATAGGCAAACGGCTGCTCCTTGCGCGACATCAAGGCGATGAGGCGGGTCAAGGTCAGGTGTTTGAAGACGTCGGCGTGGTTGCCGGCGTGGAAGGCGTGGCGATAGTTCATGGTTGCTCCTGCGCAGGAGGCGAAGTTTACCTTGTACGGCGCGGGACGTCAGGGGTTCACAGCCAAGCGGGCAGACGACACTTACCCCTAGCAGCTGGCGAAGCCTGCGTCCGACCGCGCAGCGGTCGTCATCCAGAGAACTCAATCTCAATCCGAGACCGAGTTGTCCGTATTTACGACTGCTCCGTCCGAACGCGGCCCGAGCCGAACGTAGCCTTCGGCAACTGCTACAAGAACGCATTCCAATCGAAGCTGACCCTATTGATCGCAAGCCTTGCGCGGTCACCGTAGGAGCTGGCGAAGCCTGCGATCTTTTGATCTTTGGATCTCCGCCCGCTTACGGCACCTGCTTCTGCAACCGTCGCCCGATCACATCCAGCAAATCACACCCATCACGCAACGGAATGGCTCACAGCCGCGCAAAGTCGTGCAGGATCACCGCATCAGTATAAATTTCCTCGCGCATGGCCAGGTTCTCCATCACCTGAGTGACCGCCCAACGATTAACGATGAGAGCAAAGCTCCGCCAGTTCACGCTAACCGCCACAACCTGCGGGAAATCTCCGACGACTTCGCCCAGAAATATCGTCGTCTGACAGAACGCCTTCGCGGGCAAGCCCGGCTCCCACAAGAGAGCGCAATCTAATGTAGGAGCGAGGCTGGCCCGCGATCGAGCGCGCAGCGCTCGTAAATGTGCTATCCCATTCTGTCTGACTCAATTTGAACAACTGGCATGCAAACGCTCTGAAAACGGACCAAGTCGCTACCAAGTAGAAGGGGCTTCTTGACTCGCCTTGTAAAGCTCTTCAACCCAATCCTCAGTCGCCAATATGCATATATCTTCAAAAAACGCCCTAGGATTTTTCATCTCATCCCAGCCTGGGGGAAGAGATGAATGCGACTCAGGGTCATGTGCCAATACATCTGAAAAGTCATATTCTTCATCCTCAAGAGCATTAACCAACACACTCAAGAGGACGAATTTGTGTCGATAGCTTAAATTTCTATACCGATGAATCACGTATCGGCATATCAGGACAGCCCTATCGCCCGGGCAGTTCGGGTCGTACTTACACAACTCCTCCCCGAGACTTTCCTCACGATCATATATATCAAACCCACCTAAAAAATGGCCTAACCCTGGCGTATAGGGGGCGTTCAGAAACGGATGTTTTAGCATCACAACTCACCTATTGGATATGCTGCTATCGGAACTAGGTACTCGTAGTCAAATTTAACTTCAACGCCCTTCATACCACCATTAAATACTGGATTCTGAAAACTCTCCTTATTCGGCATATAACCTCTACCTGCACCTGGCATCTCCATCCGCACAACCAAATTTCCTTTTTTATCTTCACCCGTAAAGCGAGGCATATTTCGAGATTCTCGGGTCGTGGCCTCATTCAATGCATGAAGCTGCGCCCTCCAACTTGAAAACTGAGAACTGCAGTTAACTGCCCATTTTTTACCTGTTGTCGGAAGAGCGCCATCTATTGCACGCTGCTTTAGTGCGGCATCAGCCACCTCTGGTCCATGCTTATCACTACTACGCATTCCGTACCTCTCCCTTTCCTACACCCTCATCAAGCACATAGCAGTCGTAAATCCGCCGTATCAATTCGTTAGTTACGCAAAATACCCTGCTGCTTATTGCTCTTGCAGTGCTTCGGACTGATAACGCTTCAGACATTCAAGCAACACCTGCATAAATTTACGCTGATCCTTAACATCTTCGTCGAAGTATGCAGTCATTCTTGTGAAGATATAGTCGAAACTATCACCTTTAGCTAAAAAGTGTTCCAGCGTACTGATATACCA
The DNA here is from genome assembly GCF_057813935.1 of Pseudomonas sp. F220. Classification (NCBI taxonomy): domain Bacteria; kingdom Pseudomonadati; phylum Pseudomonadota; class Gammaproteobacteria; order Pseudomonadales; family Pseudomonadaceae; genus Pseudomonas; species Pseudomonas sp. F220. The sequence continues at coordinate 242,290 of NZ_JBVASJ010000001.1, forward strand.
CTCGCGAGCATCATTTGAATAAGACAAAAAATCTGGCCTTATTAAAATATCAAACAACTCCGCCAACTCTTCTTCTTCATTTACATTTTTGGAAACAATGATTGCCTCCCTTTCTTCATTATCGGTATAATCAATGTCAAATACAAAAAGCAGGCCGCGCAAAATAGACAAGTCAGGTGCGAATTTCATTTTAAAATTCCGTATAAGACGTAATTGGTTCACCACTATTATTTAATATAACCACCGCCTTGGTTTGCTCGCCATACTCAAGCGTTCCTCTTTTATACCCCTCACCCACTTTTCTCCCCATCTCTATCGGCTTTTGCGATGCAGCTATATTGCTTTGCTTGAAAATTAACTTCGCACGGTATATTGCATTTAACTGATCCCTATGACTGATAAAGCGAGTTGCGGCACTAGGTATCACAGGTTCTCCTTTTCTTCGTCCTTTTTTATAGACTTCAATTTCTCCCGTAGATGGATTTTTACCTGTTTTCACCCGTTCAAGTTGAGATTGCAAGGTAGTCTGGGCTCCGTGCCTCTGTAAAAAATGGGCATCGTCAATCGAGTCTTCCATTTCATCCAAATGTCGGTAAGCATTCGCCTCCGCCAACTCATCTATCCTAGCCCGCCGCTGCTCAGCATTCATCTTCGGCAGCGGCGGCTCACCCTCATCAACCCGCGCTTTTCTCGCTGGGTCTTCCACCCCCATCGACGGCTTGCACCCATCCGCTCCAGGGCAGGTACTCAACCCCAACGGATCCACCCACCCCGTCGGATTCGGGGTGTACTGGTAGGCGTTCAGCCCACCGGCCAGCTTGACCGGATCGGGCGTCAGGTAGCGGCCGATGTCCGGATTGTAGTAGCGATGGCGGTTGTAGTGCAGGCCGGTTTCCGCGTCGCAGTATTGGCCCTGGAAGCGCAGCGGTTGCTCGAGTGGTTCTTCGGTGTCCTGGCTGAGGTGGGTGAGTTTGCCGTAGGCGGTATATTGGGCGGACCAGACGATTTCGCCGCTGTAGTCGGTGAGTTCCTGCGGGGTACCGAGGTGGTCGAGTTGGTAGTAGAACGGGCAGGCGTTGCGTGGGCCTTCGCCGTCGAGCAGGGCCAGGGGCCGGAAGCTGCCGGGTTCGTAAACGTAGCTGCGGTAGTGGTGGCGGCCGCGTTCGGCGATCAGCTGCTCGCCTTGCCAGAAAAACTCGGTGGTCTGGTCGTCGACGGTTTTGCCGATGCGCCGACCGAAGGCGTCGTACTTGTAAGCCGCCCGGCTGCCGTCCGGCAGGGTCACGCCGATGAGTCGGTGCAAGCAGTCGTAGCGGTAGTCGGTGATCAGACACTGGGCTTTGCCGCGGCGTTCGCGGATCAGGTTGCCGAAGGCGTCGTAGTCGTAATGGCGATCGCCTTGCATCAACAGGCGGTTGCCTTTGACCCGGGCCGGGCCGGGGCGGTCCTGGATCAGCAGGTTGCCGGCCGGGTCGTGGCTGAAGTGTTCCGGGCGTGCGTCGTGCGGATGGCGGACGCTGGTCAGTCGGTCCAGCGGATCGTAGTGATAGTTGCGTTGGCCGTGGCGGCTGTCACTGATGAGGGCCAGGTTGCCGTTGGCGCTGTAGGCGTAGTCGCGGCGGTAAAGCCGGCGTTCCTGCTGACTCACGGCGTGAGTCTGCAACCGGCCCTGTTCGTCGTACTGGTACTGGCTGAGCAGCCGGCCTTGCTCGCGCTGCTGTTCACGACCGGCGCTGAACTGGTGAGTGGTCAGCCGGGCGCCGTTGAGGTCGATGGCGCTGAGGCTGCCGCCGGGGCCGTGGTGGTAGTCGAGTTTATTGTTGTCCGGCAGGCGCAGGTGATTGAGCCGGCCGCAGGCGTCGTAGCGATAGCGCAGGGTGCCCCAGCCCTGATGCTCGGTGATCAGCCGGTCGTGCAGGTCGTATTCATATTCCAGCGGCCAGTGACCGTCGTCGACGCCGACCAGCCGACCGAGGCCGTCGTAGCGGTAATGAATCTGGCTGCCGTCGGCCAGGGTCTTGAGCAGCAAGCGGCCCGCCGAGTCGCGCTGGTAGGCGGTGAGCAGTTCACTGCCATCCTCGCCAAACTCGGTTTTCTCCAGCAGCTGGCCGTTGAGGTCATAGGCGTACGCGGTGCGCCGCCCATCGAACCCGGTCTCTTGCCGGATCAGCCCGTTGGGACCGTACTCGAGCTGGTAGCGCTCACCGGCTGCGTTTTCGATTTCGCTGAGCAACAGCCGCGCGTTGTCGTAGCGATAGCGCAGCTGGGTACCGTCGGGGTTGATCCGGCGACTGACCAGGTGCAGGTCGTCGGCGTATTCGTAGCGGGTGATGCGCCCCAGTTCATCGCGCTCGGCGGTGACTTTGCCGTAGGCGTTGTAGCTGAAGGCGCGGGTGGCGCCACCGGGCAAGGTGGTGTGCAGCAACCGCCCCACGGCATCCCAGTGGTACTGGGTGAGCGCGCCGTGTTCGTCCTGTCGGCTGATCTGCCGGCCCAGCACATTGTAGGCATAACGGCGCTGACCGCCGTCGGGTAACACCTCTTCGATCAGTTGGCCAAGCGCGTTCCAGCCCAACGTGTGGAGGCTATGGTCGGGGTAGCGGATGCCGGTTAACTGGCCTTGGCCGTCGTAACTGTAGTGGGTGACGTGGCCGCCAGGATCGGTCTGCCGGGTGATGGCACCCTGCGCATTACGCTGGTAGGTCCACTGCGCCTGGCCGCGCTGGCGCCGGTGGACGTAACCGTTGCGGTACTCGAACGCCGTCGGCTGGTCCTCGGTGGGCAATACCGCGCTGAGGCGCCCGGCCTCGTCATACACATACTCGGTGACGGCGCCGAGCGGGTCCTGTTCGGCCGTCAGCCGCCCTTGGCCGTCGTAGGCCTTAAGGTGCTCGGCCCCGTCCGGTTCGACCTTGCGCACCAGGCGCGCCTGCTCGTCGTGGGTGTAAGTCTCCTCAGTGCCGTCGGCATGCCGGACGCTGACGCGGCCCTGGTCGTCCCAGACGTAACGCGCGTCCATCTGCGAAAAGCTCGCCCAGTGCCGGATGCAGCGCGCGGCTTTGCCCACGCGTTCCCACGCCCAGAAAAAACTCGCGCCACCGGCCAGTTGCCGCTGCAGGATGACCTGCTGATCGTCGTAGTCGTAACGCTCGCATTCACCGGCGGCGTTGCTCGCCTCGACCAGCCGCTGACGTTCGTCATAGCGGTAGCGGACCAGCGTCTGCTCGGTGTGCCAGGCCGCTTCGAGGGTGTCCGCCGGGTGCAAGCTCTGGTAGTCGACGGCGATGATGTGCGCGCGGTCATAGCGCAGGCGCAGGGCGCGGCCGGCGCCGTTGTCGAGACGAAGGATGCGTTCCTGGCGGTCGCGGGTAATGCGCAGCCGGTTGCCATAGGCATCGCTGATGGCGCTCAGCCGGCCCTCGCGAAAATGGTAGAACCGCGCCTCGTCACCGGCCTGGGCGAGGATCAGTTCCTCCGGATCGTCGCCCAGATAAATCGCCGCCCGCGACAGGCTGTTGTGGATCGCCGGGCGCTCGACACTGGGCAGCGGAAAGGGGGTGCGGCGGTTCTCATGATCGGTCCAGATCACCGAGTCGTCGCTGATCGCCAGCCGCTGCGCCAGCGCATGACTCCAGCCAAACCCGAGGCCGCAGTCGAGCTCCACGGCACTGCTGCGGTACAACCGGGTCCAGCTAAACGGCAACACCCCGTCCAGCTCACCGTCGCTGAGGGTTAGCAGTTCTTCGCCGGTGACCATGGATACCGGACAGCCGTGGGTGGCGGTGTTGCGGGCGGTGTCGGCACTGTCGCCGTTGGGGTTTTTCGCCTGGCTGGGGGCGTCGTCGTGGTGTTCCTGTTTCTTCAGTGTGGCGTTGCGGCGCGCGCCCCAGCGCATCTCCAATACGCCCTGTTTCTGGCCGCCGGTCAGCCCCCGGGCGGCGACCTTTTTGTAGCGGTCGACATAGCCGATAAAGCTGTCGATGATCTTGAATAGGGACTCGACGAAGCGCAGGCCGGCCTTGAGGATCTGCGTGCCATGGTCCGCCAGCCGCAGCGTCAGATAGGCGACGCCGATGCCGGCACTGGCAACACTCAGCACGAGGCCAATCAGCAGGTCGATCAGGATCTGCACCACGACCGTGGCAATCACCTCGGCCGTCTTTCCGGCGCTCAAGCTTGGCGGCAAGGAGTCCAGCCAGAGGCTCGCGGTGCGCAACAACAGGCACAGCGCCGCCTCGTCGCTGGCCAGCAGCATGGCTTTTTCCATCAAGTCCGGCGCGCGTTGCGCCAGGTCGGCCAGCTGCTGCGCGCTGCCGCCCAGACGTTCGAGGTGAGCCCCCGGGTTCTTGAGCATCTCACTGAGCAGGCTGATGCTGTCCCACACGCCCTCGATAGCCGCCCAACTGCCGGCCAGCATGCCGTTGCCCGCCGCCTGAGCCGACTGCTGCGACCACTGCGGTTTAAAGCCCTGCCACTCGCCGCGCAGCCAGCCTTCCAGATCCCGCGTCAGCCCGTCGTAGGCAGCGAACAGCTCATCGACTTGCGCCGGGGTCACTGCACTGTGAACCCGGACCCGATAGAACTTGCCGGCCTCGCCCTTGAACTGCGCCTTGCCCTGTTCATCCAGAGTGATAGGCAAAGCGGGGCCACCACCTGCCGGTATGACGTCGACCTGAATATTGCCAAGCGGAATGTCGTAAACCGACTCGAACTTGCTCTCGATTTCAAGAATCCCGCTGGCCGGGCATTGGGCGACGCTGGAGATGAAATCGTCGTCGCTCATGCTGACCGAGGTGCTGGTGGTCCCGAGCTTGATCACCCGTTCCATGCCCAACAGCGACGGCAGATCGGCGGCGCGACTGCCCTTGTCCAGCGTCCTGCCGAGCCAGCTGCTGACTTGTTTGCGATAGAGACCGAGGGTGTCTTTGAAGGTGTCGAGTTGCGCTTCGATATGAGCAATGTGATCCATCAACCTTGCTCCGAGATCAGGTAGTCAGCGAGTGCTTCTTTTGGCGTGCGAGGCAGGTCTGAACGGGCAACGAAGTCCGCCACCTTGTGTCTCAAAATGCTTTCTGAATAAGCACCGTAAAGCTCTGGGCGGGCCTCGCTCAGCCACGTCAGCAAGTTGTTGGTTTGGGTGATGGCGTCCTTCGCTGCGAGACGATCAAGCAGTGGCAGAGGAACTTCCCACCAAGGGCAGGCCTTGGCTGTGTTCACGGCACTGGCGCTGATCTCGAGGCTCTGACCATTGATCAGGCAACGCTTGAACAGAGGCAGCAGCTCGCTCGCATCAACCTCAGGACCCTGAAGAGTCGGCAGCAAATGGCGCCCGTCCCAGAAGCGGAAAAACACCTGTTTGCCATTGGGCAGCAGCACTTTGGTCAGGCTGCGCAGGTGCTCAACCAACGCTTCCTGGCCTGCCGAAGAAACCGTTAGCCAACCCCAATCCTTGGCCTTGGTGTTGGCAATCCAGTCGAGGAATTCACTGTCTGGGGCGACGACGCCGACATAGGGCATCACCACTTCCCATTCGGCATAGGCGGTGTCGGCCCAGATCGGGCTAAGAGCCTGTATCGCGACCAACTGTTGGTAGGCCTTGAGCGGCTGGGCATCGCTGGCGTTGCCGAGGATCACGAACAGCCGCTCTGAGGGCTGCAATGGCTGGCGCTCAAGCCAGGCCTGTGGCGAAAGGTTCTCAGGCGGCACAGACACCCTCCTTGCAGCGCTCGCATTCTTCGCAGAATGGCGCGTCGCTTTTCAGGCTGAGAATCTGTGCGGCGCTCAGCAGTGCTGGCGGGACCAACCTCGGTGCCGCCGTCAACTGCGGGGCGCCGCCGACCTGTATCGGCACACTGCTGAAAATCCCGCCAGCGTTAATGTTGATCCAATGCCCGCCGGCCTGAATGGTTACGTTGGCGCCGCCGTCGATGACCACTTGCCCCAGGGCAAGGACGTGAAACTGCTCACTGGCATTGAGCAGTTGATTGCGCACCCGGATGCTGGAGGTGCCTTTGACGACGATGCTGTGATCGTTATCCACTTGCACCCGCTGGTCATGCAGTACGTGCTGATTCCAGTCGCGCTGGGCGCGCAGATAGATTTCCTCGGCGCCTTTGCGGTCTTCGATGCGCAGTTCGTTGTAGCCACCGCCACCCGGACTGCTGTGGCTGCGAAAAATGCTTTGGGTCTTGTCCGCCGGCAGATTGAGCGGTACCGGGTTGGCAGCATTTGGCAGGCAGCCCATCACCAACGGCTTGTCGGCATCGGCGTCGACGAAGCCCACCAGTACCTCCATGCCAACCCGCGGAATCAACACGCTGCCGTAACGGTCATGAGCCCAGCCGGTCGCCACCCGCAGCCAGCAACTGGAATGTTCGTTGAGTTTTGCGTCGCGATCCCACCGGAATTGAACCTTGACCCTCCCGTACTTATCGCAATGAATTTCGCTGTCCCCCTGACCAGTGACCACTGCGTGTTGATAGCCCGGCATGCTTGGTTTGGGCTCACCTAATGGTGGGCGAAACAGCACATCCCACGGTGTGGCCAGGAAGGTGTTGCGATAACCCTGGGAAAAGCCGTCCGAAGAGTCGCTGCTCACCGACTCTTCCAGCACCTGGGGCTGCTTGCCCTGATGCTCGATTTCCGTCAGCAACCACAGGTCATTCCACTCCGAACGCGGATGCTCGGCGACTGTCAGAAAATGCCCACTGATCAGCGCCGATTGATCACTGCAACCCTCGGCCTGGCGGTAGTCCGCGCGGTGGCGTTCCAGGGCTCGCTGAGCCAGGTGTTTGCCTTCGGTGCGGTCGGTGAATTGACCGGGGTAATCGTAGTCTTCCAGCGCTGGCCGTTGCTCACCCGTCACCGCACTTTCCAGTAGCAGATGCGGTTTGTTGAAATCGTAATCGCGGCGGGTCACGCCCGTGGTGCGGGTTTCCAGTCGCACACTGAAGCGTTTGATCGCTGGTTCTTCGGCGACCATCCCGCTACCTGGCAGGTAAACGGTTGGTCGTAGCAGTTTGGGGAACACCGTTTGATCATCACCGAAGATCAGACGATGACCCTCGGGGCGGTGCTGGAAGTGGTAGTGAATGCCGATCTCGGCGCAGAGCCGCTGAATGAACGCCAGATCGCTTTCGGCGTACTGCACACAATATTCGCGCTTGGCGTATTGGCTGCCGAGCTGGAACTCGAAGGCATCGCGCTGGATGCCGTGTTCCTTGAGTACTTGGGTGATGATCTCCTGCACCGTCTTGTGCTGAAAAATTCGTTGGTTGATGCGCTGAGCGAGATACGCCAGTTGCGGTACCAGGCTGATTTGATACCGAGTCAGGCGTTTGCCGGAATCGCCTTGAGCCACACGATAAATCTGCCCGTGAATGCCATTGTTGCGCGCATCGAAACTGAGGAATGCCTGCCGGTGCAGGAGGCTTTCGAGGTCAAGGTCCGGGCGTTCGCTGACCAGCTCCAGGTCAAAACGGTACGGCTGGCTGATAGCTTCCTTGCCGGTGAACTCAAGCACCTTGAGCTCACTCTGGACGCCGTCGAGGCTCAAGGTGAAATGCAATTGATTGGCAGAAGCGAACATCCGATGTCTCTCTGCAGAGTGAAGGCCGGAGATTCTGCATGAGCACAAACGGACGTTGACGGAGGGACATGGAAATCAGATTGCCCCTACATTTACCTGAAATTGTTCCGTCATAGATGAGGGCATTACGGCTACATAACTCTCCAAAAAATGGCCCCCCCGAAAAGATCGTCCGAACGCAGCCCGAACCTTCGGCAGCTCCTACAGGGAAGATGCGCATCCGAAATTCTACGGGTGTACCTGGTCGGCGTAGGAGCTGGCGCAGCCTGCGATCTTTTCTGCGAACAACAGGTTCCGGAGTATCCGAAGATCAAAAGATCAAAAGATCAAAAGATCAAAAGATCAAAAGATCGCAGCCTTCGGCAGCTCCTACGGAATGTGCGTACACCTCTCGATTAATCGACAGACATAAAAAAACGGCCCGCCTCCAGAAGGAGGCGGGCCGTTTTCAGGTCACACGATGATCAGAGCATCCGCTCATCTCACTCAGCTGTTGAGCTGGAAGTCTTTCTCGGCAGCTGCGAAACGCTTGAGCATGCCAGCAGTCGGAGCGCCCATCTTGCTGACGACCAGGATCGCGAGGCTGGCGAAGATGAAGCCAGGGATGATTTCGTACAGACCCAACAAGCTGAAGTGCTTCCAGACGATCACAGTGATCGCGCCGACCAGGATGCCGGCCAGTGCGCCGTTACGGGTCATGCCTTTCCAGAGTACCGAGATCAGTACAACCGGACCGAATGCAGCACCGAAACCGGCCCAGGCGTAGCTGACCAGACCCAGCACGCGGTTTTCAGGGTTGGCAGCCAGACCGATGGCGATCAATGCAACCAACAGCACCATGGCGCGACCGACCCAGACCAGCTCGACTTGGGAAGCATTTTTACGCAGGAAGGTCTTGTAGAAGTCTTCGGTCAGGGCACTGGAGCACACCAGTAACTGGCAGCTCAAGGTGCTCATTACGGCAGCCAGAATGGCCGACAACAAGACACCGGCAATCCACGGATTGAAGAGGATTTTTGCCAGTTCGATAAACACCCGCTCGTGGTTTTCACTCACTGGAACAGCCACTGCCGGGTGCGCCGAGAAGTAGGCGATACCGAAGAAGCCGACGGCCACAGTGCCGCCCAGGCAAAGAATCATCCAGGTCATGGAGATGCGACGTGCTTTGGCGATCGACTTGACCGAATCCGCCGCCATGAAGCGCGCGAGGATGTGCGGCTGGCCGAAGTAGCCCAGACCCCAGCCCATCAGCGAGATGATGCCGATAAAGGAGGTGTTTTTCAGCATGTCGAAGTTGCCTGGATCTTGTGCTTCGATGGCCAGGAAGGTGGTATCGATGCCACCGGTCGCCAGCAGCACGATGATCGGCGTCAGCAGCAGGGCAAAGATCATCAGCGTGGCTTGTACGGTGTCAGTCCAGCTCACCGCCAGGAAACCACCCACGAAGGTGTAGGCAATAGTCGCCGCGGCACCGGCCCACAGCGCAGTTTCGTAGGACATGCCAAAGGTGCTTTCAAACAGTCGGGCACCGGCTACGATGCCGGAAGCGCAGTAGATGGTGAAGAACACCAGAATCACGATTGCAGAGATGATCCGCAACAGACCGCTTTTGTCTTCAAAACGGCTGGAGAAGTAATCCGGCAGGGTCAGAGCGTCGCCGTTGTGCTCGGTCTGCACACGCAAACGACCGGCCACGAACAGCCAGTTCAGGTAGGCACCGATGATCAGGCCGATGGCGATCCAGCTTTCCGACAGACCGGACATGTAGATTGCACCGGGCAAGCCCATCAACAACCAGCCGCTCATGTCCGAAGCACCGGCGGAAAGCGCAGTCACAACGCTGCCCAGGCTACGGCCGCCCAGAATATAGTCAGAAAGGTTGTTGGTGGAGCGATAGGCCATGAAGCCGATCAGCACCATTGCCGCGATGTAGATCACGAACGTGATCAAGGTTGGATTACTTACACTCATTAAATTGCGCCCTGGCTTTGTTTTTATTTAGCAGCGATCTGTCGGACCGTCGGCATACACCTAGGTGGATAGACGATTCCGGTTGCCGCGCATTTATGACTGACGTTTCCCCAGGAAAGCCATCAGCCGATGAACCATCGTGTTGGAGGTTGCACCTTGGTGCGCGAATGCTATTCAACAAAGCAAATAAGGTGCAACCAGTTTCGTTCGAATAAGTTGCACCTAGTCGGGTTTTTAGCTGAAACAGCTGTTTTTGCTCCTTTTCGGAGCAAGAACCTGATTTCCCAGTAGCATAAAGCACCCAGCAGGCACGGCTTTTCGCTGCCGGAATTTAATTCCTGACGAACAGCCTATTTTTCCGACAAAAAAGGGTTGCACCCGGTTGCACCTCGATCTGCGCGCGGCTAATCTTGCCGCCAGCTGATGTCACGCAGTCGTGGCAAACATGAGGATAAAAATATGGCTACCACCACCCTTGGGGTCAAACTCGACGACCCGACCCGCGAACGCCTCAAGGCCGCCGCGACCTCGATTGATCGCACGCCGCACTGGCTGATCAAGCAGGCAATTTTCAATTACCTGGAAAAACTCGAGGGTGGTGCAACCCTGACCGAGCTGAGCGGTTTGACCGGCAAAGACGCTGACGACGCCGCAGACGTGCACGCTGACCACGCACACCAGTGCTTCCTGGAGTTCGCTGAAAGCATCCTGCCGCAATCGGTCCTGCGTGCCTCGATCACCGCCGCCTACCGTCGCCCGGAGCCGGAAGTGGTGCCGATGCTGATGGAGCAGGCCCGCCTACCCGCTGCGATGGCCGAAGCCACTAATAAGCTGGCGGCCTCGATTGCCGAGAAACTGCGCAGTCAGAAAAGCGCTGGCGGCCGTGCCGGTATCGTTCAAGGCCTGCTGCAAGAGTTCTCCCTGTCATCCCAGGAAGGCGTGGCACTGATGTGCCTGGCCGAAGCGCTGCTGCGCATTCCGGACAAAGGCACCCGTGACGCGCTGATCCGCGACAAGATCAGCACCGGCAACTGGCAGCCGCACTTGGGCAACAGTCCATCGCTGTTCGTCAACGCCGCCACCTGGGGTCTGTTGCTGACCGGGAAACTGGTCGCCACCCACAACGAATCAGGCCTGACCTCGTCCCTGAGCCGCATCATCGGCAAGAGCGGCGAGCCGATGATCCGCAAGGGCGTCGACATGGCCATGCGCCTGATGGGCGAGCAGTTCGTCACCGGCGAAACCATCGCCGAAGCCCTGGCCAACGCCAGCCGCTTCGAAGCCAAAGGCTTCCGTTATTCCTACGACATGCTCGGTGAAGCGGCACTGACCGAACATGACGCACAGAAATACCTCGCGTCCTACGAGCAAGCCATCCATTCCATCGGCAAGGCTTCCCACGGTCGTGGCATTTATGAAGGCCCGGGCATCTCGATCAAGCTCTCGGCGCTGCACCCTCGCTACAGCCGCGCCCAATACGAGCGTGTGATGGACGAGCTGTACCCGCGCCTGCTGTCGCTGACCCTGCTGGCCAAGCAATACGACATCGGCCTGAATATCGATGCCGAAGAAGCCGACCGCCTTGAGCTCTCGCTGGATCTGCTGGAGCGTCTGTGCTTCGAGCCGCAGCTGACCGGCTGGAACGGCATCGGTTTCGTCATCCAGGCTTACCAGAAGCGTTGCCCGTATGTGATCGACTACGTGATCGACCTGGCTCGCCGCAGCCGTCATCGCCTGATGATCCGTCTGGTGAAAGGCGCGTACTGGGACAGCGAAATCAAACGTGCCCAGGTCGAAGGTCTGGAAGGCTATCCGGTCTACACCCGTAAGGTGTACACCGACGTTTCCTACATCGCCTGCGCACGCAAACTGCTGTCGGTGCCGGAAGTCATTTACCCGCAGTTCGCCACGCACAATGCCCACACCCTGTCGGCCATCTACCATATCGCCGGCCAGAACTATTACCCGGGTCAGTACGAGTTCCAATGCCTGCACGGCATGGGCGAACCACTGTACGAGCAGGTTGTAGGTAAAGTCGCCGATGGCAAGCTGAACCGTCCATGCCGCGTGTACGCCCCGGTCGGCACTCACGAAACACTGCTGGCCTACCTGGTCCGTCGCCTGCTGGAAAACGGCGCGAACACTTCGTTCGTCAACCGCATCGCCGACCAATCCATCTCGATTCAGGAGCTGGTGGCCGATCCGGTGGCGAGCATCGAGCAGATGGCGACACTGGAAGGCGGCTTCGGCCTGCCGCACCCACGCATCCCGCTGCCGCGTGATCTGTACGGTTCTGAACGCGCCAACTCCAGCGGCATCGACCTGGCCAACGAGCATCGTCTGGCATCGTTGTCCTGCGCCCTCTTGGCCACCGCTCATAACCACTGGAAAGCCGCGCCGATGCTCGGCTGCGCGTCGAGCAACGAAGTGGCTGCACCAGTATTGAACCCGTCCGATCTGCGAGACGTGGTCGGCCATGTGCAAGAAGCCAACGTCGAAGATGTCGACAACGCCATCCAGTGCGCACTGAACGCCGCACCGATCTGGCAGGCCACCCCGCCAGCCGAACGCGCCGCGATTCTCGAACGCGCTGCCGACCTGATGGAAGGCGAGATCCAGCCGCTGATGGGCCTGCTGGCTCGCGAAGCCGGCAAGACCTTCGCCAACGCCATCGCCGAAGTGCGCGAAGCTGTGGATTTCCTGCGTTACTACGCCGTTCAAGCCCGCAACGATTTCACCAACGATGCCCACCGCCCACTGGGTCCTGTGGTGTGTATCAGCCCGTGGAACTTCCCGCTAGCGATCTTCAGTGGTCAAGTCGCTGCAGCACTGGCTGCCGGTAACCCGGTATTGGCCAAACCTGCCGAACAAACCCCGCTGGTCGCAGCCCAAGCCGTGCGCCTGATGCTTGAGGCCGGGATTCCGGAAGGCGTGCTGCAACTGCTGCCGGGCCGCGGCGAAACCGTCGGCGCCCGTCTGGTCGGCGACGATCGGGTCAAAGGTGTGATGTTCACCGGCTCCACCGAAGTAGCTCGTTTGCTGCAACGCAATGTCGCTGGCCGTCTGGATGCTCAAGGCCGTCCGATCCCGCTGATCGCTGAAACCGGCGGCCAGAACGCAATGATCGTCGACTCTTCGGCGCTGACCGAGCAAGTGGTCATCGACGTCGTATCGTCGGCCTTCGACAGCGCCGGCCAACGTTGCTCGGCACTGCGCGTACTGTGCTTGCAGGAAGATTCCGCCGACCGCGTAATCGAAATGCTCAAAGGCGCCATGGCTGAATGCCGTCTCGGCAACCCGGAACGTCTGTCCGTGGACATCGGCCCGGTGATCGACGCTGAAGCCAAGGCTGGCATCGAGAAACACATCCAGGCCATGCGCGACAAAGGTCGCAACGTGTACCAGGTGGCTATCGCCGACATTGAAGAATGCAAGCGCGGCACCTTCGTTATGCCGACCCTGATCGAGCTGGAAAGCTTCGACGAGCTGCAACGGGAGATCTTCGGTCCGGTGCTGCACGTGGTGCGCTACAAGCGTAAAGAGATCGATCAACTGATCGCTCAGATCAACGCTTCCGGCTACGGCCTGACGCTGGGCGTACACACCCGGATCGACGAGACCATCGCCAAGGTGATCGACAACGTCAACGCCGGTAACGTCTACGTCAACCGCAACATCGTCGGTGCTGTGGTCGGCGTGCAACCGTTCGGCGGCGAAGGCCTGTCGGGTACCGGCCCTAAAGCCGGTGGTCCGCTGTACTTGTACCGCCTGTTGTCGACTCGTCCTACCGACGCAATCGAACAGTCCTTCGTTCGTAGTGATGCACTGAGCGCTCCGGATGTTCGTTTGCGCGACGCCATGAGCAAACCGCTAACAGCGCTGCAAACCTGGGCCGACAGCAACAAGCTGACCGATCTGAGCGCACTCTGCGTGCAGTTCGCCGCCCAATCGCAAAGCGGTATTACCCGCCAACTGAACGGTCCGACCGGCGAGCGCAACAGCTACGCCATCCTGCCGCGCGAGCACGCATTGTGCCTGGCGGAAGTCGAGGCCGACCTGCTGACCCAACTGGCGGCGGTATTGGCTGTGGGCAGCTCGGCGGTGTGGCCGGAGGCCGAACTGAGCAAAGCGCTCTACGCTCGTCTGCCTAAAGACGTGCAAGCGCGCATTCAGTTGGTTGCCGACTGGAACAAGGACGACGTGGTCTTCGATGCCGTCCTGCATCACGGCGACTCCGACCAACTGCGAGCGGTCTGCCAGCAAGTGGCTAAACGTGCCGGCGCTATCGTCGGGGTTCAAGGCCTGTCCCAGGGCGAAACCAACATTGCGCTGGAGCGTCTGGTGATCGAGCGTGCACTGAGCGTCAACACTGCTGCTGCGGGCGGTAACGCCAGCCTGATGACCATCGGTTAAACCGTCGTGAGTAGCTGAAATCACGGTCAACGAAAAAGGAGAGCTTGCTCTCCTTTTTCGTGTGCACCTGAAGCTTATTTTATGGTTCGGATAATCAATGGACTACTTGGCGCTTTCCAAATTTCCACAAACTCCAACCTTTCACTACCTCGGAGCCTACAATCAAAGCCACCATTAAAACCGGGCTATAATCCGGAAACAATTGAACGCCAATCAGCAATATTGAAACTGAAGGCACAAGAAAAAACAGCCGCAAGGGTAACTGCAAGTAACCTAGCCATTTAGCCTCATCTCGCCGAGCAAGAAACAGGATGCAACTGGTAAATATTGATAGCTGCAATACCCAACTTACAGCCACCATTACAACTTGAAAAGCACCTTGATCCTTTAGCAACTCTAGCGTGCTTAGTGCATCCGTTAGATAGGGAGCCTTACCCTTACGAAGACTACTGATCATGTACCAAGTGAGATATAGAGCATCAAGTCCACCCCAAATCCACCACACCACCCTCTTTGCCGTCATTGCTCGCCTACTCTCCGTTCATAAACGGTATCAGCCGTAATGGGAGTCCAATGCCATGACTTACCTGTTACTTGCCATTCATCCTCGGACTCCTGAAAGCGTTGTTTTATATAACGTAGCGCCCTATAAGAATGTGCTGCCTAACCTGCTTCAAAAGAATTTTCATCATCGCCAAGTGGAAGCCACTCTTGGACTAGAGTTCGAGTGGTATTTGCAAAATCCTTCCCATCAGAAAAATCACACGCCCCTCATCGGTTAATGATCCTGCTCTATTTACCAGAATAGAGAGGGTGTTTTTTACACCGTCGTAGTCAATATTTTTGATAACCCATTTCCCAGGTCCGGAATCAGATCTGGATTTCCTCTGAGGAAGCTCCAACACTTTAGGCAACGTCAACGGTTCCCTTTCTAGCACCGGTTCACGTGCAGGTTCTATCTGCCTAAGAGAAGAACCGCCACATAAAAAGACTTTACCCGTCAAGTGCGAGTATGTTCCGAAGGTGTCCTGACTGAGTGGGCTAAACGGATCGTCGGAAACCAGCAGCCAGTCGCCACGTTCTACTTTTTGAAGAATTGTCGCCTTGTCACGCTCGTACAGACAGTTGCTAATCGAAGAGCAGCACTCACTGATCAGGTCTGTCAGTCCCTCTATTTTCAGTGGATGTAAAAGCGAGCGATTGATATAAATCGCTGCAAAGAAGGGGCTTTCGATTCGAGTAAGGCTGTGTTTGCTCATCTCGCGGCGGGGAACTAGTCGCTTCATTTCATCACCAAGTTGGAGTAGGCAGTCTTGCGGTGCAATCGCGCCTAGGCTTGATACAGCTCTGCTTAGATTCTGGATGCCCCCCCTTTCCCCTTATTGCGTATGAAACTTCGCATTTGCCACTAAATACACAGGGCGCACCGATTCCGCTGATCGCTGAAACCGGGGGGCGGTAACGCCAGCTTGATGACCATCGGTTAAACCAAAAAAACCGGGCGCCTGCAATGGGCGCCTGGTTTGCAAACCCCCTGTGGGAGCGAGCTTGCTCGCGATAGCGGTCTGTCAGTCATATCAGTTTTGGATGTGCCGCCGCCATCGCGAGCAAGCTCGCTCCCACATTGTTTTGCAGCGGGCACAAGGGCAATTAAGACAGTTGCTCCCAGATTTGATCAGCGGTGCACGCGCTCCGCCATCACGCTCATCAATCATCCTGTTCAGCACGCCCTTCCCGCGCCTAGACTCGGCCCATTCCCCAAAAAAGGTAGGCCGCCATGTCCGAGACGTTGCTCAGTTCCCGCAATCTGGCTTTCGAGCTGTACGAAGTCCTCGATGCCGAGGGCCTGACTCAGCGTGAGCGGTTCGCCGAGCACAATCGCGAGACCTTCGATGCCGCCATCGGCACAGCACGGAGCATTGCCGAAAAGTTCTTTGCCCCGCACAACCGCAAGGGCGACGAGAACGAACCGCGCTACGAAGACGGTAAAGCGATCCTGATTCCTGAAGTGAAGCCAGCGGTCGATGCCTTCCTCGAAGCGGGCTTCCTCAACGCCGCGCGCAGTTTCGAAGCGGGCGGCATGCAACTGCCGACTCTGCTCTCGCAAGCCTGCTTTGCGCATTTCCAATCGGCCAACGCGGCGTCGACCTCGTACCCGTTTCTGACCATGGGCGCGGCGAACCTGATCGAAAGTTTCGGCACCGATGAGCAGAAGCAGCGCTTCCTGCAACCGATGATCGACGGCCGTTTCTTTGGCACCATGGCCCTGACCGAGCCCCATGCCGGCTCGTCGCTGTCGGACATCCGCACCCGCGCCGAACCCGCCTCCGACGGCACTTACCGGCTCAAGGGCAACAAGATTTTCATTTCCGGCGGCGATCACTCATTGTCGGAAAACATCGTGCATATGGTATTGGCCAAGCTGCCGGATGCACCTGCGGGGGTTAAGGGCATTTCGCTGTTTATCGTGCCCAAGTTCCTGGTCAACGATGACGGCAGTCTCGGCAAGCGCAACGACGTATTGCTCGCTGGGCTGTTCCATAAGATGGGCTGGAAGGGCACCACGTCCACCGCGCTGAACTTCGGCGATAACAGCGAGTGTGTTGGCTATCTGGTGGGCAAACCGCACCACGGCCTGAGCTACATGTTCCAGATGATGAACGAGGCGCGGATCGGCGTCGGCATGGGCGCGGTGATGCTCGGTTATGCCGGTTATCTCTATTCGCTGGAATACGCTCGCGAGCGTCCGCAAGGTCGACTGCCGGACAGCAAGGACCCGAATACCGCACCGGTCTCGATCATTCAGCACGCCGACGTAAAGCGCATGTTGCTGACCCAGAAAGCCTACGTGGAAGGCGCTTTCGACCTCGGCCTGTATGCGGCGCGCTTGTTCGATGACACCACGACCCTTGAGACCGAAGCCGAACGCAAACAAGCCCACGAATTGCTGGACCTGCTGACGCCGATCGTCAAATCCTGGCCGTCGGAGTTTTGCCTGAAAGCCAACGAACTGGCGATCCAGATCCTCGGCGGTCACGGCTACACCCGCGAATACCCGGTGGAGCAGTATTACCGCGACAACCGCCTGAACCCGATCCACGAAGGCACTCACGGCATTCAGTCACTGGATCTGCTGGGGCGTAAACTGGCGCAGAACGGTGGCGCCGGGCTCAAGCAATTGATCCGCCTGATCGCTGACACTGCCGAACGCGCCCAGACTTATGAGTCCCTGAACGCGCTGCGTCAGCCACTCGAGAAACTGGTTGCCCGGTTGCAGAGCGTGACCATCGGCCTGCTGACTGATTTGGGCCAAGGCAAGGTCAACAGCAGCCTGGCCAACTCGGCGCTGTACCTCAAAGCCTTCGGCCACACGGTGATCGGCTGGCGCTGGCTGGAGCAGGCGATCCGCGCCGTGGAAGGGTTGGCTAAGGGTCATGCGGCGGATGTCAGCTTCTATAAAGGCAAACTGCAAGCCGCGCGGTATTTCCTGACCTGGGAAGTGCCGGGCTGCCATCATGAACTGGCAATTCTTGAGGCGCGAGATGATGTATGCCTGACGATGCGAGATGAGTGGTTCTGATCGGGGCTTTGTGGCGAAGCTGATATCCAATCGCGAGCAGGCTCGCTCCCACATTTGAACGCGCTGCCTGATTAAACGCGAACCATTGTGGGAGCGAGCCTGCTCGCGATGGCGTCGGTACGACCAAGGCGATTTTCAGCTCAGCCGAAACCCACCCATCTGCCGCGCCAAATCATCGGCCAACCGCTGCAATGTCTGACAGTCTTCACGGCAAGCTCTGACTTCCCCCGCCGTGGCCCGCGCCAGATCAGAAATTCCCTGCACATTGCGGTTGATCTCTTCAGTCACCGCTGACTGCTCTTCTGTAGCGGTCGCCACCTGATGATTCATGTCGCTGATACGCTCGACCTGTCCGGTAATCGCCGTCAGCGAAGCCCCGGTGCGCTGGCTGGACTCGACCCCAGTACCGGTTGCCGCCTGCCCGGAGTGCATCGACGACACGGCGTTTTCAGCGCCCTGCTTGAGGCTTTGAATCATCTGCTGGATTTCATCGGTAGACGACTGGGTTCTACGCGCCAACGTCCGCACCTCATCGGCAACCACCGCAAAGCCGCGGCCCATGTCCCCTGCCCGCGCCGCCTCAATCGCCGCGTTCAATGCCAGCAAATTGGTCTGCTCGGAGATCCCGCGAATCACCGCCAATACCTGATCGATGGAGGCTACCTGAGTCGCGAGTTCACCGACTGCAACGGCGGCGACACCAATTTCATCAGACATGCTTTCGATATGCCGAATCGACCCGCCGACCACCTCCCGCGCCTGCAAAGCTTCATCGCGAGCGGTTTGCGAGGCGACAGCGGCGTTGCCCGCGTTTTGCGCGATTTCCTGCACGGTCAGGCCCATCTCATGTACGGCCGTGGCGACCATGTCGGTCATTTCTTGCTGCCGACCGGAGCGTTCGGCGGTGTTATCCACCACCAATGCGACTTGCCCGACCGCTGTGCGCAGCCGCTCACTGGTGGCCAGGACTTCGCCGATCATGTCGCGCTGACTGTCGAGGAAACGATTGAAGCCGCGCGCCAGATCACCCAGCTCATCGGCTCGAGAAGAATCTAACCTGTGAGTCAAATCACCACCACCGCTACCAATCGCCACCAATGCCGCTGTTACCTGACGGATCGGCCGCACCAGGCCGCGAGCCAGCAACACCACCAATAACAGGCAAACCAGAGCCACACCCAACCCAATGGCGCTGGTCATCCACATCGCTCGCCGGGCCTCGGCGTAGATCTGCGACTGCGGCACTTCAGCCACCAGGGTCCAACCCAGATCACGCAGCGGTAAGCTCAGGGCCAGGAAATCTTCGCCATCACGGACGAAACTGCTGCTGATCAGCCCTTGATGTCCCATCACAGCCTGCGCCGCCGGGCCGCCGATCTGCTCGGCCAATTGACGTTTGCCGCTGAATTGCGCTTCTGGGTGTACCTGAATCAAACCGTCGGAACGCACCAGATAGACCTTGCCGCGCTCACCGAAGCTGAAGTTTTGAATCAACTCTGACAGCTCGCGCATGCTTAGGCCCAGCCCGGCAACGCCCACGATTTTGCCGGCCTGTTCGACCTTGAGGTCGATAAACAGCGCAAGCTCTCCGGTGCGGGTGTCTTTGTCGATGTTCAGGGTGCGCGGCTGGCCGCTGTCGAGGAAGGCATAGAACCAGGCGTCGCTTGGACTGGATCGGTTCAGGGTCCGATCAAGACCTTTTTCGGTGTAGTAGTGGCTCGACTCGGCGCCCGCAATCAGCGCGGTAAAGGCTTTGTGCTCGGCGCGGATACCTTCCAGATAGCTGACAAAGCTATTGGTCTGGGCACTGCTTTCGCCCCCGGCCAACCATTCGCGCACCATGCTGTTGCTGGCGATGTCTTTGGCGGCGGTCAGCGGCTGGACCAGAATCCGTTCGATGTCATTGCGCATCGCTTCGATGCTGGAGGGCAGTGCCTTCTCCACCAGATAGCTCTGGGCCAGGCGGTTGACCACCAGGGTATAAATGCCAACCACGATCAGAATACTGACCAGCAAGGCGGTACCCATACTCAGGATCAACTGCCATTGAATACTGCGTCGCCAGAACTGCATGGAGCACCCCCAAAGAATAAGAGGCTGGAACACTGCAACAGCCATGCCGATTGTATACAAACTATAAAACAGTTTGTCCGGCGGTCTATTCCTTGGTTGTGCTCAATTCGATCAGGCCTGGCCGATCGTCCGCGAAATCACCTCAACCGTGGCGTTGACTTGCTCTTGGTAACGGTCGAGTTCCTGTTTGTGCCGTTTCTGCATGTCGATCTGCTGCGAGCACAGATTCATTGCCGCCAGCACCAACAGCTTGTCTCCAATCAGGGTCGGATATCTCTTCTTGGTAGCAGCCAGAGCGGTCTTCAGCATTAAAGCGGCGTCCAGCAGGGTCTGCTCTTCCCCGGCCGGAGCCTTGATCGAATAGTCCTCCCCGAGAATCGAGACGACTTTTATCCCGTCGGCGCCGTTTCTCATGCGCTGACAGGGCCCGTGCTGACGCGCTCAACCAGGGCTTGAATGCGTGCCACGGTGGCGCCCTGCTTTTCTTCCTGCTCCATCAGGCTCAGTTGCAGGCTCTCGTTTTCATCCTTGGCCTGGGCCAATTCCGCACTCAGGGTTTCGTTCGTACCGAGCAGCTCCTGGTTCTGTTGCACCAGGTCGCTGACCAGTTGTTCCAATTGGCTTAGGGATGCTTCCAACATTTTGATTTCTCAGGCATTTTCAAAGGGCGCGTACGATAAAGAAAAGTCACCACGGATGCCAGGGTTATCCGGGCCGGACGCCTTGATTTTCCTGGCGACAACCTTGCTTGCGAGTGTTAAAGACTGCGATTCATCCATCTGGTTCCTGGCGCTTCGTCGCACCGCCCCGCATGCGACAAAAGCGCGCAGGGGCTCAAGACTTTAGTCTTATGACCGATAGGCCACACATACCCTGTCTTGGCACCTCGCGCGCATGCGCTTTTTTCGGTAAACAGCATGTCCCTTCGTAATATGAATATCGCGCCGCGGGCGTTCCTCGGTTTTGCCTTGATAGGCGGCCTGATGTTGATTCTGGGTGTATTTGCCTTGAACCAGATGAGCAAGATCCGCGGTGCAGCCGAGGACATCACCCTGAGCAGCGTGCCAAGCATCAAGAGCCTTGATGAGTTCATACAGCTCACCCTGCGCCTGCGGGTGCTGTCCTATCGCCTGCTGGTCAACCGCGAGCCGGACGTACAGCAAAAGACCATGGAGCTGTTCGACACTCGCAACCAGCAGATCCGCGCCGCCCAATCCGTCTACGAAAAGCTGGTCACTAGCCCCCAGGAGCGCGCGGCGTACGACCAGTACGCGCAATTGCTGGGTCAGTACCGCCAAATTGAAGACCGGATGAAGACGCTGTCGCGTAATAACCAGGTCGACGAACTGCGCACGCTGGTCAATACCGAATTGCTGGCCAACTCCGAAGCGGTTAACACCGTGCTGAACCGCCTGTTGGAGATCAACTCCCAAGCGACCATCGACACCAACCAACAGGCCGCCGATCAGTATTCCTCGGCGTTCGATCTGGTGGTCGCTCTGTTGGTCATCGCCACCGGCCTGACGTTGCTGTTTGCCTGGTTGCTGACCAACAGCATCACCCAACCGATCGCAAACGCCTTGAGCGCTGCCCAAGCAATCGCCGAAGGTAACCTGACCCGCCCCATCAAGGTCGATGGCAGCGACGAAGCAGGTCGCCTGTTGCTGGCCATGTCGAAGATGCAGGAAAAACTGCGGGACACTCTGCAGCGGATTTCCGGTTCGGCCACGCAGTTGGCGTCCGCCGCTGAAGAGTTGAACAGTGTCACGGACGAAAGCGCCCGTGGCCTGACCCAACAGAACAACGAAATCGAACAGGCCGCCACCGCCGTCAATGAAATGACCAGCGCCGTAGAGGAAGTCGCGCGTAATGCGGTGAGCACCTCCGAAGCCTCGAAAAACGCCACCATGTCTGCCGGAGATGGCCGCGATCTGGTGCAGGAAACTGTCAGCGCCATCGAACGCATGAGCGGCGACGTGCAGAGCACCGCAACTTTGATCGGCAACCTGGCGGAAGAGTCGCGGGACATCGGCAAGGTGCTGGACGTGATTCGTGGCCTGGCCGACCAGACCAACTTGCTGGCGCTGAACGCAGCGATTGAAGCCGCACGCGCCGGTGAAGCCGGTCGTGGTTTTGCCGTAGTGGCGGATGAAGTTCGTGCCCTGGCGCATCGCACCCAGCAGTCCACCAGCGAAATCGAACGCATGATCGGCAGCATCCAGAGCGGCACCGAACACGCCGTGAGCTCGATGCGCAACAGCACCGAACGCGCCGAATCGACGCTGAACATCGCCAGGGGCGCCGGCCTGTCGCTGGACACCATCAACAGCGCCATCGTCGAAATCAATGAGCGCAATCTGGTCATCGCCAGCGCCGCCGAAGAGCAGGCGCAGGTCGCCCGTGAAGTCGACCGCAACCTGGTGAACATTCGCGACCTGTCAGTGCAATCGGCCACCGGAGCCAACCAGACCAGCGCGGCCAGTAACGAGTTGTCGCGTCTGGCGCTGGACCTGAACAACATGGTTGGGCGCTTTAGCCTCTAACGACACGAAGCAGCGTCGGCAGGACTGACGCTTTCGCGAGCAGGCTCGCTCCCACAGTTGACCGCGTTGTTCACATCGTTTGTGTACAACACAGATCTATTGTGGGAGCGAGCCTGCTCGCGAAGGTCCGAAGAACCAAAAGCTTTTTGACAGCATCACATTTCAACAGGTTAGAATCGATGGCACGCAGACTGCATGGTCAGTTTGTGCCCGTCTTTCTGGTTCTGGAGTGCTGCCATTGAATGCGACGACCATCAACAGCCTGTTCTTGATCGGCGCGTTGCTGGTGGGTGCGAGCATTCTGGTGAGCTCACTTTCGTCCCGCCTCGGGATCCCGATTCTGGTGATCATCCTGGCCGTGGGCATGGCCGCTGGCGTCGACGGCGGCGGCATCATCTTCGATAACTACCCCACCGCTTATCTGGTCGGCAACCTCGCCCTTGCGGTGATCCTGCTCGACGGCGGGTTGCGCACCCGGGTCGCGAGTTTCCGCGTGGCGTTATGGCCGGCACTGTCGCTGGCCACAGTCGGCGTGCTGATCACCACCGGGCTGACCGGCATGGCCGCCGCCTGGCTGTTCAACCTGAACCTGATCCAGGGCCTGCTGATTGGCGCCATCGTCGGTTCCACCGACGCCGCGGCAGTGTTCTCGCTACTGGGCGGCAAAGGTCTGAACGAACGGGTTACCGCCAGTCTCGAGATCGAGTCCGGCAGCAACGATCCGATGGCGGTGTTCCTCACCGTGACCCTGATCGACATGCTTGCCAGTGGCGAGACCGGTCTGCACTGGAGCCTGCTCGGGCACCTGATCCGCGAGTTCGGCATCGGCGGCATCATTGGCCTAAGCGGCGGCTGGTTGATGCTGCAAATGGTCAACCGGATCAAGCTGGCCTCCGGTCTCTACCCGATCCTGGTGATCAGCGGCGGACTCGTCGTCTTCGCCCTGACCAACGCCCTGCACGGCAGCGGTTTCCTCGCGGTGTACCTGTGCGGGCTGGTGATCGGCAACCGCCCGGTGCGCAGCCGCCACGGCATTCTGCATATGCTCGACGGTATGGCCTGGCTGGCGCAGATCGGCATGTTCCTGGTGCTCGGGCTGCTGGTGACACCTCACGATCTGCTGCCCATTGCCCTGCCCGCCCTCAGCCTGGCACTGTGGATGATTCTGTTTGCGCGGCCACTGTCGGTGATGGTCGGCCTGCTGCCGTTCAAGGCCTTCCATGGACGCGAGAAAGCCTTTATCTCGTGGGTAGGGCTGCGTGGTGCAGTACCGATCATTCTTGCCGTGTTCCCCTTGATGGCCGGTCTGCCGAACGCCCAGCTGTACTTCAATCTCGCATTCTTCATCGTGCTGGTGTCGCTGCTGGTGCAGGGCACCAGCCTGCCGTGGGTCGCCAAACTGCTGAAGGTAACGGTCCCGCCGGAGCCGGCGCCGATCTCCCGGGCTGCCCTCGAAGTGCACGTCACCAGTGAGTGGGAGCTATTCGTTTATCGTCTTGGCGCGGAAAAATGGTGCATCGGCGCGGCCCTTCGCGAGCTGAAAATGCCCGAAGGCACGCGCATCGCGGCACTGTTTCGCGGTCAGCAACTGCTCCATCCGTCGGGCAGTACCGTGCTCGAAGTCGGCGATTTGCTGTGTGTTATCGGCCATGAACACAACCTGCCAGCGCTGGGAAAACTCTTCAGCCAGGCACCGCAGCGGGGCCTCGATTTGCGCTTCTTCGGCGACTTCGTTCTGGAAGGCGACGCCCAGCTGGGCGCGGTTTCAGCGCTGTACGGGCTGCAACTCGAAGGGGTCGATCCGGACATACCGCTGGGTCGTTTCATTACCCAGAAAGTGGGGGGGGCTCCGGTGGTCGGCGACCAGGTGGAATGGAACAACACCATTTGGACGGTTGCCGTCATGGACGGGAACAAGATTGCCAAAGTGGGCGTCAGATTCCCCGAAGGAAGTCGCCCAGGCCCCGGGTTGTTCCTCTAAACTCCCTTTTCCGTTACGTTTTCGATCGGTCTCTATGCCAACTCTGCGCTCATTATTTGCTATTGCCCTGCTCGGGCTAAGTCTCTCCGTTGGCACCCTGCAAGCGGCCGAACCTCCGTCCGCCGAGACCGTCCAGAAGAGCCTGGACAA
Source organism: Pseudomonas sp. F220 (assembly GCF_057813935.1). Lineage (NCBI taxonomy): Bacteria > Pseudomonadati > Pseudomonadota > Gammaproteobacteria > Pseudomonadales > Pseudomonadaceae > Pseudomonas > Pseudomonas sp. F220. Next base: position 266,589 of record NZ_JBVASJ010000001.1, read on the forward strand.
GATTGCCGAGCGCAAGCTGCCCGAGGCCGATCAAAAAGCCCTGCAAATGGTGCTGCAACAGACGCTGACTCAACTGTCCAACCGGAACGATTATGAAAAGCGCCTGAACGACCTCAAACAACAGTTGAGCACCGCCCCCAAGCAGAGCATCGAAAACCAGCGTGAGCTGGAGCGCCTCAAGGCCAGCAAAGCCGTACCGGTCGAACAACGCTACGCCAACCTGGCGGTGCCACAACTCGAGCAGATGCTCACTGAACGCAGTACCCAGCAAAGTGATCTGCAAAAAGCCCTGGCCGATGCCAACAGCCTGATCATCACCGCCCAGACCCGCCCCGAGCGCGCCCAGGCCGAAATCAGCGCCAGCCAGACCCGCATCCTGCAAATCAACAGCATCCTCAAGTTGGGTAAAGACAACGGCAAAACCCTTACGGCCGAACAACGCGATGCACTCAACGCTGAACTGGCCGCACTGAACGCGCTGATCCCGTTGCGCCGTCAGGAACTGGCGGGCAACAGTCAGCTGCAGGACCTGGGCAGCAGCCAACACGACTTGCTGCAGGAAAAAACCGCGCGCATGGAGCGCGAGATCCAGGACCTGCAAACTCTGATCAACCAGAAGCGTCTGGCCCAGTCTCAACAGACGGTGACCCAGCAATCGATCGAAGCGCAAAAGTCTGGCGGCAGCAATTTGCTGGCCACGGAAAGCGCTGCCAACCTCAAGCTCTCTGACTACCTGCTCAAAAGCACCGACCGTCTCAACGAGCTGACCCAGCAGAACCTGCAAACCAAGCAGCAACTCGACAGCGTGACTCAGAGTGACGCCGCACTCGATGAGCAAATCAGCGTACTCAGGGGTAGCTTGCTGTTATCGAAAATCCTCTACAAGCAAAAGCAGTCCCTGCCGCGCCTTAAGCTCGACGGCGATCTGGCCGACCAGATCGCCGACATTCGCTTGTACCAATTTGAGGTCAGCCAACAACGAGAGTTGCTTAGCAGCCCGAGCAGCTACGTCGAAACCCTGCTGGCGACCCAGCCGCCAGAACAAGTCACACCACAGTTGCGCAAGAACCTGCTCGAACTGGCGATCACCCGCGCCGATCTGCTGGAACGGCTAAACCGCGAGCTGAGCGCCGTGCTCAACGAGTCCATCACTCTGCAACTGAATCAGAAACAGCTGCTCAGCACCGCGCAAAGCCTGCGTGCGACCCTCGACGAACAGATGTTCTGGATCCCCAGCAACAAGCCGCTGGACTTCGAGTGGATGCGCGGTGTGCCGGACCGCCTGGAGAAACAGGTCACCACCCTGCCGTGGGCTTCGAGCCTGAGTGAGCTGGGCGATGGCCTGACCCAGCGGCCGCTGTTGTTTCTGCCGCTGGTGCTGCTGATCGGCTTCCTGATATGGCGCCGCAAATACCTCTATGCGCGGTTGAACAAGGTTCACCAGGACATCGGTCACTTCAAACGCGACAGCCAGTGGCACACACCGCAGGCGATTCTGATCAACGTGCTGCTGGCGATGCCGGTATCGCTGGCCCTGGCCCTGTGCGGCTTCGCACTGCAGATCGACGCCCGCGGGCAAAACGCCAACCTCGGTGCCGCCCTGCTGCAGATCGCCCAGGCGTGGCTGGTGTTCTACACCGCATACCGGATCCTTGCACCGGGCGGCGTGGCGGAACTGCATTTTCGCTGGGAAAGACCTCAGGTGGAATTCCTGCGCGGCTGGATCCGCCGTCTTGGTCTGGTCGTACTGGCGCTGGTGGCCGTGGTGGCGGTTGCCGAATTACAACCGGCATCCCTGGCGGATGACGTTATCGGCATCGCCGTGGTGCTGACCTGCTATGCCTTGATGGCCTGGTTGCTCAGCCGCCTGCTGCTCAACAGCCCGACGCATAACAGCGCCTCACTGTTTCGCAAAGCCGTCGGCATACTGTTTACCGTGCTGCCGATCGCCTTGTTCATTGCCGTGTGTTTTGGCTACTTCTACACCGCACTGAAACTCAGCGACCGGTTGATCAACACCCTGTACCTACTGATGTTCTGGCTGGTGATCGAGGCCACCTTCGTGCGCGGCCTGGCCGTCGCGGCGCGGCGTCTGGCCTACCAGCGGGCCCTGACCAAACGCCAGGCTGCCAAGGAAGCCGGCGACGGCGAAGCGATCGTCGAAGAACCAACGCTGGACATCGAGAAAGTCAACGAACAGTCCCTGCGACTGATCCGTCTGGCCTTGCTCGGCGGGTTCATCGCTGCGCTGTACTGGGTCTGGAAAGACCTGATCACGGTATTCTCGTACCTGGACAACATCACCCTGTACGAATACACCAGCGGCACCGGCGCCAACATGAGCATGGTGCCGATCAGCATCGGCGACATGCTTGGCGCATTGATCATTATCGGCATCACTCTGGCCCTGGCGCGAAACCTGCCAGGCTTGCTGGAAGTACTGGTGCTGTCCAAGCTCGACCTGGCCCAGGGCAGCGCTTACGCCACGACCACTCTGCTGACCTATGTGATTGCCGGCGTGGGTTTTGTCTCCACCCTGTCGACCCTCGGCGTGAGCTGGGACAAACTGCAATGGCTGGTGGCCGCGCTCTCGGTCGGTCTGGGTTTCGGCATGCAGGAGATCTTCGCCAACTTCATCTCCGGGATCATGATCCTGTTTGAGCGCCCGGTCCGGATCGGCGACACGATCACCATCGGCAACCTGTCGGGCACGGTGAGCAAAATCCGCATCCGCGCCACCACCATCACCGACTTCGACCGCAAGGACATCATTGTCCCGAACAAGACCTTCATCACCGGGCAACTGATCAACTGGTCACTGACTGACACCGTGACCCGGGTGACCCTCAAGCTGGGCGTTGGCTACGATTCGGACCTGGAGCTGGTGCGCACCCTGCTGCTCAGAGCCGCCATGGAAAACCCGCGCGTGTTGAAGGACCCTTCGCCCTCGGTGTTCTTCCTGAACTTCGGTGAAAGCACCCTGGATCACGAACTGCGTATTCATGTCCGTGACCTCGGCGACCGTAACCCGGCACTCGATGAAATCAACCGGTTCATCAACAGCGAGTTCAAAAAGCACAAGATCAACATCGCTTTCCGTCAGGTGGATGTGCACCTGAAAAACCTGACAGGCCAGGAACAGATATTGCTGGCCAGCGATGCTGTCAACCCCGCCACGCCTCCCGATAAAGGCAAGACCCCACCCGAGCCACCATCGGCGCATCTCGACTGACTGGACGCCACGCGCCAATCCCCAGCAGAATACTCAGACATTCTGCTGGAGATGGCCGTTGAAAGCCCTCGACGAACTGACCTTCGACAATCGCTTTGCCCTTCTGGGTGACGCGTTCTCAACCCATGTGCTGCCTGAACCCATCGGCGAGCCACGGCTGGTGGTTGCCAGCCCTGCGGCCATGGCGCTGCTGGACCTCGACCCCGCCGTCGCCGAGACACCGGTGTTCGCCGAACTGTTCAGTGGCCACAAACTCTGGGCCGAAGCCGAGCCACGAGCGATGGTCTATTCCGGGCATCAGTTCGGCTCCTACAACCCACAACTGGGAGACGGTCGCGGGCTGTTGCTGGGCGAGGTCTACAACGAAGCTGGTGAGCATTGGGACCTGCACCTCAAGGGCGCCGGACAAACGCCGTATTCGCGCATGGGCGATGGTCGGGCGGTACTGCGCTCATCGATCCGCGAGTTCCTGGCCTCTGAAGCGCTGCATGCGCTGGGCATTCCCACTACCCGCGCGCTGTGTGTGATTGGCTCGAGTACGCCCGTCTGGCGCGAGAAGCAGGAACGGGGGGCGATGGTGCTGCGCCTGGCGCCGAGCCATGTGCGTTTTGGGCATTTCGAATATTTCTATTACACGAAAAAACCCGAGCAGCAAAAGCAGCTCGGCGAGCATGTGCTGGCGATGCATTTTCCAGAATGTCTGGAGCAACCCGAGCCGTATCTGGCGATGTTCCGCGAGATCGTCGAGCGCAATGCCGAGCTGATCGCCAAATGGCAGGCTTATGGCTTCTGCCACGGCGTGATGAACACCGACAACATGTCGATCCTCGGCATCACTTTCGACTTCGGCCCGTTTGCCTTTCTCGATGACTTCGACGCCAATTTCATCTGCAATCATTCCGATGATCAAGGCCGCTACTCCTTCAGTAACCAGGTGCCCATCGGCCAATGGAACCTCAGCGCGCTGGCTCAGGCCCTGACGCCGTTCATCAGCGTCGACGCCCTGCGCGAAACCCTTGGCCTGTACTTTCCGCTGTACCAGGCTCACTACCTTGACTTGATGCGCCGCCGCCTCGGGCTGACCAGCGCCGAAGACGACGACCAGAAACTCGTCGAAGGTTTACTGCAACTGATGCAAAACAGCAGCGTCGACTACAGCCTGTTCTTCCGTCGCTTGGGCAATGAGTCCGCCGAACTGGCCGTCGCTCATCTGCGTGACGACTTCATTGACCTCAAAGGTTTCGACGCCTGGGCCGAACGCTACACAGCTCGCGTCGCCCGTGAAGGCAATGACGATCAAGACCAGCGCCGCACCCGCATGCACGCAGTCAACCCGCTCTACATCCTGCGCAACTACCTGGCGCAAAAAGCCATCGACGCGGCTGAAAGCGGTAATTACGAAGAGGTTCGCCGCTTACACACCGTACTGAGCAAACCGTTTGAAGAGCAACCGGAAATGGAAAGCTACGCAGAACGCCCACCTGAATGGGGTAAGCACCTGGAGATCAGTTGTTCGTCATGAAGACAACAAGGCTCGAAAGACTGCGTTGATGATCCAGCGACTTCGGTGCAGCACGATCAACAAACCAGCACTCACATGATGCGCAACTTTTCGCACAGTAGCCTGTGCATAACTCTGTTGATATCTCCTCATAAGCCACACACCACAAGCCTCTCAGCCTACTGCGCAAGAACTGGCGCAGTAGTGCGCAAATTCTTGCGCAACTTTCTTCGCTAATCGCTGAAAAAGCTCAAAAACCGTCTCGGATAATATTTATCTGATTGATTTATATAGATTATTTTTTAGTGGCATGGACCTTGATAACTGTCAGGTACCCACCGGGCGTTTTCGCCTCCCGGGCACCTCAACTACTAAAGCAAGGAGAGCATCCATGGCCACACCCGCGTATATGTCCATCACCGGCACCAAACAAGGTTTGATCACCGCTGGCGCGTTTACCGCCGACTCCGTTGGCAACACCTATCAGGAAGGCCACGAAGACCAGGTTATGGTTCAGGGCTTCAGCCACGAAGTGATCATCCCGCGTGACCCACAGTCCGGCCAACCCACCGGTCAGCGCGTTCACAAACCCGTGTGCATCACTAAAGTCTTCGACAAAGCCTCGCCGCTGATTCAAGCGGCACTGACCTCAGGCGAGCATCTGAGCGAGATCACTATCCAGTGGTACCGCACTTCGTCTGCGGGCACCCAAGAGCACTACTACACCACCAAACTGGAAGACGCGATCATCGTTTACGCCAAAGATTACATGCTCAACTGCCAAGATCCGGACAACGCGCACTTCACCCACCTGGAAGACGTTCATTTCACCTACCGCAAAATCACCTGGACCCACGAAGTCTCCGGTACTTCCGGTTCCGATGACTGGCGTACCCCGGTCGCTAGCTAACCGTTGCACCGCATCGGCCAGCTCTGCTGGTCGATGTTGTGGCTAGATTCTGAAGAATCAGAACTTGTACGTGCGCTTCACGAGCCCCCCACGCCTTGATAATCACCGCCTGCGACTCCAAATAAGCTTCATCGCCTTTTTTCCCGGAGCCCGCTCATGTCCGACTCACTGCTGATCCCCTGCCCCCACTGTAACGGCCTCAACCGCATCCCCTCCGAACGCCTGAACGACAAGCCCAAGTGCGGCCGGTGCAAAGCCGAGGTGTTGCTCCACAAGCCGTTCGAGTTGAAACAGGGCGATTACGCCAGTCAGATCAAGGGTGATTTGCCGTTACTGGTGGATGTGTGGGCGGATTGGTGCGGGCCGTGCAAGTCGTTTGCGCCGGTGTTTGAGCAGGCGGCTGGGCAGTTGGCGGGCAAGTGCCGCCTGGCCAAGCTGGACAGCGAAGCCAATCAGCAGTTGTCGGCGCAGTTGGGGATTCGCTCGATTCCCAGCCTGATTCTGTTCAAGAACGGCCGGGAAGTGGCACGCCAGAGCGGCGCCTTCCCGTTGCCGCAGTTACTGAGCTGGTTGCACAGTCAGGGCATCTAAGCACTGGGAGCCCCCAAAAGATCGTCCGAACGCGGCCCGAACCTGCGGCAGCTCCTACGCCGACGCCTACACCCGCAAATTATCAGGTGTATGCAATACCTGTAGGAGCTGCCGAAGGCTGCGATCCTGGCGATCTCGCAGACGTCACAGGTCAGGCGTTTTCCAGCAGGTTGTGCAGTTCGACGAATTGCTGGGTCAGTTTGTGCCGCGGGTCGAGGTGGATCAGCGGCATGTTGGCCTGATGGGATTCGCGCATGCGCACTGAGCTGCCCAGGTACACCGGCAGCACCGGCAGGCCTTCGCTGATCAGTTCGTCGAGCATCTGCTGCGGCAGGCTCGCGCGGGCCTGGAACTGGTTGACCACAATGCCTTCGACTTGCAGGTCTTCGTTGTGGTCTTCCTTGAGCTCTTCGATTTCTGCCAGCAGGCCGTACAGCGCCTGGCGCGAGAAGCTATCGCAATCGAAGGGAATCAACACGCGATCGGCGGCGATCAGCGCGGACACTGCGTAGAAATTCAACGCTGGCGGGGTATCGAGGTAGATCCGGTCGTAGTCCTCTGCCAACTCATCCAGCAGTTTGCGCAGCTTGTTGATCTTGTGTTTCGCCTCAAGCTTTGGCTGCAGGTCAGCCAGCTCGGCGGTGGCGGTGACCAAGTGCAGGTTGTCGAACGGGGTTTCGTATATATCCACCTGGTTTTTCTTTGAGAACGGCCCGGAGGACAGGGTCTGTTTGAAGAAATCGGCGATGCCCATCGGGATGTCGTTGCCGGTAAGCCCCGTGAGGTACTGAGTGGAGTTGGCTTGGGCATCAAGATCCACCAGCAGTGTCCGATAGCCTTCATGAGCACTCACCGCCGCCAGATTGCAGGCAATGCTGGATTTGCCTACGCCACCTTTCTGATTGAACACCACGCGCCGCATGTCAAAACCTCCATGTATCAAAGAATGACCGAGTGTAGTTGCCCACGCCTCTGCTTAGCTACCTCGCCGGTGGGAGATGTCGGAGCAGCCGGTCGACGCTCGATTGCTCGCAATGGACTCAAGGGCGACGCGTTTGTTCAGAAAACACGCGTTATCGTTAACGTCCATCGCGAGCTCGCTCCTACAGATGCGGCTGCGAAAATCCGGACAATCACCAAACGGCACTTTTTCCTGGAAAATGTGTCAATTACATTGAGCAAAATGTAACCAGTGTTTGCTACAAGTCAGCTGTGCCGGGATAATGCGCATCACTCGGCGATAGCGCCATGTAGCGCCGGTCGCCCAAGGCGATCCATCGCGTCAAGGAAGCCCGCAGGGGCGGAATGAATGTCTGAGATCAAATTCAACATCGCCCAATGGCGCGCCTGGGCTCCTGGGCTCGAAAGCGTGGGCGATTGGCAGAGCTGGAGCCGACAACCGGTCGTGCTCGACAGCAGCGATGCCGCCCCCGACGTCTCATTTCTCCCGGCGATGCAACGCCGACGTCTCAGTCGCCTGGCGCGGATGGCCTTCAGTGTTGGCTGGCCACTGGCCGAGGGCCGTGAACAGCTACCACTGGTTTTTATTTCCCGTCACGGCGAAACCCCGCGCAGCTTTGACATTCTCCTCGAGCTGGCCGCCAACCAGCCGTTGTCGCCGACCCAGTTCAGCCTGTCGGTGCATAACGCGGTGATCGGCCTGTGGTCGATCATGCGCGGCGAAACCAGTGAAATGACCGCCCTCGCCGCTGCTGGCGACGGGCTGGAGCACGGCATGCTAGAAGCCGCCGCGCTGCTCAACGAAGGCGCGCCGGCGGTGTTGCTGGTGGTCACTGAAGAGCAGCCGCCCGAGGCCTACGCCACCTGGGTTGACGATGTGCCCTTCCCGTATGCCGTCGGCCTGTTACTGACCCCGGGCAACGACTGGCAGCTGTCGCTGAGCAGCGCCACTGGCCAGGCACCCAAAGCCGACTGGCCCCACGCCCTGAATCTATTGCGTATTCTGCTCAATGAGCAGACCACCTGCCAACATGCCTGGAAGAGCCGTGTATGGAACTGGCAACGCAATCAATAAACGGTAAAAAACGTGACGCCTATTACTGGCGCCTGCTGGCTACTGCCGCAAGCTTTGCGCTGTTCGGCGTGGTCGGGTTATGTCTGCGACTGGTGGTTTTTCCGCTGCTCAACCGCCTGCCGGGCAATGCTCAGGTGCATCGACAACGGGCACGGCGCACTATCGGTCGGTTGTTCTGGTTTTTTATCCGCTTCATGGCCCGCACCGGAGTACTGACCTATGAGGTCGAAGGCGCGGAAAAACTCGGCCGCCCGGGACAGATAATCATCGCCAACCACCCGTCGCTGATCGATGTAGTGTTTCTTATCGGTCTGGTGCGCAACGCCAACTGCGTAGTCAAGCAAAGTCTCTGGCAAAACCCCTTCACTCGTGGCCCGCTGCGTTCCACCGAATACATCAGCAATGACGGCAGCATGGAAATGCTCGATGCCGCCGCAGATGCTTTGCGAGGCGGGCAGACACTGATTATCTTCCCCGAGGGCACCCGCACCCGGCCAGGCCAACCGCCGGCCTTTCATCGGGGCGCCGCAGCAATCGCCCTGCGTGGTGCGAGAATTGTGACCCCTGTGATCATCAAGGTCTGCCCGACCACTCTGACCAAAGCCGAACCCTGGTATCGCATCCCGCCGCGCCGCGTGCACTTCAGTTTCCGTGTCGGCGCCGATATAGATCCACAGACCTTTGCAACGCAAGGTCCTGCACCGCAGGCCTCGCGCAAGCTCAACGATTATCTGCACCACTACTTTATTAAGGAGCTCGCCGAAGATGAGTGATCTACAGCATGACCTTCAGCATGAAATCAAACTGTTGATTATCGACGCCCTGGGCCTCGAAGACATCAGCGCACAAGATATCGGCAACGAGCAGATTCTTTTCGGTGAAGGCCTGGGCCTGGATTCGGTAGACGCCCTCGAACTCGGTCTGGCGATTCAGAAAAAGTACGGTATCAAGATCGATGCCGACGCCAATGACACCCGCAATCACTTCACCAGTGTGGCCAGCCTTGCGGCTTTCGTCACTGCAAAACAGGCAGCTTGAGACCGGACCATGCAAACTCGTGACGACATTTTCAACACCCTGCGCGATGCCCTGGTCGAACTCTTCGAGCTGGACCCCGAACGAATCACCCTCGAGTCCAATCTGTATCAGGATCTGGAAATCGACAGCATTGATGCCGTTGACCTGATTGACCATATCAAGCGCCAGACCGGCAAGAAAATTGCCGCCGAAGAGTTCAAGTTGGTGCGCACTGTCAGTGACGTGGTCGAGGCAGTCTATCGCCTGGTTCAACCGGCCGCATGAGCCGCTTGATCGGCCTTGGCCTGCTGCTGGCGGGCCTGTTGTACCCCTTTTCGGTGTATTACGGCATGGAGCATTTTGCGCCGTGGCAGTTCGGTCTGTTGCTCGGCGGCCTGTGGCTGGCCCGCGCGCTGACCGGCGTGCGGCGTCTCGGCAGCCTGTGGATGGCGGTCGCGGCGATTGCTTTTTGTCTGTTGCTGGCGCTGTTCGATAGCCCGCTGTTGCTGCGTTGGTACCCGGTGCTGATCAGCAGTTTCATGCTGGCGCTGTTTGGCCTGAGCTTGAAATACGGACCGCCGATGGTCGAGCGTCTGGCGCGCTTGAGCGAGCCAGAGCTGCCGGACAAAGCGATTCGCTACACCCGTCAGGTGACGATTGCCTGGAGTGTGTTTTTTCTCTGTAACGGATTGCTCGCCGCCGCCCTGACCCTCTGGGCGCCGCTGAGTTGGTGGGCGTTGTACACCGGCCTGATCTCCTACGGGTTGATGGGTTTGCTATTTGCCGTTGAATGGCTATTACGACAACGCGTACGAGGCCGTGCATGAATTGGATAAAACTTGAGCATCTGTTGCTCAAGGCTCAGTCGGGGCGCGCCGTCACGGCGGGCCCCGCATTGAATCACACTGAACTATGCGAGCAGTCGCTAAGCTTCGCTGCCGGCCTGCAAGCACACGGCGTGCAGCGCATTGCCGTGTATCTGGAAGATGCCGGTGAACTGGCGATTGCCTTACTCGGCGCCTGGCGCGCCGGAGTCAGCGTACTGTTGCCTGCAGACCTGCAAGCCAAGACCCGTCAACGCTGGTCAAGCGAGGTCGATCTGTGGCTGACGGATCAGGCAAACGACGCGGCTCTCAGCGATCTGTTTCAAACCCCGCTGCCCGCCGCCGAGCTGGATCTGGACCAATGCCGCCTGAGTCTGTGCACGTCCGGCTCCAGCGGCGAGCCCAAGCGCATCGAAAAAAACCTGCGGCAACTGGCCAACGAAGTCCAAGCCCTTGAGCAACTGTGGGGCGCCGATTTGGGCGAGGCCTGCATCATCGGTAGCGTCGCCACACAGCATATTTATGGTCTGCTGTTCCGCGTGCTCTGGCCACTGTGTGCCGGGCGCCAGTTCGTGCGTAACCAACTGCCGTTCCCCGAAGACTTGCAGCGCGCCAGTCGCGAGCACCCGGCCTTCGCCTGGGTCGCCAGCCCGGCGTTGCTAAAGCGCATGGGCGACAACCTCGACTGGCCAGCCTTGAGCGATGTGCGACGAGTGTTTTCTTCCGGCGGCGCGTTGCCCGCTGAAGCCGCGCAGAGCTTGAAGCAACGCTTGCAGCAATGGCCGACTGAAATTCTCGGCAGCTCGGAAACCGGCGGCATCGCTTGGCGTCAAGGCGACAGCCTGTGGCGGCCGTTCGCCGATGTACAACTGAGCCAGGACAGTGACGGCGCGCTGCGCATTGCTTCGCCGTACTTGCCCGCAGGTCATGTCGAACAGACCTTTGACGCCGCACGAATCGCCTCTGACGGGCGCTTCGAACTACTTGGGCGATTGGACCGTATCGTCAAACTGGAAGAAAAACGTATCTCACTGCCGATGCTTGAACAGGCGCTGGTCAATCACGATTGGGTCGCTGAAGCGCGCCTCGGTGTGGTTCAGGAAAACCGTGCGTCCCTTGGTGCCTTGGTGGCACTGAGCGAACAAGGCCTGCATGCACTGCGCAATCAGGGTCGACGCGCCCTGACTCAGGAACTTCGCCGACACCTCAGCCAGCATTGCGAGTCCCTGGCCTTGCCGCGGCGTTGGCGTTTACTGCGGCAGCTGCCGTTGAACGCCCAAGGTAAACTGCCGCAAGCCGAGGTCGAAGCCCTGCTACTGGCCCCGCGCCCGAAAGCGCCGGAAGTACTGGAGCAAGTCGAGGCCTATGGCGAGTGGAGCCTGCAACTGGCGGTCCCACCGGACCTGGCCTACTTCAGCGGGCACTTCCTGCAAGCGCCAGTGTTGCCTGGCGTGGTGCAAATCGATTGGGCATTGAGCCTCGGTCAGCAGTTGCTGCCGCTGCCGGAGAAGTTTGCGGGGATGGAAGTGTTGAAGTTTCAGCAATTGGTCCGCCCCGGCGACCAGGTTCAGCTGCATCTACGGTTCGACAGTGAGCGTGGCAAACTGTATTTCGCCTATCGCAACGACACTACGACGTGTTCCAGTGGACGGATTTTGTTGGAGGCGGCGCATGCATAACCCCTGCGCAATCATCCCGGTCTACAACCACGAAACCACCGTCCCTGCTGTGGTCAAGGCTCTGCTCGCCAACGGTCTGCCCTGCATACTGGTGGACGACGGCAGTAACCCTGCCTGCGCAGCCGTGCTTGAGCAGCTTGCCGAAGGTGAGCACATTTACTTGGTGAAATTTGCGGCCAACCAAGGCAAGGGCAGTGCGGTCATGGCCGGTTTTCGCGAAGCTTCGCGTCTGGGCTTCAGCCATGCCCTGCAAGTGGATGCTGATGGTCAACACGACCTGCGCGACATCGAGACCTTCATCGACGCGTCACGCACGCATCCGCAAGCGCTGATTTGTGGGTACCCGCAATACGACGCCAGCGTGCCGAAGAGCCGTTTATACGCACGTTACCTGACTCACTTCTGGGTCTGGGTCAACACCCTGTCGTTTCAGATTATCGATTCCATGTGCGGCTTTCGCATCTATCCATTGCCGCCGACCCTGGCCCTCATCAACTCGGTGAAGATCGGCAAACACATGGACTTCGACACCGACATCATCGTGCGGCTGGCCTGGCGTAATCAGCCGATGCGTTGGCTGCATACCAAGGTCCATTACCCGCAGGACGGTATCTCGCATTTCCGTCTGTTCCGCGACAACGTGTTGATTACGAGCATGCACACCCGGTTGTTCTTCGGCATGCTATTGCGCGCGCCGATGATCCTTTGGCGACGGTGGCAGGCATGAGCATCAACGCAGACAAAGAGCACTGGGCCGATCACAAGGAGCGCGGCAGTTTCTGGCTGATGAAGCTCATTGCGTTCGGCGTCAAAGTGCTCGGTCGTCGGGTGCTGACTCCGGTGCTGCACGGTATCGTTTTGTACTTTTTCCTGTTCGGTCGCGGCGCCCGGCAAAGCGCCTGGCAATACCAGCAACGCCTCGCCGACTGGAGTGGACGCAGTGAATTGCGCCCAACCCACTGGCGGGTGTTTGGCCAGTTCATGGCCTTCGCCGACTCCATGCTCGACAAGCTCGACGTGTGGAACGGCAAGCTTCGCATCGAGCAAATCGAAATCGTCGACCCGGCGCTGCTGCGCAAACGGTTTCGCGGCGAGCGCGGGCAAATGTTGGTGGGTGCCCACCTGGGTAACCTTGAGGTCTGTCGCGCCCTCGCCGAACTGGGCGAAAAAGTGACGATGAACGTGCTGGTGCACACCAAGCACGCTGAACGCTTCAACCGCTTGCTCGGCGAAGCCGGCGCGACCCATTTACGGCTGATTCAGGTCAGCGAGCTGGACCCAGTGATCATGCTGCAACTCAACCAGCGGCTGGATCGCGGCGAGTGGCTGGCGATTGCCGGCGACCGCGTGCCGCTGCATGGCGGGCGTATCGTGCAAGTCGACTTCCTCGGTCATCCGGCAGCGTTTCCGCAAGGGCCCTGGCTGCTGGCCGGACTGCTGAAATGCCCGGTCAATCTGCTGATGTGCCTGAAGAGCAACGGCCGCTATCGAGTGATTCTCGAACCCTTTACCGAGGCTGTGGTCTGGAAGCGTAGCGACCGTGAACACGTGATCGCCGAATGGACCGCCCGCTACGCCGAACGCCTGGGGCAGTACTGTCTCGAAGCGCCCCAACAATGGTTCAACTTTTACCCTTACTGGAAGACCGATGACGACGCATCCGCTTGAGCCGGTAACCTTCGGCGAACTCCCTTTGCGCATCGAAGACGTGCTGGCCCTGGCCAACCGTCAGGTGCCGACGCAGTTGCAAGGCGACCCTGAGTTCCGTCAGCGCATCGCCAAGGGCGCGCAGTTCCTCGACTCCTTGCTGGACAAGGAAGGCGTGATCTACGGCGTCACCACCGGCTATGGCGATTCCTGTGTGGTCGCGGTGCCCTTGCATCACGTCGAGGCGCTGCCCCGTCATCTGTACACTTTCCACGGCTGCGGGCTGGGCAAAATGCTCGATGCTCAGGCCACTCGTGCGGTACTGGCGGCGCGTTTGCAGTCGCTTTGCCAAGGCGTGTCCGGGGTTCGGGTGGAGCTGCTGGAGCGTCTGCAAGCCTTCATCGATCAGGACATTCTGCCGCTGATTCCCGAAGAGGGTTCGGTGGGCGCCAGCGGTGATCTGACACCGCTGTCTTACGTGGCGGCGACCTTGTCCGGTGAGCGTGAAGTCATGTTCCGTGGTGAGCGCAGGCAAGCGGCCGACGTGCACAGCGAACTCGGCTGGGCTCCGCTGGTGCTGCGCCCCAAAGAAGCCCTGGCGCTGATGAACGGCACCGCGGTGATGACCGGTCTTGCCTGTCTGGCTTACGCCCGTGCCGACTACCTGCTGCAACTGGCCACACGCATTACCGCGCTGAACGTGGTGGCGCTGCAAGGCAATCCAGAGCATTTCGACGAGCGTTTGTTCGCTACCAAACCGCACCCGGGGCAAATGCAGGTCGCCGCGTGGTTGCGTAAAGACCTGGCGATCGACGCGCCGACCGCGCCGCTGCATCGCCTGCAAGATCGCTATTCACTGCGTTGCGCGCCCCACGTGCTCGGGGTGTTGGCCGACAGCCTGAACTGGCTGCGCTCGTTCATTGAAATCGAACTCAACAGCGCCAACGACAACCCGATCATCGACGCCGAAGCCGAGCGCGTGCTGCACGGCGGGCACTTCTACGGCGGGCATATCGCCTTCGCCATGGATAGCCTGAAAACCCTCGTAGCCAATGTCGCCGACCTGCTGGACCGACAGCTCGCGCTGCTGGTGGACGTGCGTTACAACCACGGTTTGCCGAGCAATCTGTCTGGCGCCAGCGCTGAACGGGCGATGCTCAACCACGGCTTCAAAGCGGTGCAGATCGGTACCAGCGCCTGGACCGCCGAAGCCCTGAAAAACACCATGCCGGCCAGCGTGTTCTCGCGCTCCACCGAGTGCCATAACCAGGACAAAGTCAGCATGGGCACTATCGCCGCCCGCGATGCGATCCGCGTACTGGAGCTGACTGAACAAGTCGCCGCCGCCACCCTGCTGGCGGCCAATCAAGGCGTTTGGCTGCGCAGCCAGGCTGAAGACGCGCGGCCATTGCCGCCGGCCTTGGCCGAGATGCACGAAGAATTGGCCAAGGACTTCCCGCCGGTCATTGAAGACCGTGCGCTGGAAGCCGAATTGCGCCTGTGCCTGCAACGTATCGCCGAACAACACTGGAGGCTGCATGCGTAGCAAGGGAGTGATTCACGCTGATACGGAAATCCTCGTGCCGTTCTTCGACATCGACACGATGGACGTGGTCTGGCACGGCCATTACGTCAAATACCTGGAAATCGCCCGCTGCGCCCTGCTAGACAAGATCGGCCACAACTACACGCACATGAAAGAGTCCGGCTACGCGTGGCCGGTGATCGACCTGCAACTGCGCTACGTACGCGGCGCCACGTTCGGCCAGAAACTCAACGTGCGCGCCAGCTTGGTAGAGTGGGAAAACCGCCTGAAGATCAGCTACCTGATCAGCGACCTCGACAGTGCCGAACGCCTGACCCGCGCCAGTTCGGTGCAGGTTGCGGTGGACCTCGCCAGCCGCGAAATGCAGCTGGCATCGCCGAAAGTGTTTATCGACGCCGTTGAGAAGGTGCTGCCATGAGCCTGTTCGGATCCACGCCCCCCTGTAGCAACTGCCGCCAGGCTGTGGCCGGCCGCGAAGCGGTCGTAAAACCTGAATCCCGGATTCTGAATCGAAATAGGGGAACCCAAATTGCGACCGCTTCGCGGCCGGACGCAGGCTTCGCCAGCGGCTACAAGGTGTGGTTGAGCCTGCTGCTGTTGCTCGGCTTTTCGTCGTTGGCGCAAGCCTTCGACCTGCAACAACTCAGCGATCAACTGGCTAAACCAGAAGTGATCCACGGCAACTTCATCCAGGAAAAGCACCTGCGCGCCCTACCCCAGCCGCTGACCAGCAAAGGCACTTTCGTGCTGGCGAAAGATCACGGTTTGCTCTGGCTGCTCAAGACTCCGCTGCAACAGGACTACCGCATCAGCGCCAAGGGCATCGCACGACGTGACGGCAACGGTTGGCAAATGCTGCCGAACAAGAGCGCCGGCGCCGAGCAGAACCGCTTGTTCCTTGCGGTGCTGCAGGGTGACAGCAGTGGCCTGCAACGGGACTTCGACCTGCAACTGCAAGGCGACGCCCAACAATGGAAATTGGCGCTGACCCCGCGTTCTTTGCTGCTCAAGCAGGTTTTCACCCAGATCAACATCGATGGCGGTGCATTGGTGCAACGCATCGAGCTACTGGAAACCCAAGGTGACAGCACCGTATTGCGCATGCTGGACACCACCCGCTTCAAACCTCTGAGCGATTCGGAGCAACATGACTTTGCCGAGTGAACGCTGGTTGCCGCGACTGTTTCTGATCCTGCTGGTGGCCGTATTGGCCCTGGCCGGCTGGCAATGGCGCGGCGCTGCACCGCTGTCCGCCAACCTGATGGAACTGGTACCGGGCACCGCGCCGGATGCACTGGAGCTGCGCGCCGAACAGCGCATGCAAGAACCACTTAACCGCGAAATACTGGTATTGGTTGGGCACGCCGATCGCCAACAAGCCATCGCCATGGCTCAGCAACTGGGCGAGCACTGGCAGGCCAGTGGCTTGTTCGAGAAGGTCCAGTGGAACCTGCAAGCGGACCTGCCTGCGTTGCGCACGCAGTTGCTGCAAGGGCGAGTGGCGATGCTCTCCGCGGCAGATCGACAACAGCTGATCGAGCAACCGCAGGCATTTATCCAGCAGCGCGTACAAGCGCTGTTCGACCCCTTCACAGGGTTCAGTCTGGTGCCAAGCCAGGACGACTGGCTGGGTTTGACCGGACGCATCCAGAACAGCCAGCCGCAGCACGGCGCGGTGCAGCTGGACATTGGTAGCGGCGCGTTGATCGCTGACGCCGACGGCAAGAGTTGGGTGCTGCTGCGGGCTCGCACTCAGGGCAACGCTTTCGACATGCACTTGCCACTGCAAGTGGCCGAGCTACTGAAACACAGCCGCGAACAAGCGGCACAGGCCAATGTGCAATTGCTCGCTGCCAGCGGGCTGCTGTACGCGGCCAATGGTCAGCAACAGGCAACCCGCGAGATCACCTGGGTCGGCGGCGGCGCCACTGCCGGCATTCTGTTGCTACTGCTGTTAGCCTTCCGCCGCTTTCGCGTGCTGCTGGCCTTCGTTCCAGTGCTGGTGGGCATGCTGTTTGGCGCGGTGGCTTGCGTGGCGCTGTTCGGCCATATGCACGTGATAACGCTAGTGTTGGGGTCGAGCCTGATCGGCGTGGCGGTGGACTACCCGCTGCATTACCTGTCCAAGAGCTGGAGTCTGAAACCCTGGCACAGCTGGCCGGCGTTGCGCCTGACCCTGCCGGGGCTGACCTTGAGCCTGGCCACCAGTTGCATCGGCTACCTGGCGCTGGCCTGGACACCGTTTCCGGCATTGACCCAAATCGCGGTGTTCTCCGCCGCCGGTTTGCTCGGCGCTTATTTGTCTGCCGTGTGCTTGCTGCCGGCAATGCTCAAGGGCACCGATCTGCGACCGGCACAGTGGCCGCTGCACGTCGCACAGTTTTTGGTGAACACGCGCGAAGCCTTGCTGCGTCGGGTTCGCAGCCCGATTCTGCTGGGGTTGCTGGTGCTGTTTTGTGCCGGCGGCCTGTGGCAACTCACCACCAAGAACGACATCCGCCAATGGATCAGCGCACCGCCACAATTGATGAACGAAGCTCAGGCGATTGCGCGGATCACCGGTTATCAGCCTACCAGCCAGTTCTTCCTGGTGCGGGCGGCCGATCAGCAACAACTGCTCGAACGTCAGAAGGCACTCGACCAACGCCTGCATCAGCTGGTCAGTCTGGACAAGCTGCAAGGCTATCTGTCGTTGAATCAACTGGTCAGCCAACCCAGCGAACAACAACAGGTTCGCGAGGCACTGAACAAACTGCCGCAGTTCTGGCAACCGCTGCTCGACCTCGGCATACCGGCCAGCGCGCTGCAAGCCGAGCTGACGCAGTTGCAGGCGCTACCCATCCAAGACATCGACGCCGCCCTGACCGGACCGCTGGCCGAGCCGTGGCGCCCACTATGGCTGGGTGCCTCCAGCGATGGCGTGGCCGGGTTGGTCAGCCTGCAAGGGTTGAATAACCCGGAATTGTTGCGGGTTCAGGCGCTGGATTTGCCCGGAGTGCAATTAGTCGATCGATTGGGGGATCTGAACAAAGTCTTCGCCGCGACCCAAATCAGCGCCGCTGAATTGAAGCTGATGTCTTGCATCCTGATCGTGTTGCTGCTGATCCTGCCGTTTGGCTTCGGTGGAGCGCTGCGGATCGTCGCACTGCCGTTACTGGCGGCACTGTGCAGCCTGGCCAGCCTCGGCTGGCTCGGACAACCACTGACGCTATTCAGCCTGTTCGGCCTGCTGCTGGTGACGGCCATCAGCGTCGACTATGCAATCCTCATGCGTGAGCAAATTGGCGGCGCGGCGGTGAGCCTGCTCGGCACCCTGCTGGCGGCAGCGACCACCTGGCTGTCATTCGGCCTGCTGGCGATTTCCAGCACACCGGCGGTGAGCAACTTCGGTTTGTCGGTGAGCCTGGGGCTGGCCTTCAGCTTCATTCTCGCGCCATGGGCCAAGCGTCAGGCCCACACCGCACCCGTCACAGAGCCGGCAGCATGATGATCGCGTTGTTCTGGCTGCTGGCCTTGGCGCTGTTCGCCGTGGCGACCCGTGTGGGTCGTCACTTCGGGCTAATCCCGATTGTCAGCCAGTTGCTGCTGGCGACTTTCGGCCTGCCGCTGTTGATGCTGTTGTGGATCGAACCGCACTGGCAGTTGAGCGGTGCCGAATTGGTGTCGCCGGGGTGGCTGAAAAACCTCTACAGCCTGAGCTTCGCGCTGCTGCTGGGGCATATTCTGAGCGACGTGATCGACCTGCGGCTGGATCGCCAGAGCCTGAAAATCGCGCTGCCGAGCTTCTGCATTCCGTTCGCCGTCGGGCTGGTCACTGCCTTCTGGCTGTTGCCGAGCCAGCCGTGGCTGAGTTCGCTGGCGGTGGGTTTGCTGTTCGCGATTACTGCGATTCCGGTGCTCTATCTGTACCTGCGACACATCGACTATCCACCTGCGGCAACTCGCCGACTGGTGCAGACCGCCATCCTCATCGACCTGACCTGCTGGAGTCTGTTCGCCATTGCCCAGGGCAGCCTGCACCTGAGTAGCCTGTTGTTGCCGCTGGCCGGCGCCTGCCTGCCGTTGCTGCTGCGCGTACTTGGCCTGCGCCAGCCGCTGCTCCACAGCCTGGGCTTCTTCGGCTTGCTGGTGGTCGCCGAACACTACAAGCTCAATGCGCTGATTTTCGGTATCGGCTATTTGCTCTGCATGGCCGCCCTCAAGCTGCCGCTGGTGCTGCCGTTAAAGGCAGCCTGGATGAATCGTTTACAGACCCATATCGCGATTCCACTGATCCTGACCTTCGGCATTGTGCAGATCAACGTACACAGCGCCATGGACAGCCTCAGCTGGGTTCAGCTTGGCGCGTTGCTGGTCTTGCCAATCCTCAGCAAACTGCTGGGCAACTGGCTCGGTTTGGGCTGGGCCGGTGCATCCTTTGTCGGTGCCAGCCGCTGGCGGGAAAGTCTGCTGCTGAACATTCGTGGATTGAGCGAGATTGTCTTTCTCAACCTGCTGCTGCAACAACAGCTGATCAGCCCGGCGCTGTACTTCGCGCTGATGCTGATGGGTTTGATCGCAACGTTGCTGCCGGCACTCGCCGGTATCCGTCGTATTCCTTTACAGGCCGCCGTCCCGGCAAGGAGCACCAGTGCCAACAGTTGAAATGGAACGTCGCCGGGTTGTAGTGATTGGTGCCGGCCCTTCCGGTGCGATCGCCGCCGCGCTGCTCAAGCGCAAAGGCCATGATGTACTGATTATCGAGCGCCAGCACTTTCCACGGTTTTCCATCGGCGAAAGCCTGCTGTCTCACTGCCTGGATTTCGTCGAAGAAGCCGGCATGCTCGACGCCGTAAAGGCCGCCGGCTTTCAGATGAAAAACGGTGCGGCCTTCGCTTGGGGCGAGCGCTACAGTGCCTTCGATTTCGGCGACACCTTCAGCAACGGCAAGCCAACCACCTTCCAGGTTCAGCGCGCCGATTTCGACAAACTGCTGGCCGATCAGGCCGAGTTGCAGGGCGTGGAGATCCGTTACGGCGAAGAGATTATCAGCGTCGATTTCAACCTGCCGAAACCTCAACTGAGCGCTCGTCGCGAAGATGGCAGTGAATACCGAATCGAGGCGGACTTCGTGCTGGATGCCAGCGGTTATGGCCGCGTATTGCCGCGCTTGCTGGACCTGGAAGCGCCGTCGAATTTCCCGGTGCGTCAGGCGGTGTTCACCCATGTTGAAGACCACATCAACAGCCTGGGTTTCGAGCGGGAGAAAATTCTCATCACCACCCACCCGATCCATCGCGATATCTGGTTCTGGACTATCCCGTTCAGCAACGGTCGCTGCTCGGTGGGTGTGGTCGCCGCAAAAGAGCACTTTGCAGATCGCAGCAGCAATCTGGATGAGTGCCTGCGCGGTTTTATCGCTGAAACCCCAAGCTTGCAAGGCGTGCTGCAAAACGCCGTATGGGACACCCCAGCGCGAACCATTGGCGGCTATTCGGCCAACGTCAAAACCCTGCACGGGCCGGGCTTCGCCTTGCTCGGCAACGCGACAGAATTCCTCGACCCGGTGTTCTCCTCCGGGGTGACCATCGCCATGCGTTCGGCGAGCATGGCCGCCGGCGTGCTGCATCGCCAACTGCAGGGTGAAAGTGTCGACTGGCAAAGCGAGTTCGCTATCCCCCTGAAACGCGGCGTAGATACTTTCCGCTGCTACGTCGAGGGCTGGTATACCGGGACATTCCAGGATGTAATTTTCCATTCGGGTGGTACGCCGGAAATTCGCCGCATGATCAGTTCGATCCTCGCCGGCTACGCCTGGGATGAGCGCAACCCGTTTGTCAGCGAACCCAAGCGCCGTCTGCGGATGCTCTCGGAGATCTGCGCGAGTGATGCGCAATGACCAGCCAATATTTGAGCAGCAGTTACGTCGAAGAAACCCGTTTCGGCTTCTGGTTCCTGCGCAGCCACACCTGGCAGCACCATGTGCTGCGGGTGGCGATCAACGATCTGCGCAAACTGTTCTGCGATGAGTTGCCGAGTCATCCGGTGCTGCTGGATGCCGGTTGCGGTCAGGGTAAGTCGTTCCAGTACCTGCGCCAGGTGTTTGCGCCGCAACGCCTGATCGGTCTGGATGCCGACCCTCACAGCCTGACCTTGAGTGACGAAGAAGCTCATCGCCAGGACATGAACGTCGAGCTGATCTGCAGCGACTGCGCGACCCTGGATATGCCGGACGCCAGCGTCGATCTGCTGTTTTGCCACCAGACCTTTCATCACTTGGTGGAACAGGAACAAGCGCTCGCCCAGTTTTATCGGGTGCTCAAGCCTGGCGGCTATCTGCTGTTCGCCGAGTCCACCGAAGCCTATATCGACACCTGGGTGATCCGCTGGCTGTTCCGCCATCCGATGCATGTACAGAAGAGCGCTGAGCAATACCTGCAGATGATCCGCGATCAAGGATTTGAATTCGGCCCGCAAAACGTGTCTTACCCTTATCTGTGGTGGAGCCGTTCGAAGGATTTCGGCCTGCTGGAACGCTTCGGCCTACACCGTGCAAAACCCTTCGGCCAACGGGAAGAGACGCTGATCAACGTGGTCGCACGCAAACCCCTTGAAGGTAACGTCTGATGATCCGTGCCCTACTCTTGAGCTCTGTCCTGCTGCTGAGCGCCTGCGCCAGCCAGGCGCCGCTGCCCGAGAGAAGCCCGAACCTGCCGTTGCCGCTGCAATTGCACATCGAACGTCAGCAGGCCAAGCAACGTCAGGACTGGCTGCTGGTGATCCAGCGTGAAGGGCAAAGCATCCGCTGGTCATTGATGGACCCGCTGGGGATCCCACTGGCCCGTCAGCGGCTGATTGACGGCGCGTGGCAGGCCGATGGCTTGCTACCGCCCAACCCCGAAGCCCGCGAGCTGTTTGCCGCGCTGTTGTTCGCCTTGACGCCTGAGGGCGAACTGCCCGGTAACTATCCAACGGCGCAGCAACAAGGCTCGCATCGCTCCCTCGGCCCACGCTGGAAAATTCGCTATCAACAGCCTTTGGACTTTGAGCTGAACCTGCCTCAAAGCCTGCACTATCACATCACTCCACTGACCGCCGAGACCTCACCATGACGGCTTATTTGAATGCCCTTGGGCTGATCTGCGGTTTAGGCCGCAACAAGCACGAAGTCGCGCGCAATCTGTTTGCCGGAGATTGCTCAGGGATGCGCCTCGAAGCGGGCTGGGTGCCTGATCGTGCGTTGCCCGTGGCGGCGGTGCAGGGCGAACTGGCGAGCATTCCCACCGAACTGAACCAGCAAAGCAGCCGCAATAACCAATTGTTGCTGGAAGCCGCGCTGCAAATTCGTGATGACATCGACCAAGCGATTCAGGTCTACGGCCGCAGTCGCATCGGTGTCGTCCTCGGTACCAGCACCTCAGGTATCGATGAAGCCAGTCGCAGTATTGCCAGCTACATACGCGACGGGCAGTTCCCCGCCGACTACGACTATCAGCAACAGGAACTCAGCGCTCCGGCGAATTTCCTCGCAGACTGGCTGCAATTGAGCGGCCCGGCCTATGTGATTTCCACCGCCTGCACTTCCAGCGCCCGCGCCTTGATGAGTGCTCAACGGCTGTTGGACCTGGGCCTGTGCGACGCGGTGCTGTGCGGCGGTGCCGACAGTTTGTGCAAGCTGACCCTCAATGGTTTTTCGGCGCTGGAAGCGGTGTCCGAGCAGCGTTGCAATCCGTTTTCGGTCAATCGCAATGGCATCAATATCGGCGAAGCGGCGGTGCTGTTCCTGATGAGCAAAAGCGCCAACGGTAAGCAGCCGATTGCCTTGCTGGGCGGCGGCGCGAGTTCCGATGCCCACCATATTTCAGCACCAGAACCGAGTGGTCGCGGTGCACTGCAAGCCATGGACAAAGCCTTGAGCTGCGCACACTTGCAGCCCGAACAGATCGGTTACCTGAACCTGCACGGCACCGCGACGCAACACAACGACGCCATGGAAAGCCTGGCGGTCGCAACAATGTTTCCCGGCGGGGTGCTCTGCTCATCGACCAAACCCATGAGCGGCCACACCCTCGGCGCGGCCGGCGCGTTGGAAGCCGCCTTCTGCTGGCTGAGCCTGAGCGCCGACAACACCGAACACGCCTTGCCGCCGCATGTCTGGGACGGCCAGGCCGATCCCGAGTTACCGGCGCTGAGCTGGGTGACGGCCGCTGATCGCCTCGACCAAACTGCACCGCGCTGCCTGATGAGCAACTCCTTTGCCTTCGGTGGCAACAACGTCAGCCTGATTATCGGAGATGCCCCATGATTGATTGGCCGCTCGCCGAACTGATTCCCCACTCTGGCGACATGATCCTGATCGATCAGATCCTGTCGTTCGATGAAGAGCAGATCCACACCCGCCTAACCGTCAAACCCGGCGGTTTGTTCAACCAGGCAGACGGAAGCCTGCCAGCCTGGGTCGGTGTCGAGCTGATGGCACAGAGCGTCGCCGCCTATGCCGGTTGTCGTGCGCGACTGCTAGGCAATGCCGTCGAGTTGGGATTTCTGCTCGGTACGCGTAAATTTGTATGCAATGTGGAACATTTTCCCGTCGGCACCGAACTGACCATCCACGCCCTGCGCTCACTGGAAGTCGACAACGGCATGGGCGTATTCGAATGCCACATCAACGCACCCGGTATCCATGCCACGGCGCGCCTGAATGTGTTCTGCCCGCCTCAGCCGGCTCACTATCTTCATGAATCCCCTGCCTCTTCAACAGGAACCCAGCCATGACTGAATCCGTACTGGTCACCGGCTCCAGCCGTGGTATCGGCCGCGCCATTGCTTTGCGTCTGGCCCAGGCTGGCTTTGATTTGGTGCTGCATTGCCGCAGCGGCCGCAGCGATGCCCAAGCGGTTCAGGCCGAAGTCCAGGCGCTGGGGCGTAGCGCGCGCATCCTGCAATTCGACGTGTCCGATCGCGCCAGCTGCAAAGCCATTCTCGAAGCCGACGTCGACACCCATGGTGCCTATTACGGCGTGGTACTGAACGCCGGCCTGACCCGCGACGGCGCCTTTCCGGCGCTGAGCGAGGAAGACTGGGACGTGGTGATGCGCACCAACCTGGACGGTTTCTACAATGTGCTGCACCCGGTGATGATGCCGATGATCCGTCGTCGCGCCGCCGGACGAATTGTCTGCATCACCTCCGTTTCGGGGCTGATCGGCAATCGTGGGCAGGTCAACTACAGCGCCTCCAAGGCCGGATTGATCGGTGCCGCCAAGGCCTTGGCCATCGAACTGGGCAAACGCAAGATCACTGTCAACTGTGTGGCTCCGGGCTTGATTGACACGGCAATGCTCGACGAGAACGTCCCGGTGGAAGAATTGATGAAAATGATCCCTGCACAACGCATGGGCACGCCTGAAGAGGTCGCCAGCGCGGTGAATTTCCTGATGTCTGCTGAAGCGTCCTATATCACCCGGCAGGTTCTGGCCGTCAACGGAGGCCTGTGTTGATGAAACGCGTCGTCGTCACCGGCATGGCCGGCATCACCTCGCTGGGCAGCGATTGGGAAACCATCGCCGCCAACTTCCGCGCCAACCGCAGCGGCATTCGGCGCATGGATGAGTGGGACCGTTTCACTGAATTGAACACCCGACTGGCCGGGCCCATCGATGACTTCAAAGTGCCCGCGCATTGGACCCGCAAGCAATTGCGCAGCATGGGCCGGGTCTCGCGCCTGGCGGTTGGCGCCGCTGAGCAAGCCCTGGCAGACGCCGGATTGCTGGGCGATGCCTCGATCAAGGACGGCCGCATGGGCGTGTCCTGTGGCTCGTCCACCGGTAGCACCGACGAGATCAAAGCCTTCGGCAAGATGCTGCTGAACTCGGTCGCAGAAGGTCTGAACGCCAACTCCTACGTACGCATGATGCCGCACACCACCGCGGCAAATATCAGCATCTTCTTCGGCCTCACCGGCCGGTTGATCCCGACGTCCAGCGCCTGCACCAGCGGCAGCCAAGGCATCGGTTACGCCTATGAGTCGATCAAATTCGGCCGCCTGCCGCTGATGCTCGCAGGTGGTGCCGAAGAGCTGTGCCCGACCGAAGCCATGGTCTTCGACGCGCTGTACGCCACCAGCCTGAAAAACGATGCACCACAGACCAGCCCGCGTCCTTACGACAGCGGTCGCGACGGTTTGGTCATTGGTGAAGGCGGCGGCATGCTGGTGCTTGAAGAACTGGAACACGCACTGGCTCGCGGTGCGCATATTCATGCCGAGATCGTCGGTTTCGGCAGCAACGCTGACGGCCAGCACGCCACCCGCCCAGAACAAACCACCATGCGCCGGGCCATGGAGTTGGCACTGGAAGATGCCGGGCTGCAACCCTCCGACATCGGCTACGTCAACGGCCACGGCACCGCAACCGAGCAGGGCGACATCGCCGAAACCCACGCCACCAACAGCCTGTTCGGCAGCCGTATGCCCATCAGTTCGCAGAAGAGCTTCCTGGGCCACACCCTCGGTGCCTGTGGTGCGCTGGAGTCATGGTTCAGCATCGAGATGATGAACCGCGACCTGTACGTGCACACCCTCAACCTCGATGACATCGACCCGCGTTGCGGCGAACTGGACTACCTGCGCAGCGAATTCCGGCAGATGAGCAACCAATATGTGATGAACAACAACTTTGCCTTCGGGGGCGTCAACACCTCTCTGATCTTCCGCCGCTGGTCGTAAACGAGCCGCTAAGACGGCGTAGTGAACATCAAGATCAAAAGATCGCCGCCTGTGGCAGTCCTACGCTGACCGAGTACATCCGCAGCATTGCGGGTGTACGTCAATCCCCTGTAGGAGCTGCCGCGGGCGGCGATCTTTTAGGGCCAGCAAGGAAAATCTCTTTAACTAGCGGGACGTTTCCTGGCGAAGATACCTTTCCAGGCTCAACCGATAGGCTCGGCCTTGCGGGTCAACAACTCGACAAACGCCTTGGCCATCGGCGAGCTTTGATCCTTCCTCTGCACCAGCCACACCGCGGAAATCGCTTGCGGGTCGAGCAGCGGTCGATAGACCACTCCGTCGATGCGCATTCGTCGATAAGACGCTGGTAACACCGACACACCGAGCCCCGCTGCCACCAAACCGATGATGGTCATCGCCTCGCCGGCCTCTTGAGCGAAGTGTGGGCTGAAACCGGCATCACGCGCCAGGCTGAGCAGTTGCATATATAAACCGCTGCCATAGCTGCGCGGGAAAAACACAAAAGGCTCAAGGGCCAGTGCCGACAGGAACAAACCCTCCTCACTGCCGACCACCAGCGGATGCTTGGAGCTGAGCACCGCCACTAAAGGCTCGCGCATCAGCTCAACCATGCTCAACGAATCCGGCAGTGGCAGCGGTCGCATGATGCCGACCTGGATTGACTCATCGACCAGCGCATCTGCCACCCGCGTACTGCTCATTTCCCGCAGGTTCAGGTGCACCGCCGGGAAGCGCTGACGAAAAGCGAAAATCGCTTGTGGGATATTCGAGTTGAAGGGTGCCGACGAGGTGAAGCCGATCTTCAGTTCCCCCAGCTCTCCCAGTTGCGCGCGTCTGGCCACATCGGCGGCTTTGTCGACTTGCGCCAGCACCAGCCGCGCCTCTTCCAGAAACAGCCGCCCGGCTTCACTGAGCTCGACCCGACGATTGGTCCGTTCGAACAAGCGCGCGCCGACCTCTTGCTCCAGCGCCTGAATCTGCTGACTCAACGGCGGCTGGGAGATGCCCAGCACCTGCGCGGCGCGACCGAAATGCAGTTCTTCGGCGACGGCGATGAAGTAGCGCAGATGACGCAATTCCATGAAAACTCCATTAGGTCGTAAAACCTATCAAACAGGTCGAACAATATATTGGAAAGAATCATTAGCCAGCTATATGCTTTTTCCATTGCCTGACCGGCTGTGCCCCACCGAGGTCCCCCGTGAAAACTGCTGTTGCCCCGCTAGCCCACGATATGCCGCCTTCTGCGCGGGACGATGTGGTCGCTGAACTGAACGACATTTACATCGAAAAAGGCACGCCGATGTTCATGCGCACGGTGCTGGCGCTGTTTTCTGGCGGCTTTGCCACGTTCGCCTTGCTCTACTGCGTGCAGCCGATGATGCCGCTGCTGTCCCACGAGTTTTCCATCAACGCTGCGCAGAGCAGTTTGATCCTCTCGGTCGCCACCGGGATGCTCGCCATCGGCCTGCTGATCACCGGCCCGATTTCTGACCGCATCGGCCGCAAACCGGTGATGGTCGCGGCGCTGTTCGCCGCCGCGCTGTGCACAATTGCCAGCGCGATGATGCCCAGCTGGCAGGGCGTGTTGGTGATGCGCGCGCTGACCGGGTTGTCGTTGAGTGGACTGGCGGCGGTAGCCATGACGTACCTCAGTGAAGAAATTCATCCGCAGCACATCGGCCTGGCGATGGGTTTGTACATCGGTGGCAACGCGATTGGCGGGATGTGTGGACGCTTGATCACCGGCGTGTTGATCGACTTCGTCAGTTGGCACACTGCGATGCTGGTGATCGGTGGCCTGGCGCTGATAGCGGCAGCGGTGTTCTGGAAGATCTTGCCGGAATCGCGCAACTTCCGCGCCCGCTCGATGCACCCGCGCAGCCTGCTCGACGGCTTCACCATGCATTTTCGCGATGCCGGTTTGCCGTGGCTGTTCCTCGAAGGGTTCCTGCTGATGGGCGCCTTCGTGACGCTGTTCAACTACATCGGCTATCGCTTGCTGGCCGAGCCGTATCACATGAACCAGGCGTTCGTCGGTCTGCTCTCGGTGGTGTACCTGTCGGGGATCTACAGCTCAGCGAAAGTCGGTGCACTGGCCGACACATTCGGTCGTCGCAAAATGCTCTGGGGCACCATTGTGCTGATGTTGGTGGGCATTGCGCTGACCATGCTCACGCCCTTGCCGCTGGTGCTCATCGGCATGTTGCTGTTCACCTTCGGCTTCTTCGGCGCGCATTCGGTGGCCAGCAGCTGGATCGGCCGCCGCGCGACCACAGCCAAGGGCCAGGCCTCGTCGCTGTACCTGTTCAGCTACTACGCCGGGTCGAGCATCGCAGGGACCGCCGGGGGCCTGTTCTGGCATCTGGGCGGATGGAACGGGATCGGGTTGTTTATTGGTGGGTTGCTGGTGGTGGCGTTGCTGGTGGCGTTGAAACTGGCGAAGTTGCCGCCGCTCGGCGGTGTTAAGGCCTGATGCAAAACCCTGTGGGAGCGGGCTTGCTCGGGAAGGCGGTTGTACATTCAACATTGGTGTTGGCTGACCCACCGCTTTCGCGAGCAAGCCCGCTCCCATATTTTGACCGCGTACGATCTGATACCTCATACAAAAACGCCCGGCATTAGCCGGGCGTTTTTTATTGGGTCACGGTCACTCGTGATACTGCGCCGACAGCTCATGCACCGCGCGCAGGAAGGCGCCGGCGTGTTCCGGGTCGACTTCCGGGGTGATGCCGTGGCCGAGGTTAAACACGTGACCAGTGCCTTTGCCGTAGCTGGCGAGGATGCGACCGACTTCGGCGCGAATGGCTTCTGGTTTGGCGTAGAGCACGGTCGGGTCCATGTTGCCTTGCAGCGCGACTTTGCTGCCGACACGCTGGCGGGCTTCGCCGATGTCGCAGGTCCAGTCCAGGCCCAGAGCATCAGCGCCGACGTCGGCGATGCTTTCCAGCCACAGGCCGCCGTTTTTGGTGAAGAGGATCACCGGTACTTTGCGGCCCTCGTGTTCGCGGATCAGTCCACTGACGATTTTGCGCATGTAAGCCAGGGAGAATTCCTGGTACGCCGCGGCCGATAGATTGCCGCCCCAGGTGTCGAAGATCTGCACGGCTTGAGCGCCGGCCATGATCTGACCGTTGAGGTAAGACGTGACCGACTGCGCGAGCTTGTCCAGCAGCAGGTGCATGGCTTGCGGGTTGTCGTAGAGCATGGCTTTGGTCTTGCGGAAGTCTTTCGACGAGCCGCCTTCGACCATGTAGGTGGCCAGGGTCCAGGGACTGCCGGAGAAGCCGATCAAGGGCACGCGGCCGTTCAGTTCGCGGCGGATGGTGCTGACCGCGTCCATGACGTAGCCGAGGTCTTTGTGCGGATCCGGGATCGGCAGGGCCTCGATGTCGGCCAGGGTGCTGACGACTTTCTTGAAGCGCGGGCCTTCGCCGGTTTCGAAATACAGGCCTTGGCCCATGGCATCGGGAATGGTCAGGATGTCGGAGAAGAGGATTGCCGCATCCAGCTGTGGATAACGGTCGAGCGGCTGCATAGTGACTTCGCAGGCGAACTCCGGGTTCATGCACAGGCTCATGAAATCACCGGCCTTGGCGCGACTGGCGCGGTATTCAGGCAGGTAGCGACCGGCCTGACGCATCATCCACACGGGGGTGACGTCTACGGGTTGCTTGAGCAGGGCACGAAGGAAACGGTCGTTCTTCAGGGCAGTCATGTCGGCATCCGGAAAAAAAGTGCGGGCATTTTCTCAGAGCGCGACGCAAAAGGCACGGCAAGAGCCGTGCCTTTTGTCTATCGGGTCAATTTGTCGCGGTTGAATCACGGTTTTCGCAACACCCTGAAACCAATGTGGGAGCGAGCCTGCTCGCGAAGAGGCCGGCACATCCAACAGAGATGTTGGCTGGCAGACCGCTTTCGCGAGCAGGCTCGCTCCCACAGGGTTACTGCATTTCAGCTCAGGAGCGCGGATTAGACGCCCAGGTAATCCAGGATCCCTTCGGCGGCGTTTCTGCCTTCGAAGATTGCCGTCACCACCAAATCAGAACCGCGAACCATATCGCCACCGGCGAAGATTTTCGGATTGCTGGTCTGGTGTTTGAATTGGCCTTGTTCCGGGGCCACGACGCGGCCCTGGCTGTCGGTCTGGATGCTGAACTGCTCGAACCACTGCGCCGGGCTTGGACGGAAACCGAAAGCGATGACCACGGCATCAGCCGGGATGATCTCTTCGGAACCCGGAATCGGCTCAGGGGTACGGCGACCACGGGCGTCCGGTTCGCCGAGACGAGTCTCGACCACTTTCACGCCTTCGACCCGGTCTTCACCGACAATTGCAATTGGCTGGCGGTTGTAGAGGAATTTCACGCCCTCTTCCTTGGCGTTCTTCACCTCTTTGCGCGAACCCGGCATGTTCGCTTCGTCACGACGATAAGCACAGGTCACCGACTTGGAGCCCTGACGAATCGAAGTACGGTTACAGTCCATCGCCGTGTCACCGCCGCCGAGTACCACGACCTTCTTGCCTTTCATGTCGACGAAGTCTTCCGGCGACGTTTCAAAGCCCAGGTTGCGGTTGACGTTGGCAATCAGGTAGTCCAGCGCGTCGTACACGCCCGGCAAGTCTTCCCCGGCGAAGCCACCCTTCATGTAGGTATAGGTGCCCATGCCCATGAACACGGCATCGTACTCTTCGAGCAGGTGCTCGATGGTTACGTCTTTGCCGATTTCAGTGTTGAGGCGGAACTCGATGCCCATACCGGTGAAGACTTCGCGACGATTGCTCAGCACGGTCTTTTCCAGCTTGAATTCGGGGATGCCGAAAGTCAGCAAGCCACCGATTTCCGGGTTCTTGTCGAACACCACCGGGGTGACGCCGCCGCGCACCAGCACGTCGGCACAACCCAGACCCGCCGGGCCTGCACCGATTACCGCGACACGTTTGCCGGTCGGTTTGACCTTGGACATGTCCGGACGCCAGCCCATGGCGAACGCGGTGTCGGTGATGTACTTCTCCACCGAACCGATGGTCACCGCGCCGAAGCCGTCGTTGAGGGTGCAGGCACCCTCGCACAGACGATCCTGCGGACAGACCCGGCCGCAGACTTCCGGCAAGGTGTTGGTCTGGTGCGACAGCTCGGCGGCGGCGAGGATGTTGCCCTCGGCCACCAATTTGAGCCAGTTGGGAATGAAGTTGTGCACCGGGCACTTCCATTCACAGTACGGGTTACCACAACCCAGGCAGCGGTGGGCCTGATCGGCCGACTGCTGGGGTTTGAAGGGCTCATAGATTTCCACGAACTCTTTCTTGCGTTGACGCAACAGTTTCTTCTTCGGATCCTTGCGCCCGACCTCGATGAACTGGAAGTCATTATTCAGACGTTCAGCCATGTTAAAACCTCATCAAACTCTTCAGGCGCATATCACTGCGGGTTGGCACGGGTGCTGGAAAGCAACGATTTCAAATTGGCAGCCTTAGGCTTGACCAACCAGAACCGACGCAGATAGTCATCGAGGTTTTCGGCGAGGTTACGACCCCACTCGCTATTGGTTTCCTCGACGTATTCGTCCAGCACGCGTTGCAGGTGGCTGCGATAGGCTTCCATCGCTTCGCCGCTGATCCGCTGGATTTCCACCAGTTCGTGGTTGACCCGGTCAACGAAGGTGTTGTCCTGGTCCAGCACGTAGGCGAAACCGCCGGTCATGCCCGAGCCAAAGTTGTAGCCGGTCTTGCCCAGTACGCAGACGAAACCGCCGGTCATGTACTCGCAGCAGTGATCGCCAGTGCCTTCGACCACGGTGTGAGCACCGGAGTTACGCACCGCGAAACGCTCGCCCGCGGTACCGGCAGCGAACAGCTTGCCGCCAGTGGCGCCGTACAGGCAGGTGTTGCCGATAATGGCGCTGTCCTGAGTCTTGTAGGCGCTGCCGATCGGCGGAACGATGACCAGCTTGCCGCCCGTCATGCCTTTGCCGACGTAGTCGTTGGCGTCGCCTTCCAGGTACATGTTCAGACCACCAGCGTTCCACACCCCGAAGCTCTGACCGGCAGTGCCTTTGAAGCGGAAGGTGATCGGCGCCTTGGCCATACCCTGGTTGCCGTGGGCACGGGCGATTTCACCAGAGATCCGCGCGCCGATGGAACGGTCGCAGTTGCAGATATCCAGCGAGAAGTCAGCGCCACTCAGGTCGTTGATTGCCGAGGTGGCCATCTTGACCATTTGCTCGGCCAGCAGGCCTTTATCGAACGGAGGGTTACGCTCCACCTGGCAGAACTGTGGCTTGTCCGCCGGGATGTGATCGCTGCCCAGCAACGGAGTCAGGTCCAGATACTTCTGCTTGGTCGTCTGACCTTCGAGGATTTCCAGCAGATCGGTACGGCCGATCAGCTCTTCGAGGGAACGCACACCCAGCTTGGCCAGCCACTCACGGGTTTCTTCAGCGACGTAGGTGAAGAAGTTCACCACCATGTCGACGGTACCGATGTAGTGATCTTTGCGCAGTTTGTCGTTCTGAGTGGCTACGCCGGTGGCGCAGTTGTTCAGGTGGCAGATACGCAGGTATTTGCAGCCCAGCGCGATCATTGGTGCGGTGCCGAAGCCGAAGCTTTCAGCGCCGAGGATCGCCGCCTTGATCACGTCGAGGCCGGTTTTCAGGCCGCCATCAGTCTGCACCCGAACCTTGCCGCGCAGGTCGTTGCCGCGCAGGGTCTGGTGAGTTTCGGCCAGGCCGAGTTCCCACGGAGCGCCAGCGTATTTGATCGAAGTCAGCGGCGAAGCACCGGTGCCACCGTCATAGCCGGAGATGGTGATCAAGTCCGCGTAAGCCTTGGCCACACCGGCAGCGATGGTGCCGACGCCCGCTTCTGCTACCAGTTTCACCGAAACCAGCGCCTTGGGATTGACCTGTTTGAGGTCAAAAATCAGCTGCGACAAGTCTTCGATTGAATAGATGTCGTGGTGCGGCGGTGGCGAGATCAGGGTGACGCCAGGCACTGCATAACGCAGCTTGGCAATCAAACCGTTGACCTTGCCACCGGGCAGCTGGCCGCCTTCACCGGGCTTGGCGCCCTGAGCGACTTTGATCTGCAGCACTTCGGCGTTGACCAGGTATTCCGGAGTCACACCGAAGCGGCCGGTAGCCACTTGCTTGATTTTCGAGCTTTTGATGGTGCCGTAACGCGCAGGGTCTTCGCCGCCTTCACCGGAGTTGGAACGCGCACCCAGGCGGTTCATGGCTTCGGCCAGGGCTTCGTGAGCTTCCGGCGACAATGCGCCCAGGGAGATCCCGGCGGAGTCGAAACGCTTGAGAACCGATTCCAGCGGTTCGATTTCGCTGATATCCAGCGGCTGCTCAAGGGTTTTCACCTTGAACATGTCGCGGATCATCGAGATCGGACGGTTGTCCACCAGCGCGGTGTATTCCTTGAACTTGCTGTAGTCACCCTGCTGCACAGCGGCCTGCAAGGTGCTGACCACGTCCGGGTTGTAGGCGTGATATTCGCCGCCATGGACAAACTTCAGCAAACCACCCTGCTGGATTGGCTTGCGCGGGCTCCAGGCTTCTGCCGCCAGGGCTTTCTGCTCGGCTTCGAGGTCGACGAAACGCGCACCCTTGATGCGGCTCGGCACGCCACGGAAGCTCAGCTCGCACACTTCTTCGGACAGGCCGATGGCTTCGAACAGTTGAGCACCGCGGTACGAGGTGATGGTCGAGATACCCATCTTCGAGAGGATCTTGAGCAGACCTTTGGTGATGCCTTTGCGGTAGTTCTTGAACACCTCGTAGAGGTCGCCCAGCACTTCACCGGTACGAATCAAGTCGCCCAACACTTCGTAGGCCAGGAACGGATAGACCGCCGAGGCACCGAAGCCGATCAGCACGGCGAAATGGTGCGGATCGCGCGCGGTGGCGGTTTCGACCAGGATGTTGCTGTCGCAGCGCAGGCCTTTTTCGGTCAGGCGGTGGTGTACTGCGCCAGTAGCCAATGAAGCGTGCACCGGCAGTTTGCCCGGCGCGATATGGCGATCGGTCAGCACGATCTGGGTGCGACCGGTACGCACGGCTTCTTCAGCCTGGTCGGCGATATTGCGCACCGCCGCTTCAAGGCCGATGCTCTCGTCGTAATTGAGGTCAATGATCTGACGCTCGAAGCCCGGGCGATCCAGGTTCATCAACGAACGCCATTTGGCCGGGGAAATCACCGGCGAGCTGAGGATCACGCGCGAGGCATGCTCCGGCGACTCCTGGAAGATGTTGCGCTCGGCACCGAGGCAGATCTCCAGCGACATGACGATGGCTTCACGCAGCGGGTCGATCGGCGGGTTGGTGACCTGCGCGAACTGCTGACGGAAATAGTCGTACGGCGTACGTACACGCTGGGACAGCACAGCCATCGGCGTGTCGTCGCCCATGGAGCCGACCGCTTCGTAGCCTTGCTCACCCAATGGGCGCAATACCTGATCACGTTCTTCGAAGGTGACCTGGTACATCTTCATGTACTGCTTGAGCTGGTCAACGTCGTAGAAAGCCGAACCGTGGTCGTTGTCTTCCATAGTCGCCTGGATGCGCAGGGCATTCTTGCGCAACCATTGCTTGTACGGGTGACGGGACTTCAAACGGTTGTCGATGGAGTCGGTATCAAGGATCTGACCGGTCTCGGTATCCACCGCAAAGATTTGCCCCGGGCCTACACGGCCCTTGGCGATCACGTCTTCAGGCTGGTAGTTCCAGACGCCGATTTCCGAGGCCAGGGTGATGAAGCCATTTTTCGTGGTCACCCAGCGCGCCGGGCGCAGGCCGTTACGGTCGAGCAGGCAGACCGCGTAGCGGCCGTCGGTCATGACCACACCGGCCGGGCCATCCCACGGTTCCATGTGCATGGAGTTGTATTCGTAGAACGCGCGCAGATCGGCGTCCATGGTCTCGACGTTCTGCCACGCTGGCGGAATGATCATCCGCACGCCACGGAACAGGTCGATGCCGCCAGTGACCATCAGCTCGAGCATGTTGTCCATGCTCGAGGAGTCGGAACCGACACGGTTGACCAGCGGGCCGAGCTCTTCCAGATCGGGCATCAAATCGTTGGCGAACTTGGTGCGACGGGCCACGGCCCAGTTGCGGTTGCCGGTGATGGTGTTGATCTCGCCGTTGTGCGCGAGGAAGCGGAACGGCTGAGCCAGCGGCCATTTCGGCAGGGTGTTGGTGGAGAAGCGCTGGTGGAACACGCAGATCGCGGTTTGCAGGCGCTGGTCACTAAGGTCTGGATAGAAGGCGGTCAGATCCGCCGGCATCATCAGGCCTTTATAGATGATCGTCTTGTGGGAAAAGCTGCAGATGTAGTGATCGGTGTCTGCAGCGTTGGCCACGGACGAGCGACGACGGGAGCTGAACAGCTTGATGGCCATGTCCTGATCGCTCAGGCCAACACCGCCGATAAACACTTGCTCGATCTGCGGCAGACGCTCAAGGGCCAGACGGCCGAGTACGCTGGTATCGATTGGCACTTTGCGCCAGCCGACGAGCTGCAGGCCGGCGGCCAGGATCTCGCGGTTCATGTTCTCGCGAGCGGCTTCGGCGCGGACCGGGTCCTGATTGAAGAACACCATGCCCACAGCGTATTGCTTGGGCAGTTCGACGCCAAAGGTTTCCTGGGCGATGGCACGCAGGAACACATCCGGCTTTTGCATCAGCAGACCGCAACCGTCGCCGGTTTTGCCGTCAGCGTTGATCCCACCGCGGTGGGTCATGCAGGTCAGGGCCTCAATGGCCGTTTGCAACAGGGTATGACTGGGTTCGCCCTGCATATGGGCTATCAGGCCGAAACCGCAGTTATCCTTGAATTCATCTGGTTGGTACAGACCTGCTTTCATAGACACTTTCTCACCAGGCTGCCTCTTTTCGAGGCAAATTTC
This sequence comes from Pseudomonas sp. F220, assembly GCF_057813935.1. Taxonomy (NCBI): domain Bacteria; kingdom Pseudomonadati; phylum Pseudomonadota; class Gammaproteobacteria; order Pseudomonadales; family Pseudomonadaceae; genus Pseudomonas; species Pseudomonas sp. F220. Next base: position 302,211 of record NZ_JBVASJ010000001.1, read on the forward strand.
TTTTCAATTCAACCACTTACCATCCGCGCTGAACGTACGCCAGCTTTGCGGGGCAAAAGGGAGGTCATTGTACACACCGACACAGACGCTCACAAATTTGGCGACGAAATGTCGCAAATCTATGTCGCATTTATGAAAGGTTTAAAGCGATATGCTGTGCTAGTCAAAACTTTTTTAATTCTGACCGCTACGACTCAAAAACTACGGTGACGCAGACACCACAAAGCACGCGGCTTTGAAAGCAGCATGCGCCTGCGGAAAATTTTGAGGTGCCGGGAGAGGCGGCCTGGGTAAGGCCGCCGAATCTTCAGCGAGTTGTTGCCAGTTCCTGTTGGACGCTGGCGACAGAGCGAGGCCAAGGTTTACCAGCCTGAACCTTCGCTGGCAAGGCCTTGATAGCGGTAACGGCTGCATCGCGATTGGCAAAATTACCGTAAGTGATCACGTACAGCGGCTTGCCTTGCAGGGTTTTCTTGAAATAACGGTACTCGCCGCCCTGCTCTTTGACGAAATTTTGAGCAGTGGCTTCGGAGCTGGTGCCGAGGATCTGCACCACGAAGTTGCCTGGCGCTTGCCCGGCGTACCAGCTACCACCGGTAGCGGCTTTAGCCACGGCGACTGGCTTCTCGACAGGCTTGGTGACCGGGACTGGCTTGACCACGGGCGCCGGTGCAGGCTTGGCCACGGGCGCTGGCTTGGTGGTAGCGACCTGCGTCGGAGCAGGCGTTGGGCGTGTAGCCGGGGTCGGTGCCGGACCAGCCGAGAGGCCTGCAGGAGGCGCTGTGGTGGTCACAGTCGGGGGTGTTGCGCTAGAACCTGCAACCGGCACACCGTCGTCGCCTTCTTTGATGCGGCCAGTCGCTTCAGCCAATGGACCGCGCATGACCGGTTGCGACTGCCCAACCAACGGCAGAGGCATCGGCTGAGTATTACCGGCGAACTCGACTGCCGGGGCACCGCCGCTGTTCGGTTTTGGTGTTTGCCCCAATGGCAATTGCGCCTGTTCGTTGGCTGGCGCGCCAGTGGTCGGTGCTTTGCTACGACCTGGCATCAACCAGGCAGCTGCCACCGCCACCACGACGACGGCGGATATAGCCAATACGTGTTTCTTCGGCATATTGAACCCCATACTTGGACGCTTGACCGCTGAGCGGCTGGCAATCATGGCTTCGATCATTGCATCGCGAGCGACCTGGTTAATGGTGCCAGGCCACCCATCGGAGCTTTCATGAATATCAGAGATCTGATCCGCGGAGAAAAGTTCGATCCCCCGACCGGCGCCTTCGAGACGCTGAGCCAGATATTCGCGGGTTTCTTCTTCAGCGTAGGGCTGCAATTCGATGACGTGGAAACGTTCTTCCTCGGTGCTCAACTGCTCCAAACCTGCGATCAGCGAAGACTCGCCGAACAGGAACACATGCGGGCGACCTTCAGGAGCACCCGCGGCCAGCGCAAGCAGCGCCTCAAGCGCAGACTCGTCGAGTTGCTCGGCGTCATCCACCAGCAAATAGACTTCCTGGCCGGTCAGCGCGAGCTGCACCACCTGCGCCAGAATCGAGCCGATTTCAGCCTGGGCAACGTTCAGCGCCTGAGCTACCTGGCGCAGCACACCTGCCGCGTCGCCGGCGCCACGGGCGGAAACCACCACGCTTTGCACTGACTGTTTGTTGGTACTGGCCACCAACGCCTGACGCAGCAAGGTCTTACCACTGCCTTGCGGTCCGGTGACTACCAGTAGCAGCTGGCTGTAGCGGGCCAGGTGGTGCAATTGCCCCAACACCGGTTTGCGCTGGGCAGGGAAGAATTTGAAGCCAGGCACCCGTGGAGCGAAAGGGTCGTGACTCAACTGGTAATGGCCGAGGAAAGCCTCGTCGGCATGCAAACTAGTCATCGGGATCTTATTAACCTTTAAGCTGAGCCAAGGCGCGGTAATCCGCTCCCAGCGTGGCCTGTAAAACCTCTTTCGGATAATCGTCGGTCACTACGGCTTCGCCCATTCGGCGCAACAGCACCAGACGCATACGACCGTCGATCACTTTCTTGTCAATTGCCATGTGTTCGAGAAAATCTGCTTCGGTCATCTCCTCGGGAGGAATGACCGGTAACCCGGCACGCTGGAACAGGCGAATCCCGCGATCACGCTCTTGCGCGGTGATCCACCCCAGTCGCGTGGACATTTCCAGGGCCATCACGGTTCCGGCGGCGACCGCCTCACCATGCAGCCAGACACCATAGCCCATGTGAGTTTCGATGGCGTGGCCGAAGGTATGCCCCAAATTGAGGGTGGCGCGCACGCCGGTCTCACGTTCGTCAGCGCCAACCACAGCAGCCTTGGCCGCGCAGGAGCGTTCGATGGCAACGGTCAGGGCCACTTGGTCCAGAGCACGCAGTCGATCGACGTTTTCTTCGAGCCAGGTGAGGAAAGGTTCGTCGCAGATCAACCCGTATTTGATGACTTCCGCCAAGCCCGCAGACAGCTCGCGGGGAGGCAGTGTATTGAGCGTCGAGGTGTCAATCAGCACCACATTGGGCTGATAGAAAGCACCGACCATGTTCTTGCCCAGCGGATGATTGATCCCGGTTTTTCCACCCACTGACGAGTCGACTTGCGACAGCAGAGTGGTCGGCACCTGGATGAAATCGACGCCACGCTGATAGCAAGCGGCAGCAAAACCGGCCATGTCACCAACAACACCGCCGCCAAGGGCGATCACGGTGGTTCGGCGGTCATGCCGTGCGGTGAGCAAACCGTCGAAAATAGTCTGTAGGGTTTCCCAGTTCTTGAAGGCTTCGCCGTCGGGCAGCACCACGGAAATAACCGAAAACTGCGCGAGGCTGCGGGTCAGACGCTCGAGATAAAGCGGCGCAACGGTCTCGTTGGAGATAATTGCCACCTGCCGCCCGGCGATATGCGGTGCCAGCAGCTCAGGCTGGTCCAACAAACCTTCGCCAATATGAATCGGGTAGCTACGCTCGCCTAAATCGACCTTAAGTGTCTGCATGTGTCCCCACAGTGAAATGGAAGCTGGCGTCCCGCCCTGCATTAACGGCCGGCAACGCCTGGTTTTCTGACGCCCATCGATAGCCATGGGCCATGATTTATACCGTTCATGACCGGACGCCGAGGATAGCGCATTTCGCCTTGTGCATTAACGGGGAGGAAGCTGCTGCAAGCGTTCGAGAATATCCAGAACCACCATTCGCGGCGGCCGCTCATCGGTTTCCACCACCAGGTCGGCGATTTCCCTATAAAGCGGATCGCGAATCGCCAGCAGATCTCTGAGGGTTTTCGCCGGATCTGCGGTGCGCAATAGCGGACGGTTGCGATCGCGGGCGGTGCGACCGACCTGCTGCTCCACGGAGGCATGCAGATAAACCACCCGCCCACCGGCATGCAGCGCCTGACGATTGGCATCGCGCATCACTGCACCGCCGCCGGTCGCCAGCACTACCCCGTCAAAAGCGCAGAGCTCGGCAATCATCGCCTCTTCGCGATCACGAAAGCCTGGCTCTCCTTCTTTATCGAAGATCCACGGGATATTAGCGCCCGTGCGCAATTCAATTTCCTTATCGGAATCTTTGAACGGCAGGCGCAGCTCTTTGGCCAGCAAGCGACCAATGGTGCTTTTTCCAGCCCCCATTGGCCCAACAAGAATCAAATTTCGCACAGAATCAACGACTCACAGCAATCGCCTGGTTATTCATGATACGCGGAGTCAGGAATACCAGCAGCTCGGATTTTTTCTCCGAAACGACATCCCTTCGGAAAAGGCGGCCAAGATACGGCACATCTCCGAGAAATGGCACTTTATCTACAACCTTGCTTTGAGTATTTGAGAAAACGCCACCGATTACGATGGTCTCTCCGTCGTTGACCAGTACCTTGGCGTTGACTTCATTCTTCTTGATCGGCGGGACATCGTTGAGCTTGTTCAGATAGTCCGGCTCATCCTTGGTGACCTTGACCTCCATGATGATGCGATTGTCCGGAGTGATCTGTGGTGTCACTTCCAGCGACAACGACGCCTCCTTGAAGGACACCGAGGTTGCACCGCTGGAACTGGCTTCCTGATAAGGGATTTCCGTGCCTTTGAGGATCTTCGCGGTTTCCTTGTCGGAAGTGACCACTTTGGGCTGAGAGACAATTTCCCCGTTGCCGGTTTTCTCCATGGCCGTCAGCTCCAGGTCCAGCAACACGTTATCGGTAATGAAGGCGATGCCCAGTCCCGAGGTATTACCCACTGTGCCCATATCGACGAACGGCGAGTTGGTACTGGCGCTACCCGGCGTGCCAATGGTGGACGACGGAGTGGTTCCATTGCTGACGCCTGAAGTGTTCCAGTTGCCCTTGTTCTGGATCGAACCACCCCAACGCACACCGAGGCTTTTGTCGTAATCGACATTGGCTTCAACGATTCGCGCTTCGATCATCACCTGACGCACCGGGATATCTAGTTGGGCAACGATGCGACGCAACTCATCGAGGCGGTCCTGGGTCTGGTAGGCAATGATGTTGTTGGTCCGCTCATCAACGGTGATAGATCCACGCTCATCGATTTTCGCCTCGGCACTGGTGACCGACTGGAACAGCTTGGCGATGTCAGCGGCCTTGGCGTAGTTGACCTGCAATAGCTCACGCCGTAGTGGCGCCAGTTCGGCGATCTGCTTTTGCGACTCCAGCTCCTGGCGTTCGCGGGCGGCGATTTCATCCGCCGGAGCAATCAGCAGGACGTTGCCGATCTTGCGTTTGTCGAGACCTTTGGTTTTCAGCACCAGGTCCAGGGCCTGGTCCCATGGCACATTCTGCAAGCGTAAGGTGATACCGCCCTGCACCGTGTCACTGGCAACCAGATTAAGATTGGTGAAGTCGGCGATCAGTTGCAGCACCGAGCGCACATCGATGTCCTGAAAATTCAGCGACAGTTTTTCGCCGCTGTAGGCAAAGCGCTCGGCGTTACGCTTGTGCAAGTCATCGGTGGTCATCGGCCGAACACTGACGGTCAATTTGTTGTCGGTCTGATAAGTCGAGTAGTCGAAGGCACCACCGGGCTCGATGGTGATGCTGGCTTTATCGGAGGCAGCACTGGCGTTGACAAACTGCACCGGGGTGGCGAAATCCTTGACGTCCAGCCGGACTCGCAGCGGCTCGGGTAGTTGGGTTTTTGCGAAATTCAGGATGATCTTGCCATCGTGCTCCTGGATATCCGGGCTGATGCCAGGATCCGACAACTCAATGACGACGTTACCCTCTCCCAACTCTCCACGCTGGAAATCCACACCTCTGATGGCTTTACCCACTGGCGCAAACGCTTTGGCCCGTGCGGGCGTGGTCACTCGGGGCGCGCTCGACTGAGTCTTCTGCGCAACCGTCGCGCCCTGACCGACCACCACAAACAGATCGTGGCCCTCGACGCGCGTGCTATAGGGCGCCAGCGCCGTCAGATTGATGATCAGCCGAGTACGATCCTCGACCTCAACCACCGTCACGCTACGCGCATTGCCGGTGCCCACATCGCGATTCTTGCTCGCCAGTTGAGTGGTCACTCCCGGTAAGTCGAGGGCAATTCGTGCAGGTTGCTGGGTGGTATAGCCATGGGGGGCAGGAGGCGGCCCATCGAATGTCAACTTCAACTCGACGCGGTCCCCCGGCAGCGCGGCAACATCCAGCGCTTTGAGGTTGGCCGCTTGTACCATCGGTGACATCAGCGCTATCCATAGCGCAATACCGAGGGACGAAATAGTCCTGTTCATTTTTCGAGTTCCACTATGAGTGCACTTTCAAAGGGATGGTCCGCGGTCGCTCCAGCCAGGCACCCTCACCATCGGAAACGATTTCAACCACATCGACTTGCGAGTCACTGATGGCCACGATCCGGCCATCGTTGCGCCCCAGGTAATCGCCGACTTTCAACCGATGCACGCCGCCAGCACCTCGCAGCAAGGCGAAGGAGCCAGAGGCGTTGGAGATCGTGCCGACCATTTCAAACTGCTCGACATTGAAACCTTCGAGAAACTGCTTCGCCCGACTCAGGTCCGGCTTTACATTGCGCGATCCATGCTGTCGCCCCGCCAGATCTGCCCTGACCGGCGGTAAAAACGGGCTGCGCAAGGACGCGGCGCTGTACGTGAATGCTTGGTAAGACCTGAATGTCGGCGTAGGTTCAATCTTGCCGGGAGGTCGCAAACGCACCTCGTTCATATAGGCGTCCAGATCGCTGAAGTCGTAATCGCCGCCGCAGCCGGACAACCCAATCAGTACTACAACCATTGATATCCAGGCTGCTTTCATTTCTGCAGCCCCTTGTCGTTGTAGCGGTAGGTCTTGGCCAGGATGCTCATGCGCAGTTTCGAGCCAATGTCCGGCGTGACCGGTTTGATCTCGAAATCATGCAGGGTGACGATTCGCGGCAGGCCAGCCACGCCGCTGACGAAGGTCGCCAGATCATGGTAAGCACCGGTGACGGTGATCTGGATCGGTAACTCGATGTAGAACTGCTGAGCCACCTCAGGCAGCAGCTTGATCTCCTCGAACTCCAGCCCACTGCCCAACCCCGTGCGAGTGATGTCCTCCAACAGACCGGGCACCTCGGTATCACTGGGAAGCTGACGCAGCAGCATGCCGAAGGAGTTTTCCATGTCCTTCATCTGCTCGGTGTAACGCTCCAGATTCGCCGCCAAATGGGCCTTGCTCGCGAACTGCGCCTTCAAGGTGACTTCATCCGCACGCTGCTGATCGAACTTATCCTGAAGATCCTTGAGGTAGAAGCTGTAGCCCAGCGCCACTACCAAAACCATGAGCAAGGCGCCGACCATGGCTTTGACGGCAGCCGGCCATGCCCCCATGTTGTTCATGTCCAGATCGTTCAGATCGATCTTGCGCAGCCCCTCGAACCATTCAAGCGGAGTCATTTCGAGCCCTCCGCGGCGGCGGGCTGGGTCTGACGAACGGTCAACTGGAAGACGTTGGCCTGATCGACAGTACCCGCGGCATTTGCCTTGACCTCAGTCAGACTCGGCGCATCGAACCAGTCGGACGCGTCGAGGTTGCGCATCAAGTCTGAGACACGGTTGTTCGACGCAGCAGCTCCAGTGATGGAAAGGGTCTTGCCAGTCATATTCACTTCGGTGAAATACACCCCGTCCGGCAGCGTACGGGCCAGTTGGTCGAAGATTCGACCGCTGACCGGCCGATTGCCCTGCAAATCCTGGATGATCCTCATCCGCTCCACGAGTTGCTGGCGACGGGTCTTTAACTCACTGATCTGTTTGATCCGCTCATCAAGCAGAGCAATTTGCTGGCTGACATGGTTATTGCGGGCAGTTTGCCGGTCGATCTCGCCGCTGATGTATTGGTCAGTGATAAGCACCCCCCCTATCGCTGCCGCCAACACCCCCGCCAAGGCCATCAAAAATCGTTTGCGGCGTTCTTCGCGCAGCTCTTCGCGCCAAGGTAGAAGGTTAATTCGCGCCATCAGTCAAAACTCCTGAGAGCCAGACCGCAGGCAATCATCAAGGCTGGCGCATCGCTGGCCAACGCACCGGCGTTGACCTTGCTACCCAGCGTCATGTCGGCGAAAGGATTGGCCACCTGAGTGGGCGTACCGAGGCGCTGCTCGATCAGTCGATCCAGCCCCGTGATGGAAGCCGTACCGCCCGCCAACAGGATGTAATCGACCGAGCTGTACTGACCCGAAGCGAAGAAAAATTGCAGAGAGCGCGAGACCTGCTGGACCAGTGCGTCTTTGAATGGCTGCAGAACCTCACTGACGTAATCATCCGGCAAGCCTCCCTGTTTTTTTGCCAACCCCGCCTCTTCCATCGACAAGCCGTAGCGGCGCTGGATGTCCTCGGTCAATTGGCGCCCGCCGAATAGCTGCTCGCGGGTATAGATAATCCGCCCGTCATGCAGGACGCTCAGGGTGGTCATGGTTGCACCGATATCGACCACCGCCACCGTCAAACGGTCCTGAGGGCTGGCCAATTGCGCCGTGAGCAAACCGAACGAACGTTCCAGGGCATACGCCTCGACATCGACCACTCGGGCGGTCAGCCCGGCAAGGGCCAGGGCCGCTTCACGAACCTCGACGTTTTCCTTTCGGCAGGCCGCCAACAGCACTTCGACGCGCTCAGGATTGCGCGCAGAGTAACCCTGAACTTCAAAATCGATGGCGACTTCTTCGAGCGGGTAGGGAATGTACTGATCGGCTTCAATCTTCAGCTGGCTTTCCATGTCGTCATCAGAAAGCCCGGCGTCCATCTCGATGGTCTTGGTGATCACCGCCGACCCGGCGACCGCCACGGCCACGTTCCTGACACTGCTCTTAGCCTTGAGCAGCAGGCGTGACAACGCGTGCCCCACCCCTTCCAGATCGGCGATGTTCTTCTCGACCACGGCGTTTGCCGGCAGCGGTTCTACCGCGTACGCCTCCACCCGGTAGCGGTTTCCCGAGCGGCTTAGCTCGAGAAGCTTGACCGAGGTGGAGCTGATATCGATCCCCAGAAGCGTGTTGGCTTTTTTGTTGAAGAGTCCTAGCACTACCAATTCCCTATGACTATCCGTGAGTTACGGACTCTTTATTGTTCGATGCGTTCAATGACTGAGTCTTGACAGAAGCGCAAATGACGCTTGCTGCCGAAAAATGCTTATAATGCCCAGCGCTTTTTCGCTTTTTATCTCAATCGTGGGTTGATCCTGTTTACCGTGAATCTTCTGACGCCTAATTCATCCTCTTCTCTGGAAATCCAAAAGCCTTGATTCGTCTGCTGAAGTTTTTCGGGTGGTCTATCGTCGCTGTTTTCTGCGGACTGCTCCTCGGTCTGAGCGGCGCGTTTCTGTATCTTAGTCCTGGGTTGCCCTCGGTAGAGGCGCTGAGAAGTATCCAGTTGCAGATTCCTTTGCGGGTCTACAGCAGCGACGACAAGTTGATCGCAGAGTTCGGCGAAATGCGCCGCACACCGATCCGTTTCGCCGACATTCCCCCCAATTTCATTAATGCGTTACTTTCTGCTGAAGACGACAATTTCGCCAATCACTATGGCGTCGATCCCAGCAGCCTGATGCGTGCCGCCACTCAGCTGGTAAAAAGCGGACACATTCAGTCCGGCGGCAGCACCATCACCATGCAGGTCGCGAAGAACTTCTTCCTCTCCAGCGAACGCAGCTTCTCGCGCAAGACCACAGAAATCCTCCTGGCCTTGCAGATCGAACGTCAGTTGACCAAAGACGAGATCCTCGAGCTCTACGTCAACAAGATCTATTTGGGCAACCGCGCCTACGGGATCGAGGCGGCCTCGCAGGTCTATTACGGCAAGTCGATTCGTGACGCCAGCCTGGCACAAATGGCAATGATCGCCGGCCTGCCCAAGGCCCCTTCGCGCTTCAACCCCCTGGCCAACCCGGCACGCAGCAAGGAGCGTCGCGACTGGATTCTGGGGCGCATGTACAAGCTCGGAAAAATCGACGAGACGGCCTATCAGACGGCGCTGGCCGAACCACTCAACGCCAGCTACCACGTACCGACGCCAGAAGTTAATGCGCCGTACATCGCTGAAATGGCTCGAGCCGAAATGGTTGGCCGTTATGGCAGCGATGCCTACACCGAAGGCTTCCGCGTCACCACCACGGTGCCGAGCAACCTGCAGGAAATGGCCAACACTGCCGTCCATGAAGGCCTGATCACCTACGATCAACGCCACGGCTACCGCGGCCCCGAGTCCCGCCTGCCGGGCAAGACTCATGAAGCCTGGGTCCTGGAACTGACCAAGCAGCGTCCGATCAGCGGGCTTGATCCAGCCATCGTCACTCAAATCGAGAAGAACGGTGTGCAGGTCCTGACCCGCACTGGCGAAGAACATGTCAGTTGGGACAGCATGAAATGGGCCCGACCATACCTGAACACCAACAGCATGGGCCCCAATCCGAAGCAGCCGTCGGATGTTGCCCAGGTCGGCGACCTGATCCGCGTGCAACGTCAGGCGGACAACTCGCTGAAATTCAGCCAGATCCCGGTCGCCCAGGGTGCACTGGTCTCCCTTGATCCGCAGAACGGTGCAATCCGCTCGCTGGTTGGTGGCTTCGCTTTCGAGCAAAGCAACTACAACCGAGCGATGCAGGCCAAGCGCCAACCGGGCTCGAGCTTCAAGCCGTTCGTCTATAGCGCCGCGCTGGACAATGGTTACACCCCGGCGACCCTGGTGAATGACGCACCGATCGTGTTCGTCGATGAATACCTGGACAAGGTCTGGCGCCCGAAGAACGACACCAACACGTTCCTCGGTCCGATCCGTATGCGCGAAGCCTTATACAAGTCGCGCAACCTGGTTTCGATCCGTCTACTGCAAGCCCTGGGCGTCGACCGCACCATTGATTACATCAGCAAGTTCGGCTTCAACAAGCAGGACCTGCCGCGCAACCTGTCCCTGGCATTGGGCACTGCAACGCTGACACCGATGGAAATCGCCACGGGGTGGAGCACGTTCGCCAACGGCGGTTACAAGATCACTCCGTACATCATCGACAAGATCGATAGCCGCAACGGTGACAACCTGTTCACTGCCAACCCGCCAAGCGTACCGACTGGCAACGCTGCCAGCAGCGGGATTGCGGCTCCGGTAGCCGACACCTTTACCGTCAACCCAACGTCGACGTCCGGAGACGCTTCCGTAGCGCAAACAGCGGTGCAAACGCCAGCGGTAGCTGAACGCATTATCGACGGTCGCACTACCTACATCCTCAACAGCATGCTGGAAGACGTGATCAAGCTTGGCACCGGGCGTCGCGCCCTGGCACTGGGCCGCACCGATCTGGCCGGCAAGACCGGGACCACCAACGAATCCAAGGATGCCTGGTTCTCCGGCTACAACGCCGATTACGTGACCACGGTCTGGACCGGTTTCGATCAGCCGGAAAGCCTTGGCCGTCGTGAGTTCGGCGGTACCGTCGCACTGCCGATCTGGATGAGCTACATGGGCGCCGCCCTCAAGGGCAAACCGGCTCACACCCAGAGCGAGCCGGAAGGCATCCTCAGCCTGCGGGTCGACCCGATCAGCGGCCGTGCAGCCACACCGGGCACGCCGAATGCCTACTTCGAGCTATTCAAGAGCGAAGACACCCCACCTTCGGTCAACGAACTGGGTAACGGCAGGGCACCGGGCAGCCCATTGCCAGCGGATGAAGCAGCACCAATCGATTTGTTCTGAGCATTGCGGCCGCTGCGCGGCCTATCGCGAGCAAGCTCGCTCCTACAAGGATTGCGCTGAACCTGTAGGAGCGAGCTTGCTCGCGATGACGTCAGCCCAGACACACAAAAAAGCCCCGACTCTCACGAGCCAGGGCTTTTTTTTGAAGCTACAACGGCTTAGCCGTTGAACACGTCATCCACGCTTTTCAGCGGGTAGTTCTTCGGATACGGCAGGGTAGCCACGCCAGTCTCGATCGCGGCCTTGGCCACTGCATCGGAGATCACGGTGATCAGGCGTGCGTCCATTGGTTTCGGGATGATGTACTCACGACCGAATTCCAGCTTGATGCCACCGTAGGCGTCGCACACTTCCTGTGGTACCGGCAGCTTGGCCAGTTCGCGCAGGGCGTTGGCGGCAGCCACTTTCATCTCTTCGTTGATGCGTTTGGCGCGAACGTCCAGAGCACCACGGAAGATGAACGGGAAGCCCAGTACGTTGTTGACCTGGTTCGGGTAGTCCGAACGGCCGGTGGCCATGATCACGTCGTTACGGGTTGCGTGAGCCAGTTCCGGGGCGATTTCCGGATCCGGGTTCGAGCAAGCGAAGACGATCGGGTTAGCAGCCATCAGCAGCAGGTTTTCTGCGCTCAGCAGGTTCGGGCCGGACAAGCCGACGAACACGTCAGCGTCTTTCAGCGCGTCGGACAAGGTGCGCTTGTCGGTAGCGTGAGCGAAGACCGCTTTGTATTGGTTCAGGTCATCACGGCCGGAGTGGATCACGCCGGTACGGTCAACCATGAAGATGTTTTCGATATTGGCGCCCATGCTCACCAGCAATTTCATGCAGGAGATCGCGGCAGCACCAGCACCCAGGCAAACGATCTTCGCCTCAGGCAGGGTTTTACCTGCGATTTCCAGGGCATTGATCATGCCGGCCGCGGTAACGATCGCGGTGCCGTGCTGGTCATCGTGGAATACCGGAATGTCGCACTGCTCGATCAGAGCACGTTCGATTTCAAAGCACTCTGGCGCCTTGATGTCTTCCAGGTTGATGCCGCCGAAGGTGATGGAGATGCGCTTGACGGTGTCGATAAAGGCTTGCGGGCTTTCGGAGTCGACTTCGATGTCGAACACGTCGATGCCAGCGAAGCGCTTGAACAGCACGCCTTTACCTTCCATGACAGGCTTGGAAGCCAATGGACCAAGGTTACCCAGGCCGAGAATCGCGGTGCCATCAGAAATGACTGCAACCAGATTGCCCTTGCCGGTGTACTTGTAGGCGAGTTCAGGGTCGCGGGCAATTTCGCGGACTGGTTCGGCTACACCGGGGCTATAGGCCAGCGACAGGTCGCGGGCAGTAGCGGTGGCTTTGGTGAGCTCGACGCTCAGCTTCCCTGGACGAGGATGGGCATGATATTCGAGAGCGGCAGTTTTCAAATCAGACATGTGGGCATTCCGCTTTTTACTGTGGGACAGACGGACCGCCGAGGATACTCGTGTCGTAAAGTCCCTACAAGACTGACCAGTCACTGGTGTCAAGGGCCCTACCCTAAGACTTTGGACCAAGAGGCACGGAACACAAGGGGTAAACTGCTCACAATCAATAGAAAAAATGTCTACAATTTTTTCTATTGCGCCAGCTCAAGCATTCCCGGATGGGTCAATGGCAGCAACCAGCGCGCCTGACCGGATTTCAACCCGCCACGCCGAGAGCGATCGAGCACCCAGCCGCGCACTTCGATTTGCCGACCTTTGAGGCGCTGCAGCATCGAGACATCGAATTGGTCCAGCAGATTAGGCGCAATGCGCAATACAACCGAATCCTGCAACTCGATCCATAACCCGCCACGATTGCGCTGAACATTGCTCACACGACCACTCAGCACGGCGAAACCCGACGTGGTGATCTGATCCGCTTTCAGTACAGTTGATTGCCGCCAAAGCCCGAGACCGGCTTGGCGTGCACTGTGCTCTGCAGCTTGCTGACAGCCCACAAGATCGACGTTCGGCGCAATGGCCACTTGATAGCCAAGACCTTCAGCCAGCAGTAGAGCTTCAAGGTTCGCACCATTGGCGCCATATACATGGGCCAGCGTACGACCATAGCGATCCTTGCTCTCTTGCCCCAGAAGCAAGCCAACCCGCCCGTCACTTTCGCTCACCAGAGCCTCCAGGCGCTTGCGGGCTGCCACGGCGAAGGGCTCATCCGATCGACCCTTCTTGCCCAGCTCCGGGGTATTCAAGCCGATCATGCGCACGCTGCGGCCGTCACTCAGGCGTATGGTGTCGCCATCGACCACGCGCTGAACCTCGACGGTCATCAATGAGCTCGGTGCTGGACAGAAGGCCTGGGCGCTGGAGAACCAAATCGCAGACACAAAAAAGGCGCCCGCGAGGGGCGCCTTTTTCATCAGCAAGGAGAAGCCAGACAGGCTCTCCAAGACGACCAACCTTACTCTGCAGCAGCAGGAGCTTTGGTTGCGCCGAACGCACCGAAGCGCGACTTGAAGCGATCGACACGGCCGCCGATGTCCAGAGTCTTCTGCTTACCGGTGTAGAACGGGTGGCACTCGTTGCATACGTCAGTACCCAGTGGCTTGCACAGATTCGAGCGAGTCTGGAACTTGTTGCCGCAGCTGCAAGTTACGTCGATTACTTCGTATGCTGGATGGATATCGGCTTTCATGGTGTATTCCTCGGGCTAGCGTGCCGCCACCCAACACTATTGTTGAATACCGCACGTAATTAGGCCGCGGATTCTACCAGACCTTTGCAATCACGCAAGCTGTCCCTTACACCGACCGTCTGCTAGGCTCCGGGCCTTCTTCACCGCCCGTTTAATGAGAAACCCCCGCGTGCCCGACGCCATTCTGCGCCTCGCCCTGCCCTCGCCTCTGCGCCGCCTGTTCGATTACCGCGCCCCCGCGGGTGTCCTGCGTGCTCAGCTGCATCCGGGCATGCGCCTGCGTGTGCCGTTCGGCCGTCGCGAGATGATCGGCATTCTGGTGGAGGTCACCGACCACAGCGAAGTCCCGGCAGAAAAGCTCAAGCCTGCGCTGGCACTGCTCGACGCCACGCCGCCCTTGCCGCCGGCGCTGTTCAAGCTGTGCCTGTGGACGTCCCAGTATTACCAGCACAGCCTGGGCGATACCCTGAGCTGGGCGCTGCCGGTGTTGTTGCGCCAGGGCGAACTGGCCGAAGCTCGTCAGGAACGTTTTTGGTCGATCTCCCCTGACGCGCGGCTCGACGACCCGCGTATCAGCCGGGCGCCACGCCAACGCGAAGCCTTGGCCACACTGGCGCAGCATCCCCACGGCGTGGCCCATCAGTTGCTCAGCAAACTCATGCTAAGCAAAGACAGCCTTGACCTGCTGCTGGCCAAAGAACTGGTGCAGGTAGAAATCCGCAAACACGCTCCCGGCGAACGCCATGAGCACTGGCTGGCGCAACCGGAATTACCCCTCAACCCGGAGCAGCGCGCCGCCTATGAAGCCATTCGTTCAGGTTTCGACAGTTTCCATGCATTTTTGCTGGCCGGGGTCACCGGCAGCGGCAAGACCGAAGTCTATTTGCAGTTGATTCGCGAAACCCTCCAGGCCGGCAAGCAGGCGCTGGTACTGATTCCCGAGATCAACCTCGGACCGCAAACCCTGGCGCGCTTCGAACAGCGCTTCAACGCCCGTATCGCGCTGGTGCACTCGGCAGTCAATGACCGCGAACGGCTGGAAGCGTGGCTGGCGGCCCGAGATGGAGACGCCGACATAATTATCGGCACTCGCTCGGCACTGTTCACACCGATGAAAAACCCTGGCCTGATCATCATCGATGAAGAACACGACGGCTCCTATAAACAGCAAGAAGGCCTGCGCTATCACGCCCGTGATCTGGCGCTGGTGCGCGCACGCCAGGAAAACATCCCGATCGTGCTCGGCTCGGCCACGCCGTCGCTGGAAAGTCTGCACAACGCCTACACCGGTCGGTACGGCTTGCTGCGCCTGAACCAACGGGCCGGCGGTGCGCAACAACCACGTTTCCTACGCCTGGACGTTAAAAGCCGCCCGCTGGACAGCGGCATTTCCGGGCCGATGCAACAAGCCATCGGCCAGACCCTTGCGGCCGGTCAGCAAGTGCTGGTGTTCCTCAACCGCCGCGGTTTCGCGCCGACGCTGCTGTGCCACGACTGCGGCTGGATGTCCGAGTGCAGCCGCTGCGATGCGCGGATGACGGTGCATCAGCGCTCCGGTGAACTGCGTTGCCACCACTGCGGCTATGTCGAGCGCGTACCGCGTCACTGCCCGCAATGCGGCAAGGTTGATTTGCGTCCCGTCGGCGCGGGCACTGAACGCGCCGAGGAACGGCTGGGGATTCTGTTCCCGGATTACCCGGTGCTGCGAGTAGACCGCGACAGTACCTCGCGCAAGGACGCGATGAATCAGCTGTTCGCCACCATTCAGAAAGGTCAGCCGTGCATTCTGGTGGGTACGCAAATGCTCGCTAAAGGGCATCATTTCCCGCGGGTGACCCTGGTGTCGATTCTGGATGCCGATGGCGGACTGTTTTCCGGTGACTTCCGCGCCAGTGAACGCATGGCCCAGTTGATCGTCCAGGTCGCCGGGCGTGCAGGCCGCGCCGAAGAGCCGGGCAAAGTGATTATCCAGACCCATTTGGCCGATCATCCGCTGTTGGTGCAGTTGACCGAACAAGGTTATTTCGCCTTTGCCGAACAGGCCCTGAGCGAACGCCGCGCTGCTGGTCTGCCACCCTTCGCGCATTTGGCGCTGTTGCGGGCTGAAGCGCACAAACCAGGGCAGGCCGAAGGCTTTCTCGATGAGGCCTGTAGTGAGGCCGAACGCTTGCTGGGCGAACAGAATCTGACCGGCATCGAGCTGCTCGGCCCGGTCCCGGCCCCCATGGAGCGCCGCGCAGGACGCTATCGCGCGCAACTCTTGTTGCAAGCCAGCGCCCGCGCACCGCTACATCGGCTGCTGAACAGTTGGCTGCTGGCGCTGGAACAAATGCCCAGCGGGCGACAGGTGCGTTGGTCTTTGGATGTTGATCCGGTGGATTTATATTGATTCGACGATTGCCATCGCGAGCAAGCTCGCTCCCACAGGGAGTTGGTGGTAAACACAAAATGCATGAACAGCCGGGATCCACTGTGGGAGCGAGCTTGCTCGCGATGACGGCCGAATAGTCACCACATATCCATAACCGGCCTGCTAAGGTTGGCAAGCCTGCCTTCGCAACGGATAATGCCCAGTTTTTCCACCTGCGCATCGAAGCGCCGCCGCGCCTGCGGTCGAAAGAGAAGACCATGAAAGACACCATTCGCCAGCTGATCCTGCAAGCCATCACCCAACTCGTCAACGAAGGTGTGTTGCCTGAAGGCCTGACGCCGGCGATTCAGGTGGAGAATTCCCGCGACAAGACCCACGGCGACTTCGCCAGCAACATCGCCATGATGCTGGCCAAGCCTGCGGGTATGAAGCCACGTGATCTGGCAGAAAAAATCATCGCCGCACTGCCGGTTGACGAAAACGTCACCAAGACCGAAATCGCCGGCCCGGGCTTCCTGAACTTCTTCCAGAACACTCAAGCCCTGGCCACCCGCCTGGACGCCGCACTGGCCGACGACCACGTCGGCGTGCGCAAGGCCGGCCCAGTGCAGCGCACCGTGGTCGACTTGTCGGCCCCGAACCTGGCCAAAGAGATGCACGTCGGCCACTTGCGTTCGACCATCATCGGCGACGGCGTGGCACGCGTGCTGGAGTTCCTCGGCGACACTGTGATCCGTCAGAACCACGTTGGCGACTGGGGTACCCAGTTCGGCATGCTGATGGCTTACTTGCAGGAAAACCCGATCACCAGCGACGAACTGTCGGACCTGGAAAACTTTTACCGTGCCGCCAAGCAACGCTTCGACGAGTCCGAAGAGTTCGCTGACCGCGCCCGTGGCCTGGTGGTGAAACTGCAAGCCGGTGACCCGGAATGCCTGGCACTGTGGTCGCGATTCAGGGATATCTCGCTGTCCCACTGCCAAGCCATCTACGAACTGCTGAACGTCAAGCTGACCATGGCCGACGTCATGGGTGAAAGTGCCTACAACGATGACCTGATCAACGTGGTCAACGACCTCAAGGCCAAAGGCCTGCTGGTGGAAAGCAACGGCGCCCAGTGCGTGTTCCTCGACGAATTCAAGAACGCCGACGGCGATCCGCTACCGGTGATCATCGTCAAGGCCGATGGCGGCTACCTCTACGCCACCACCGACCTGGCTGCCGTGCGCTACCGCAGCGGCAAACTCAAGGCTGATCGCGCGCTGTACTTCGTCGACCAGCGTCAGGCCCTGCACTTCCAGCAGGTGTTCGAAGTGGCCCGTCTCGCCGGTTTCGTGACCCATCCGATGGAAATGGAGCACATGGGTTTCGGCACCATGAACGGCGCCGACGGCCGTCCATTCAAGACCCGCGACGGCGGCACCGTGAAGCTGATTGATCTGCTGAACGAAGCTAAAGAACGCGCCTACACGCTGGTGAAGGAAAAGAACCCTACACTTGCCGAAGCCGATCTACGCAACATCGCCAAGGTCGTGGGCATTGGCGCAGTGAAGTACGCCGACCTGTCCAAGCATCGCACCAGCGACTACAGCTTCAACTTCGACCTGATGCTCAACTTTGAAGGCAACACCGCGCCTTACCTGTTGTACGCCTACACCCGTGTAGCCGGCGTATTCCGTAAACTCGGCAAGGACTTCAGCGAAGTTGAAGGGCAAATCGTACTTGAGGCGGCTCACGAACATGAGCTGGCCGCCAAACTGGCGCAATTCGGCGAAGTGCTGAATAACGTCAGCGATAAGGGCACACCGCACATCCTCTGCACCTACCTGTATGACGTCGCCGGCCTGTTCTCCAGTTTCTACGAGAATTGCCCGATCCTCACTGCGCAAACTCCGGCACAAATGCAGAGCCGCTTGCGTCTCGCGGCGTTGACCGGTCGCACACTCAAGCAAGGCCTGGAACTGTTGGGCCTGGAAACTCTGGAGCGTATGTAAGTTGGCTGCCAAGAAAAAACCTGCACCAAAGCGTGGCGCCAGCCGTTACCAAGCTCCTGCAAAGAAACCTATCCCGGGTTGGTTGTGGATGGCCATCGGTCTCACCGTGGGCGCGTTTATCGTCTTTTTGATGAAGCTCGAACCGGGCAAGGGCGATGACGTCAAACGGGTCAAGCAAGAGCAGCAGAAAGCCACCAAGATCGCCGAAGCGAACAAGACGCCTCCGAGCCCACAGCAACCGGTGAAGCCGAAATACGACTTCTACACGTTGCTGCCGGAATCCGAGGTCATCGTGCCGCCGGAGGCCGTGCCTGAGAAAACCCTGCCGACTCCGCAGCCCGTCCCCGTGGCTCCGGTGACCCCGGCCCAGGCGGCGAAGATCGACACTGCTCGGGCCCAGGCGGCACTCAGCGGCATTACCCCGCCGCCAGCGCCTCCGGTTTCTAAAGCAGCGCCAGTAACCAAATTCTTCCTCCAGGCAGGCTCGTTCCGTAAAGAAGCCGATGCCGACAAGGTTCGCGCGCAGATCATCCTGCTCGGGCAGGCGGTTGCCGTTGAGTCGGGGACCGTTAAGGATGAGACCTGGTATCGGGTGTTAGTCGGGCCGTTCAGCAATCGTGAACAGCTGACCACGGCGCAGAAACAATTGGCCGGCAGTGGTTTTAGCAATCTGTTGTTACAACAACGCCAGAGCCGCTAATTCCAACCGCTTCGCGGTTAATCGCGGGCAAGCCTCGCTCCTACAGGTTCAGCGCAATCCTTGTAGGAGCGAGGCTTGCCCGCGAAGGCTTTAGCCCAGACGACACAACCTTCACCCGCAAACACCGCTCATCTCCCAACCCCTCTCACGGTTGAAAAATTCCCCGCCACCCCCATATGAGTTTCCATCAGGGCATTTTCGCCCCGCTGCGTGGAGACTCTCCCTTGACCACCATCGTTTCAGTTCGCCGCCACGGCAAAGTCGTCATGGGCGGCGACGGCCAGGTTTCTCTCGGCAATACCGTGATGAAAGGCAACGCGAAAAAAGTTCGCCGCCTGTATCACGGTCAAGTCATCGCCGGTTTTGCCGGGGCCACTGCTGACGCCTTCACTCTGTTCGAGCGTTTCGAAGGCCAGCTCGAGAAGCATCAAGGTCACCTGGTTCGCGCTGCCGTAGAACTCGCCAAAGAATGGCGCACCGATCGCTCCCTAAGCCGCCTGGAAGCCATGCTGGCAGTTGCCAACAAAGACGCGTCCTTGATCATCACCGGTAATGGCGATGTGGTTGAGCCTGAAGACGGCCTGATCGCCATGGGCTCCGGTGGCGGTTATGCCCAGGCCGCTGCTCGCGCGCTGCTGATGAAGACCGATCTGTCGGCCCGGGAAATCACCGAGACCGCTCTGGGCATTGCCGGCGACATCTGTGTATTCACCAACCATACCTTCACCATTGAGGAGCAGGATCTCGCGGAATAAGTCTGTTTCGGCCATCGTGCCACGGCTTTCATTCTTGCTTGAGGACCGCCAAATATTATGTCCATGACTCCCCGCGAAATCGTCCACGAACTCAACCGCCATATCATCGGCCAGGACGATGCCAAACGCGCCGTCGCCATCGCGCTGCGTAACCGCTGGCGCCGGATGCAACTGCCTGAAGAACTGCGCGTCGAGGTAACGCCCAAGAACATCCTGATGATCGGCCCGACCGGTGTCGGTAAAACCGAAATCGCCCGGCGCCTGGCCAAACTGGTCAACGCTCCGTTCATCAAGGTCGAGGCGACCAAGTTCACCGAGGTCGGCTATGTCGGTCGCGACGTCGAGTCGATTATTCGCGATCTGGCCGATGCGGCAATCAAGCTGCTGCGCGAACAGGAAATGACCAAGGTTCGTTATCGCGCCGAAGAAGCCGCCGAAGAGCGCATCCTCGACGCCCTGCTGCCACCGGCACGCATGGGCTTCAACGAAGACGCTGCACCGAGCCAGGATTCCAATACCCGTCAGCTGTTTCGCAAACGCCTGCGCGAAGGCCAGCTGGATGACAAAGAAATTGAAATCGAAGTAGCCGAATCGGCCGGCGTCGACATCTCTGCGCCTCCGGGCATGGAAGAAATGACCAACCAGCTGCAAAGCCTGTTCGCCAACATGGGCAAGGGCAAGCGCAAGAACCGCAAGCTCAAGGTCAAGGAAGCGCTGAAGCTGGTACGCGACGAAGAAGCCGGTCGCCTGGTCAATGAAGAAGAACTGAAAGCCAAAGCGCTGGAAGCGGTCGAGCAGCACGGCATCGTGTTCATCGACGAAATCGACAAGGTCGCCAAACGTGGCAACTCCGGTGGCATCGACGTGTCCCGCGAAGGCGTACAGCGCGACTTGTTGCCGCTGATCGAAGGTTGCACGGTCAACACCAAGCTGGGCATGGTCAAAACCGACCATATCCTGTTCATCGCTTCCGGCGCGTTCCACCTGAGCAAGCCGAGCGATCTGGTGCCGGAGCTGCAAGGCCGTTTGCCGATCCGCGTCGAGCTCAAGGCGCTTACACCTGAAGACTTCGAACGCATCCTCAGCGAACCCCATGCCTCGCTCACCGAGCAATACCGCGAGCTGTTGAAAACCGAAGGCCTGGTCATCGAGTTCTTGCCCGACGGCATCAAGCGTCTGGCCGAGATCGCCTGGCAAGTCAACGAGAAGACCGAGAACATCGGCGCCCGTCGCCTGCACACATTGCTCGAGCGTCTGCTTGAGGAGGTGTCGTTCAGTGCCGGCGATCTGGCCAGCGCCCATGACGGCAAAGCGATCCTGATCGACGCCGACTACGTCAACAGCCACCTCGGCGAATTGGCGCAGAACGAAGACCTCTCCCGTTATATCCTGTAAGCCATACTTACAGCGCTAGCGGACCTGTGGGAGCGGGCTTGCTCGCGAAAGCGGTCTGACATTCAACGTTGATGCTGAATGTTATGACCCCTTCGCGAGCAAGCCCGCTCCCACATTTGAACTGTGGTGTTTTACAGATCAAATTCCGACAGGTCTCTCATACAGACGGACGACAGGTCATGACCAAACTCCCCACCGATATCGAACTGCACAAAGCCTCGAAAACCCTGACGCTGAAATACGCGCCGGATGAGGTGTATCACCTGCCCGCCGAATTCCTTCGCGTGCACTCTCCTTCCGCCGAAGTCCAGGGCCACGGCAAACCTATCCTGCAATTTGGCAAGATCGGCGTAGGCCTGAGCAAGGTCGAACCGGCCGGTCAGTACGCACTGAAATTGACCTTCGACGACGGCCACGACAGCGGCCTGTTCACTTGGGATTATCTGTACCAACTGGCACAACGTCAGGAAGCACTTTGGGCGGATTATCTTGCAGAGCTCAAAGCCGCCGGAAAGTCCCGCGACCCGAGCGAGTCCATCGTCAAGCTGATGCTCTAAATCAGGCTTCTTGCTGTTTAGAGGGCATTTTCTAATTTCATCTGTTTGAATGCTCTGCTGTGCGGCCAGCGATTGGCCTGCTTGCGAAAAAAATTAAACTCGGGTAACCAATGGAGCTGGCAAGTTCCGTGCAGAGCTCTCTGAATTAGAACGCAGCAGTGCGCAATTAACGGTCACCCGAGCAGTAGTACCTGGCATTTGCTGTGTGACTACACAGCTGGTCCCGGTACTCGTCTCAGGACAATGGAGCGTCGTAGATGAGTAACAAGAATAGCGATGACCTGAAACGTCAAGCCTCGGAAAACACTCTGGGACTTAATCCTGTCATCGGTTTGCGTAGAAAAGATCTGCTTACTTCTGCTCGGATGGTCTTAACCCAGGCCATCAAACAACCCATTCACAGCGTCAAGCACGTCGCGCATTTTGGCGTCGAGCTGAAGAATGTGATATTCGGCAAATCGACGCTGCAACCGGAAGGCGATGACCGTCGCTTCAACGACCCGGCCTGGAGCCAGAACCCGCTTTACAAACGCTATTTGCAAACCTATCTGGCGTGGCGCAAGGAGCTCCACGACTGGATCGGCAACAGCAATCTGTCCGAACAGGACATCGGCCGTGCCCACTTCGTGATCAACCTGATGACCGAAGCCATGGCCCCGACCAACAGTGCGGCCAACCCGGCGGCGGTCAAACGGTTCTTCGAGACCGGCGGCAAAAGCCTGCTCGACGGCCTCTCGAATCTGGCCAAAGACCTGGTACACAACGGCGGCATGCCGAGCCAGGTAGACATGGGCGCCTTCGAAGTCGGCAAGAGCCTGGGGACGACTGAAGGTGCGGTAGTTTTCCGCAACGACGTACTCGAATTGATCCAGTACCGGCCTATCACTGAACAGGTTCATGAGCGCCCGCTGCTGGTGGTCCCGCCGCAGATCAATAAGTTCTATGTGTTCGACCTGAGCCCGGACAAAAGCCTGGCGCGTTTCTGCCTGCGCAACAACCAGCAAACCTTTATCGTCAGCTGGCGCAACCCGACCAAGGCCCAGCGTGAGTGGGGTCTGTCGACTTACATCGATGCACTGAAAGAAGCCGTCGACGTAGTCTCTGCCATCACCGGCAGCAAAGACATCAACATGCTCGGCGCCTGCTCCGGCGGCATCACCTGCACCGCGCTCCTGGGCCATTACGCCGCCCTCGGCGAGAAAAAGGTCAATGCCCTGACCCTTTTGGTCAGCGTGCTCGACACCACTCTCGATTCCCAGGTTGCACTGTTCATCGACGAACAGACCCTGGAAGCCGCCAAGCGCCACTCGTATCAGGCAGGCGTGCTGGAAGGCCGCGACATGGCCAAGGTCTTTGCGTGGATGCGCCCCAACGATCTGATCTGGAACTACTGGGTCAACAACTACCTGCTGGGCAATGAGCCTCCGGTCTTCGACATCCTGTTCTGGAACAACGACACCACAAGGTTGCCTGCTGCGTTCCACGGCGACCTGATCGAAATGTTCAAAAATAACCCACTGATCCGCGCCAATGCACTGGAAGTGAGCGGCACTCCGATCGATCTCAAACAGGTCACCGCCGACATCTACTCTCTGGCTGGCACCAACGATCACATCACGCCCTGGAAGTCTTGCTACAAGTCGGCGCAACTGTTCGGTGGCAAGGTCGAGTTCGTGCTGTCCAGCAGCGGGCATATCCAGAGCATTCTGAACCCGCCGGGCAATCCGAAATCACGTTACATGACCAGCACCGACATGCCGGTGAGCGCCAACGACTGGCAAGAAAACTCAACCAAACACACCGACTCCTGGTGGCTGCACTGGCAGGCCTGGCAGGCCGAACGCTCGGGCAAACTGAAAAAATCACCGACCGGCCTGGGCAACAAGGCCTATCCGTCAGGGGAAGCCGCACCGGGCACGTATGTGCATGAACGTTAAGTTGTAGCCCGTCGAGAAGTCCGCGGCACTCGGAAGTGCCGCGAGCCCTACCCATACAGCCGAGGCCAGGCCTCGAATAATCTGAAGCACGCTCAGGACGGCGTGCCCGGCGATTTAACCCACAGGGCTTCTGAGATGCCGCAACCGTTCATATTCCGTACTGTCGACCTGGATGGCCAAACCATCCGCACCGCGGTACGCCCCGGCAAGTCTCATATGACGCCCTTGCTGATTTTCAATGGCATCGGCGCCAACCTGGAGCTGGTGTTTCCGTTCATCCAGGCGCTTGACCCGGACCTGGAGGTGATTGCCTTCGACGTTCCCGGTGTCGGCGGTTCGTCGACCCCCGGCAGGCCCTACCGCTTCCCGGGGCTGGCCAAACTGACCGCGCGCATGCTCGACTACCTGGACTATGGGCAAGTCAACGTCGTGGGCGTGTCCTGGGGTGGGGCGCTGGCCCAGCAGTTTGCCTATGACTATCCAGAGCGCTGCAAAAAACTAGTGCTCGCGGCAACCGCAGCAGGCGCCTTTATGGTGCCGGGCAAGCCGAAAGTGTTATGGATGATGGCAAGTCCACGGCGCTACATTCAGCCTTCCCATGTGATTCGCATCGCTCCGCTGATCTATGGCGGTTCCTTTCGGCGCGACCCCAATCTGGCCGCAGAACACGCCAGCAAAGTGCGTTCTGCCGGCAAGCTGGGTTACTACTGGCAACTGTTCGCTGGCCTGGGCTGGACCAGCATTCACTGGCTGCACAAGATTCATCAGCCCACCCTGGTGCTGGCCGGTGACGACGATCCGCTGATCCCGCTGATCAATATGCGCATACTGGCCTGGCGGATTCCCAACACCCAGCTACACATAATCGACGACGGTCACTTGTTCCTGATCACCCGTGCCGAAGCCGTCGCGCCGATTATCATGAGGTTTCTTCAGGAGGAGCGTCAGCGGGCAGTGATGCATCCGCACCCGACGCCGCTCGGCAGAACGTAGAGTCTCGTGCATGTTGAAAGGACCTTCGCCTGCGCAAGAACGGGCTGGACCGACTATGGTGTCTGTCTTGAATTGATGTGCTTGTTGATGGCTTGACGAAGGAGTGTTGACTCATGAGAGAGAAACCAACGCCGGGCTTGTTGCCCACACCGGCCACGTTCATCAACGCTCAGAGTGCGATTACCGGTCTGCGCGGCCGGGATCTGTTCTCGACCTTGCGCAGCCTGGCCGCCCACAGCTTGCGCCACCCGGTGCACAGCGCCCGTCATGCGCTGGCCCTGGGAGGCCAGCTGGGCCGCGTGCTGCTGGGCGAAACGCTGCACACGCCGAACCCGCAGGACAACCGCTTTGCGGACCCGACCTGGAGACTGAATCCGTTTTATCGTCGCAGCCTGCAGGCCTACCTGAGTTGGCAGAAGCAGGTCAAAAGCTGGATCGATGAAAGCGGTATGAGCGCCGATGACCGCGCCCGCGCGCATTTCGCCTTCGCGCTGCTCAATGACGCTGTGTCCCCCTCCAATACCCTGCTTAACCCGCTGGCGATCAAGGAGCTGTTCAACTCTGGCGGTAACAGCGTGGTCCGCGGCCTCAGCCATTTATTCGACGACCTGATGCACAACAACGGGCTGCCCAGCCAGGTCACCAAACACGCCTTCGAGGTCGGCAAGTCCGTGGCAACCACCGCAGGTTCGGTGGTGTTTCGCAACGAACTGCTTGAGCTGATGCAATACAAGCCGATGAGCGAAAAGCAGTACGCCAAGCCGTTGCTGATCGTGCCACCGCAGATCAACAAGTACTACATTTTCGACCTCAGCCCGGGTAACAGCTTCGTCCAGTACGCGTTGAAGAATGGCCTGCAAGTGTTCGTGGTCAGCTGGCGTAACCCGGATGTTCGCCACCGCGAATGGGGCCTGTCCAGTTACGTTGAGGCTCTGGAGGAAGCACTGAATGTTTGCCGCGCCATCACCGCCGCGCGCGAAGTCAATCTGATGGGCGCCTGTGCCGGCGGCCTGACCATCGCCGCGCTGCAAGGCCACCTGCAAGCCAAGCGGCAAC
Source organism: Pseudomonas sp. F220 (assembly GCF_057813935.1). Classification (NCBI taxonomy): domain Bacteria; kingdom Pseudomonadati; phylum Pseudomonadota; class Gammaproteobacteria; order Pseudomonadales; family Pseudomonadaceae; genus Pseudomonas; species Pseudomonas sp. F220. The sequence continues at coordinate 327,835 of NZ_JBVASJ010000001.1, forward strand.
TGCGGCGGGTCTCCAGCGCCAGCTACCTGGTCAGTCTGCTGGATAGCCAGCTGGACAGCCCGGCCACGTTGTTCGCCGACGAGCAGACCCTGGAAGCAGCCAAGCGCCGCTCCTACCAACACGGCGTGCTCGAAGGCCGGGACATGGCGAAAGTTTTCGCCTGGATGCGCCCCAATGACCTGATCTGGAACTACTGGGTCAACAACTACCTGCTGGGCAAGGAACCACCGGCCTTCGACATTCTGTACTGGAACAATGACAACACACGCCTGCCAGCGGCATTCCATGGCGACCTGCTGGACTTCTTCAAGCACAACCCGCTGAGCCATCCCGGTGGGCTGGAGGTCTGCGGTACGCCTATCGATTTGCAGAAGGTCAACGTAGACAGCTTCAGCGTGGCCGGCATCAACGACCACATCACCCCGTGGGACGCGGTGTACCGCTCGACCCTGCTGCTGGGTGGCAACCGGCGCTTCGTACTGTCCAACAGCGGGCACATTCAGAGCATCCTCAATCCGCCGGGCAACCCCAAGGCCAACTACATCGAAAACCCCAAGCTCAGTGGCGATCCACGCGCCTGGTATTACGACGGCACCCATGTCGAAGGCAGCTGGTGGCCACAGTGGCTGAGCTGGATTCAGGAGCGCTCCGGTACCCAACGGGAAACCCTGATGGCCCTCGGCAACCAGAACTATCCACCGATGGAGGCGGCGCCAGGTACCTATGTGCGCGTGCGCTGAACTCTCTCTACGCCACGGTCGGGCTTTTGGCCGTGGCATGACTCAATAACCAAGAAGACTGGATGAAAACCCGCGACCGGATCCTCGAATGTGCCCTGCAACTGTTCAACCAAAAGGGCGAACCGAATGTCTCCACCATGGAGGTTGCTAATGAGATGGGCATCAGCCCTGGCAACCTCTACTACCATTTCCATGGCAAGGAACCACTAATCCTTGGTTTGTTCGAGCGTTTCCAGAGCGAACTGACCCCGCTGCTAGATCCGCCGGCGGATGCACAACTGGCCGCTGAAGATTACTGGCTGTTCCTGCACCTGATCGTCGAACGCCTGGCGCACTACCGCTTTCTGTTCCAGGACCTGTCCAACCTCGCCGGACGCTTGCCAAAGCTGGCCAAAGGTATTCGCAATCTGCTCAACGCTTTGAAGCGAACCCTGGCATCTCTATTGGCGCGTTTGAAAGCACAAGGGCAGTTGGTCAGCGACACACAGGCGTTGGGGCAACTGGTCGAGCAGATCACCATGACGCTGCTGTTTTCCCTCGACTATCAACGGATCCTTGATCGCGAGGGTGAGGTGCGGGTCGTGGTGTACCAGATCATGATGCTGGTAGCGCCGCACTTGCTGGCACCGGTGAAGTTGGCGACGGAACAAATGGCGTTGCGGTATCTGGAAGAGCATGAGTGAGAGGATGCTGCTACAGGGTCACGTCTGGCTTTTTGCGCTTCTCCCAAACAAAAACGCCCTACTTATGCAGGCCGGGCGTTTTTGTGAGTCCCGAAAAAATCAGGACTGACTGGTTGGCGTCGGTGAAGCCGGCGCAACAGTCGGGGTGACCGCAGGGGTCGGTGCAGTAGCGGAGTTCGCTGAGCTGACCGCAACTGCGGGCTTGGCAGCAGCAACTGCAGGCTTGGGTGCAGCAGCCTTCGGTGCTGCTGGCTTTTTGGCAACCGGCTTCTTCGCCGCAGCAGGTTTTGCTGCAACCGGTTTAGCGGCCGGTTTGGCCACTGCAGGTTTAGCTGCGGCGGTTTTAGCGGCAGGTTTTGCTGCTGCTTTAGCCGCCGGCTTGGCTGCAGGTTTAGCTGCTGCTTTTACCAGTGGTTTAGCTGCAGTTTTTGCTGCCGGTTTGGCCGCAGCAGTTTTGGCCGCGACTGGCTTGACCGAAGCACCCGTCAGGCGCTCGATTTGCTTGGTCAGGGTATCGACCTTGCTGTGCAGCGCTTTCACTTCATTGCGGCTCGGTACGCCCAGACGCGAAATGGCACTGTTCAGACGCTTGTCGAAAGCCTCTTCCAGCTCGCCCCATTTGCCCAGCGCGCGATCTTTGACATCACCAACACGGGACTTGGCCGATTGGGCGGAGTCCTTGGCGGCGTCGACTTTTTTGCTGACGACGCTTTTGGTGAGCTTCTCGGCCCTCTCGCCATCTTTGACCAGCGTATCGAAGAGTTTGCTGCCGTCAGAATCAATCTTCGAGTACACGCCTAAACCAGCAAGCCAGATTTTGCGGGAGTAGTCTTCGACTTTCCCGATCCACGAGCTGCCTTCTTTTTCAGTATTCTTTTTACCAGCCATCCCGTTCTCCTTAATGTTTACGCGCGACACGTTCAAGCAATGCCGTCAGCCCATCGAGCTTAGCAGAGAGTGTCTCAACATCATGTTTAGACGCAATGCCAAAGCGATTCAAGGCACTGGCGACGCGCGTGTCAAAAGCCTTCTCGACTTTATCCAGCTGCACTTCGACTTTGCCCTTGAAGCTGGTGACGTCGCTCTTGACGTTATCGATCTGACTGTTGGCGGCTTCAAGTTGTTCAGTCACAACTTTTTTGCCTTTTTTTTCAACAGTTTGACCAGCCTTGATCAATTCCTGAAAGTACTCGCTGCCTTCCTGACCGACCTTGGCGTAGGCACCCAGGCCAGCTAGCCAGATCTTGCGGGCATAGACTTTTACTTCGCCCAGAGTGGTTGGCTGAACGTCGACTTTTTTCTTCAGACTAACTTTGGCCATGGTGCACCTCACGCGCAAAAGGTTTGAGGAACTGCCCGCAGAAAATGGGGCTCAGGCACAAAGTAGTGAGAAAAATTAGAAACGGCACCCTAAGAAATGACACAAACCTGTAGGAGCAGCCGGTCGACGCTCGATTGCTCGCGATGCAGGCATCGTGGTCTTTCTGATCCAGCGCGGTGATGCTATCGCGAGCAAGCTCGGCTCCTACAGAAACAAAAGCACGATTACGCGAAGGCTTTATCCAGCGCTTTTTCGATTTCCGATTTGATGGTGCCACTCATGGCTGACATCAACAGGCCCAGTTCGACATTCACCTTGATCGACTTTTCACCCACCTCGACCGCGCCATTCACACCGGAGCGCTTGAGTTTTACGGTATCGCCGGACCATTGGGGCACGAGCCCATATTGATCGGCCAGTTTTTGCACCAGGGTTTCGGCCTTTTCGCGGGCAGCTTCAAGGCCCAGGCCATGGGCACGTTCAACACTTATACGGGCCATTGAATGACTCCTGTTTTATCGGGGCTTATCTGGAGCATCTTGACCCAAGTGCGTCAAAACGTCCCAACGGTTGCCTATCTTACATTCAGCCTTGCCAAGACAAAGATCGCCACCGGGATTAGAATGTCCCGCATTCTCTTTTGGTGACAGCGATATGACTGATCAGCGCAAAGGCAGCGATGCCGAACCCACCACTCACTTCGGCTTCAAAAACGTCCCGGAAAGCCAAAAGGCGGAAAAAGTCGCTGAGGTTTTCCACTCGGTAGCCGCCAAGTACGACCTGATGAACGACCTGCTGTCGGGTGGTATGCACCGGCTATGGAAGCGTTTCGCAATCGAACTGTCCGGAGTCCGCACCGGCAATCGCGTGCTGGACATCGCTGGTGGTACGGGCGACCTGACCAGAAAATTCTCGCACCTGGTGGGCCCAACCGGCCAGGTAGTACTGGCTGACATCAACGCGTCCATGCTAAAGGTCGGTCGCGATCGTTTGCTGGATCTGGGTGTGGCCGGCAACGTCGAGTTCGTCCAGGCCGACGCAGAAAAACTGCCGTTCCCGGACAACCATTTCGACTGCGTGACCATCGCTTTCGGCCTGCGCAACGTGACGCACAAGGAAGATGCTCTGCGTTCCATGCTGCGCGTACTCAAACCCGGCGGCCGTCTGCTGGTGCTGGAGTTCTCCAAGCCAACCAACGCACTCATGTCCAAAGCCTACGACGCCTATTCGTTCGCCTTCATGCCGCTGATGGGCAAGCTGATCACCAATGACTCGGAAAGCTATCGCTACCTGGCCGAGTCGATCCGCATGCACCCGAATCAGGAAACCCTGAAATCGATGATGGTCGACGCTGGTTTCGACCGCGTGACCTACCACAACATGACCGCAGGCATCGTCGCCCTGCATCGCGGCATCAAACCCTGATGTTGCTCAGCGGCCTGCTCGCCGGCGTCGAACATGGCCTCAACCGCGTGTTGCGTCTCGACAGCACGGCCCTGCCGCGCTTGCAGCACCTGAGCGGCAAGGTGATTGCTGTCGATTGCCGCAGCCCGGCGTTGCAGCTGTTCATCATGCCCAGCGATGAAGGCCTGATGCTGGCCGCACATTGGGCCGCCGATGCCGATTGCACCTTGCGCGCTCCGGCGTCGAGCTTGCTGAGCCTGGCGCTGAGCAAAGACAAGACGTCGATCCTCCACAGCCCCGAAGTCGAGCTTGAAGGTGACAGCGCGGTACTGCTGGAGCTCGCCACGATACTGCAAGACCTTGAGCTGGACTGGGAGTACGAACTCTCGCGCGGGCTCGGCCCGGTCGCCACGCAACTGATCAGCGGCCACCTTCGCAGCCGTGCACGCTGGTATCGACAGGGTTTCGCCAGCCTGAACCAGAACCTTGCCGAATACCTCAGCGAAGAGTCGCGCGCCCTGGTAGGCCAACACGAAGCCGAAGCCCGTTTTAGTGAATTGGACCAGATCAAGCTCGATCTGGAACGTCTTGAGGCGCGTTTCGAGCGTCTTTCCCGATCCCTTGATTCAAGCGATAACGCATGAAGCTGCTTGCCGTCCGCCGTTTGTTGCGCATCCAGCGCGTCGTAATCCGCTACCGCCTCGATGACCTGCTGTTCGCCCTGCCGCTGCCCTGGTTTCTCCTGGCGCTGCGCTATGCCTTGCCGTGGCGCTGGTTTCCGCGCAAGACACTGACGCTTACCCGCGGTGCGCGCCTGCGCCTGGCGTTGCAGGATCTAGGGCCGATTTTCATCAAGTTCGGCCAGATTCTGTCCACTCGCCGTGACCTGTTGCCCGAAGACATCGCCGACGAGCTGATGCTGTTACAAGACCGCGTTCCGCCGTTTGATTCTCAAGTGGCGGTGGATCTGATCGAAAGCCAGCTTGGCAAGAAAATCAGCGAAGTCTTCAGCCGTTTCGACTTCGAACCGCTGGCCTCGGCCTCGGTAGCCCAGGTTCACGCCGCGCAACTGAAAAGCGGCGAAGAAGTGGTGGTCAAGGTCATACGCCCAGGCCTCAAGCCAATCATCGCCCAGGATTTGGCCTGGCTATTCATCCTCGCTCGCGCTGCCGAAAAGCTCTCCGCTGATGCCCGTTTGCTGCACCCGGTGGACGTGGTTCAGGACTACGAGAAAACCATCTACGACGAACTCGACCTGTTGCGCGAGGCGGCGAACGCCAGCCAGCTGAAACGTAACTTCGAAGGTTCGCCGATGCTCTACGTGCCGCAGGTTTACTGGGACTGGTGCCGGCCAAAAGTGTTGGTAATGGAGCGCATCTACGGCATTCAGGTCACCGATCTGGCAACCCTGGCCGACCAGCGCACCGATATGAAAATGCTCGCCGAACGCGGCGTGGAGATCTTCTTCACCCAGGTGTTCCGCGACAGTTTCTTCCACGCCGACATGCACCCCGGCAACATTTTCGTCAGCACCGTGCAACCGTGGAGCCCGCAGTACATTGCGATCGACTGCGGCATCGTCGGCAGCCTGACCCCGGAAGACCAGGACTATCTGGCGCGCAACCTGTTCGCCTTTTTCAAGCGCGACTACCGCCGCGTCGCTCAGCTGCACATCGATTCGGGCTGGGTGCCGGCGCAAACCAAGCTCAATGAATTCGAAGCGGCGATCCGTACCGTTTGCGAGCCGATTTTCGAAAAACCATTAAAAGACATCTCCTTCGGTCAGGTGCTGATGCGCCTGTTCCAGACCGCACGACGCTTCAACATGGAAGTGCAACCGCAGCTGGTGCTGTTGCAGAAAACCTTGCTGAACATCGAAGGCCTGGGCCGTCAGCTGTACCCGGACCTGGACCTGTGGAACACCGCCCAGCCGTTCCTCGAACGCTGGATGCGCGAGCGCGTCAGCCCGAAAACACTGCTGGGCAACCTGCACAATCAGGTCGAGCAACTGCCACACCTGGCCAACATGACCCGCGACCTGCTCGAACGCATGTCGCAACCCCCTGTGTCCAATTCGCCGCCACAGTGGCACAAACGCAAGGACGACGTATTCCTGCGCCTGCTCGGTACTGCACATCTGGCCGGCGGTACGATACTCGCTGCCGGTGGGCCGTTGAATGAATTAGGGCATTGGCCGGCCGGAATCATGATTGCCGTCGGTTTGTATCTGGTCGTGCGCCGATAGCCAGTGGCGTAAGGTGCTGGCACACTGTTCCACATCGCCGAGGCGCAGCAACGAGCGCTGAGCCCGGTTGTCGGAGTCGAAGATGAAAGAATGGCTGGATGAGATCAAATGGGACAGCGACGGCCTGGTGCCGGCAATTGCCCAGGATCACAAAACCGGGCGTGTGCTGATGATGGCCTGGATGAACCGCGAAGCACTGGAGCTGACCGCCGCTGAGAACCGCGCCATCTATTGGTCGCGTTCCCGTGGCAAACTCTGGCGTAAAGGCGAAGAGTCCGGGCATGTGCAAACACTGCACGAGATGCGCCTGGACTGCGACGCCGATGTGATCATCCTGATGGTCGAACAAATCGGCGACATCGCCTGTCACACCGGCCGTCAAAGCTGCTTCTACCGCGTCTATGAAAACGGTGACTGGAAAACCGTCGACCCGGTGCTCAAAGACCCGCACGCCATCTATTCGGCAGGACACTGAAATGACTGACACCCTGACCCGTCTGGCACAAGTGCTGGAAGAGCGCAAAGGCGCAGCGGCCGACAGCTCCTATGTCGCCAGCCTGTACCACAAGGGCTTGAACAAGATTCTGGAAAAAGTCGGCGAGGAATCGGTGGAAACCATCATCGCCGCCAAGGACGCCGCCATCAGCGGTGACTGCAGTGATGTGATCTACGAAACCGCCGATTTATGGTTCCACAGTCTGGTCATGCTCGCCCAACTGGGGCAGCATCCACAGGCTGTGCTGGACGAGCTGGAGCGGCGCATCGGTACATCCGGGCACGTCGAGAAGGCTTCGCGTCCGTCCGCTTGAATAACACTTATAAGAGAGGAGTTGCAGCATGGGCATTTTTGACTGGAAACACTGGATCGTCATCCTGGTTGTCGTGGTGCTGGTGTTCGGCACCAAGAAACTTAAAAACCTCGGCACTGACGTCGGCGAGTCGATCAAGGGCTTTCGCAAGGCCATGAACGACGAGGAAAAACCGGCTGATCCGAGCGCGACACCGGCCCAACCGGTACCGCCGGTGCAGCCACAGGCTTCGCCACTGAACGAGCCGCACACCATTGATGTGCAGGCGCATAAAGTCGAAGAGCCGATCCGCAAAGACTCGTGAGCACTGACTAATGTTTGGTATCAGCTTCTCTGAACTGCTGCTCGTCGGTCTCGTTGCCCTGTTGGTGCTCGGCCCCGAGCGTCTGCCGGGTGCTGCGCGCACGGCCGGCCTGTGGATAGGCCGCCTGAAGCGCAGTTTCAACGCGATCAAACAGGAAGTTGAACGTGAAATCGGTGCCGACGAGATTCGTCGGCAACTGCACAACGAACACATTTTGTCGCTGGAGCAGGAAGCGCGGAAGATCCTCGCGCCGCAACAACAGACGCCGACAACCTTCGAGCCGGTGGCTGAGCAGACGGTTCGAGCGCCTGCACCGATTACGGCTGCCGTCGAGCCAACGCCTGCGATTACAGCCGTCAGCCCTGCCGAACCTGTTGTCACGCCAACATCGATAGAACCAGCTTCTCCTGCGGCGGTACCCAGTACGCCAGCCCCCCACGACCCAACTTTGCCGCCGCGAGCCCCATGAGCGCTGATAAACCGGAAAACGACCAGCACATGCCGCTGGTTTCGCACCTCACCGAGTTGCGCACCCGCCTGCTGCGCTGTGTCGCGGCGATCTTCGTGATCTTCGCCGGGCTGTTCGCCTTCACCCAGCAGATCTACACCTTCGTCTCCATACCACTGCGCCAGTACCTGCCGGCGGGCGCGACGATGATCGCCACCGACGTGTCCTCGCCGTTCCTCACCCCGCTCAAGCTGACGATGATGGTCTCGCTGTTTTTGGCGATCCCGGTGATCCTGCACCAGATCTGGGGCTTTATTGCGCCAGGCCTGTACAAGCACGAAAAACGCATCGCGGTGCCATTGCTGGTCTCAAGCATTGTGCTGTTCTACACAGGGATGGCTTTCGCCTACTTCCTGGTGTTCCCGTTGATCTTCAAGTTCTTCGCCGCCGCCACCCCGGCCGGCGTGGAAATGATGACCGACATCACCAGTTACCTCGATTTCGTCATGACGCTGTTCTTCGCCTTCGGTGTAGCGTTCGAAATCCCGGTGGCGGTGGTGCTACTGGTGTGGATCGGTGTGGTCGACGTCAAATACCTGAAGAAAATCCGCCCGTATGTGGTCATCGGCTGCTTCGTGGTCGGCATGATCCTCACCCCGCCGGACATCTTCTCGCAGACGTTGCTGGCGGTGCCGATGTGGCTACTGTTCGAAATCGGCATCCTCTTCGGCAGCCTGATCAGCAAGCGCGGCGAGCATCCGGACGACCAGCCCGCCGACAGCGACCATAACGACCAGCCGCCAGCGACCCAGCCGTGAACCTGCTGCTCCTCTTCGAAGCCGACTTCATTGCGGCCGACCGAGTGATCCTGCGCGATCGGCGCCTGACTCACATGCAGGAAGTCCATCGCTCCGTCGTCGGTGACAGCTTGCGGGTCGGGCATATTGGCGGATTGATGGGTTCGGCCGAGTTGCTGCGCTTGGAAGCTCACGAAGCAGAGTTGCAGGTCAGCCTCGACCAGCCGCCTCCGGCCAAGCTGCCATTGACGCTGCTGCTGGCCCTGCCACGGCCGAAGATGCTCCGCCGCGTGCTGCAAACCGTCGCTGCGATGGGCGTGCCGCGCGTGGTGCTGGTCAACAGTTACCGGGTCGAAAAAAGCTTCTGGCAAACACCGTTTCTTGAACCCGGAGCGGTTCGCGAGCAACTGATCCTCGGCCTGGAACAGGCGCGCGACACTGTGCTGCCGGAAATCGTCATCGAGAAACGCTTCAAACCGTTCGTTGAAGATCGTCTGCCGGCCATTACCGAAGGCACCCTCGGCCTGGTAGGTCATCCCGGCAACTACCCGCCCTGCCCGCGTGGACTGGATGAGCCGGTGACCCTGGCCATCGGTCCCGAAGGCGGATGGATCCCTTACGAAATCGACCTGCTGGGCAAGGCCGGCCTGCAACCGGTACAGCTCGGCGAGCGTATCCTGCGGGTCGAGACAGCCGTGACCGCCCTCCTTTCCCGACTGTTCTAATCGATCGCGGCGCCCACCCACCCGTAGGAGCAGAGCTTGCTCGCGATCGGAGCACCGCGGTGTGTCAGAAATACCGCCTCGCAGGCAAGCCTCGCTCCTATCTACAGATATCCTCCAGCCTGCCGATACACTCCCAATAGACCCATTCATGCTCTAAGGGAGTGAATAGCATGTACCGTTGGTTAGCCCAGAACCTTGGAAATGTGAGCGTCAATCGCAAGCTCGGCGCAGGCTTCGGCCTGGTATTGCTCTTGACCCTGCTGATTACCTTCACCGGCTGGACGGGCCTGAGTAGCGTGACCGAGCGCGGCGACAAACTGGGCTACATCGCCACGCTAAACGACCTGACCAAAGACCTGCGAATCGCCCGTCTGGACTACGAAATGCACAAAGGCGAGCAAGGCCCGGCGGCGGTCAGCGATCTGCTGAACCAGCTCGACGAGGACCTGCAAATAGTGCGCAAACGGCTTGAGCAGCCCGACAGCATTGCCATGCTCGACCGACAACTGGCCGCCGTGAACGAATACAAACGCGCCTTCGCTGACATGACTCAGGTAACGGCCAACCGCGAAGCCGCCCGCGCCAAACTCGGCGCCACTGCCGACAATGCCGTGGCCCGCGTCGCGGAAGTCGAGAAATCCCTGCTGCAAGGTGACAGCGTCGCGCAGTTCAACAGCGTGATCGACCTGAGCAAACTGATCCAGCAAGCGCGCTTCCAGGTCCGCGGCTACACCTACAGCGGCAAGGCCGAGGCTGAGCAACCGGCGCTGGACGCCGTCGACAACGCCCTGAAGAACCTCGAGAGCCTGCCAGGCAAACTGCCGGAGCAGCACATCGCCAACCTGCAGCAAGCCACTGAATCGCTCAAAGGCTATCGAGCAGCGGTCAGCCAATTCGCCGATTCCCAAGTGGCCAGCGCCGCCGCTCTCAAACGCATGGCAGACCAGGGCAACGTCTTGCTCGACATGAGCAAGCAGCTGACCACCTCGCAAACCGCCAAGCGTGACAGCGACGCGGCGCAAGCAAAAAACACCCTGACCCTCGTTACTGTGCTGGCGCTGGTGTTCGGTCTGATTGCAGCCTGGGCGATCACCCGGCAAATCGTCATCCCCCTGAATCAGACCCTAAAAGTGGCCGAGTGGGTTGCCGCAGGCGATCTGACCCACAACCTCACGTCCGAACGTCGCGACGAACTGGGTCAGCTGCAACGCGCCATGCAGAGCATGACCCTGGGCCTGCGTGAACTGATCAGCGGTATCAGCGACGGCGTCACTCAAATCGCCAGCGCCGCCGAGCAACTGTCAGCCGTGACCGAGCAGACCAGCGCCGGGGTCAACAACCAGAAAGTCGAAACCGACCAGGTCGCTACCGCCATGCATGAAATGACCGCCACCGTGCAGGAAGTCGCGCGCAACGCCGAAGAAGCCTCCGAAGCCGCCGTCGCTGCCGACCAGCAGGCCCGCGAAGGCGACAAAGTGGTGGGCGAGGCGATCGCACAGATCGAACGCCTGGCCACTGAGGTCGGCAACTCCACCGAAGCCATGAGCCACCTCAAGCGCGAAAGCGACAAAATCGGCAGTGTGCTCGACGTGATCAAATCCGTGGCACAACAGACCAACCTGCTGGCCCTCAACGCCGCCATCGAAGCCGCCCGTGCTGGTGAGGCCGGACGCGGTTTCGCGGTGGTCGCCGATGAAGTGCGCAGCCTCGCCCAGCGCACCCAGAAGTCCACCGAAGAAATCGAAGAACTGATCGCTGGCCTGCAAAGCGGCACCCAGCAAGTCGCCAACATCATGGACAACAGCCGCAGCCTGACCGACAGCAGCGTCGAACTGACCCGACGTGCGGGTAGTTCGTTGACAAACATCACCCGCACCGTGTCAGCGATTCAGGCGATGAACCAACAAATCGCTGCCGCCGCAGAGCAGCAGAGCGCCGTGGCCGAAGAGATCAACCGCAGCGTGCTGAATGTGCGCGATGTGTCCGAGCAGACCTCGGCAGCGAGTGAAGAAACGGCAGCCTCCAGCGTCGAGCTGGCGCGACTGGGCACTCATCTGCAGATGCTGGTCGGCCGGTTCAGGACCTGAAGAGCGAGCGACTGTCACAACTACCTAGCAGTTCTGCTAGGTAGACATCGTTTTCACGCCGGTAGAAGCTGGATCAATCGCCTAGCCGCCTGAAGATGATCAATGTCCAACACACGTGACAGCTTATTAATCCGCTACCAATACGATGCGCTTGATCGGTTGGTCAGTTGCACACTCAGCGGTCGGTCTCGTGTAGATCGCCTCTATCAAAAAGACCGATTGACTACGGAAATTCAAGGTTCCGTACAACGTCAGATATTTCAATGCGCAGACATGTTATTGGCGGAACTGCAGCAGGAGGAAACCAGGCGCACTTCGTTACTAATGACCGATAAACAACGTTCGGTATTACAAACTACCGATGGCGAATCGGCCTATACGCCTTACGGTCATCGTCCGGTTGACGGGGGATTAGCCAGCCTTCTGGGCTTCAACGGTGAACGTCCCGACCCTATCACCGGCCATTACTTATTGGGGAACGGACACCGGGCCTTCAATCCGGTACTTATGCGCTTCAACAACCCGGATAGCTTGAGTCCTTTTGGAAAAGGCGGCTTGAATGGCTATGCGTATTGCCAGGGAGATCCCGTTAATCGTAGCGACCCCACAGGAAAATCCTGGAGCCCTTGGGGATGGTTCGGGATGGCCGTGTCAGGCGTTACAGAATTACTGGTTACCGCTCTCCCCAAAAGCGTTAAATCCCGGATGCTTGTGCCTATAGCTGGGCACCCTACCTTTGGGAAGGCAGCCTTGACCTTATCAAAAGCGAGCGCGGGCGGTGGGGCTGTACTTTTTCTAACCACGTCCACCATTGATCTCATAGACTCTGAATCTCCAGCGTATCAACCACTCTTTATCCTTAGCTTGGCGCTCGCCGGAGTGTCTTTACTCAGCACTACTGCTCTCGTCCTGCATAAAGTCAATCGACCCCATGTCAAACCTGTTGCTTTATCTGGTTTCAGAATGCCTGGTTTTGATGTGGATGTAGTCACGCCTGGATCGACTAGAGCTTCACGCGACGATATTCGACGAAGCCCCCGACTACAAACCACCCAACTCTGAGGGAGAGATTCATATTCAGCCTGAATCGGATGGCCACCATGTGGCTGGGGCCTCAACGCCATTTACAACACCTGCCTTAAAAACGCCTGAGCCCGTAGATCCTTCGGCGAGGCAAAGAACTCGTCGGGCGGAGAGTCTTCCAGCAGTTTGCCGTGGTCGAAGAACAGCACCCGATCCGCCACTTCCCGGGCGAAGCCCATTTCGTGGGTGACGCAGACCATGGTCATGCCTTCCAGAGCCAGGGTTTTCATCACATCCAGCACTTCGCCGACCATTTCCGGGTCGAGCGCCGAGGTTGGCTCATCGAACAGCATGACCTTCGGCTCCATGGCCAGCGCCCGGGCTATCGCCACGCGCTGTTGCTGGCCGCCGGAGAGGCGTGACGGGAACTCATTGGCTTTCTGCGCGATGCCAACCTTTTCCAGCAACGCCCGGGCCTTGGCCTCGCGCTCCTGCTTACCGCGTTTGCGCACGACTTTCTGCGCCAGGCAAAGGTTTTCCAGCACGGTCATGTGCGGGAACAGGTTGAAATGCTGGAAGACCATGCCGACTTCACGCCGGTAGGCGTTGACGTCGGTTTTCGGGTCGGCCAGCTCCAGGCCGTCGATACTGACGGAGCCAGAGTCGAACGCTTCCAGGCCATTGAGGCAGCGCAGGAAGGTCGACTTGCCGGAGCCGGATGGACCGATCACCACCAGCACTTCGCCCTTGGCCACTTGAGTGGTGACGTTATCCACCGCACGGACCACTTGCCCACGGGTGTCGAAGACTTTTACCAGATCGCGGACTTCAATCACTTTGCGCGAGCCTCCGCTCAAGCCGGCTGGCGATTTTCGACAGCGGCAGGTTGATCAACAAATACAGGCCCGCCACGCAGAACAGAATTTCGAATGGCGAAAACGAGGTGGTGATGACTTCCCGGCCGCTTTTAAGCAGCTCGGTAATGGCGATTACCGACACCAGCGAGGTGTCTTTCACCAGACTGATGAACTGCCCGGCCAGGGGCGGTAGAACGCGCTTGAAGGCCTGTGGCAGGACCACATGGCGCATAGATTGGCCAGCACTCAAACCGAGCGAACGTGCGGCTTCATTCTGGCCACGGGCAATCGACTGCACGCCCGAACGGATGATTTCCGCCACATAGGCACCAGTGAACAGCGACAGCGCGGCAACCCCGGCGAACTCGCGGGAGAGGTTTAGCACCGTGCCGATAAAGAAGTAGAAGATGAATATCTGCACCAGCAACGGCGTGCCGCGCACCAGTTCGACATAGATCGTCGACAGGTCGCGCAGGGTCGGGTTGTTCGACAGCCGGCACAAGCCGGTAGCCAGCCCGATCAGCAACCCGAGCACACCAGAGACCACTGACAGCCATAATGTGGTCCATAAGCCCCACAGCAGAGGCCCAGCCGCCCAATGACGGGTGACACCAACCACATCGCCTTCGGCCACCTCATCGCCACGGGCGACTTGCAGACTGTTGTCGTCGACAGTCAGGTGCTGCTCGTCACCGGCGTCGTTGCGCAGGGTGACTTCGGCCTGATCACCTTTGCGCACCAGTTCGCTGACGATGGAGATATCCGCCGCTCGCTGGGATTCTTCGGCATGGTAGGCGAAGTATTGCGGCACGCGGTTCCAGCGCCATTCGTAGGACATCAGCGAGGTAGCGTAATACAACGCGCCGGCCAGACCGATCAGCACCAGCACGGTCAACACGTGCCAGGGCCATTGGGCTTTTTTCTGTTTCATTGGGTTTGCAGTTCCGAATTCTGTGTCGCCTGGGAGGCCGTTTTCGCGAGCAAGCTCGCTCCTACAGGGGATCTGCTTCAAGCACACATTTTGTGTGCACCGGAGATCAATTGTGGGAGCGAGCTTGCTCGCGATGGAGGCGACGCGGTCTAACTGACCGAGCGTCGCTTGTCAGCCTTACTCCATATCCTTGAGCCAGGCGCTCTCTTTGAACCACTTGTCATGGATGCGATCGTAGGTGCCGTCTTCGTGGATCTGGTGCAGGAAGTTGTTGATGAAGTTGATGCTGTCGTAGTCACCCTTCTTCAGACCAAAGGCCAGCGGCTCGTAGGTGAACGGCTTGTCGAGGAACACCAGCTTGCCGTTACCCACCTTGTTCACCGCCACGACGTTGTATGGCGCGTCGTAGATGAAGGCGTCAGCCTTGCCGTTGACCACGTCGAGCACCGCTTCTTGCTCGTTATCGTAGCCGTGGTATTTGGCTTTGGAGATCAGCTTTCTGGCGACCATTTCGCCGGTGGTACCCAGTTTGGAGGTGATGCGGTAGTCGGCGGTATTCAAGTCTTTATAGGACTTGATGGTGCCTTCCAGTTCTTTACGGATCAGCAGGGTCTGGCCAACCACGATGAAAGGTTCGCTGAAGTTCAGGCGCAGGTTGCGTTCCTGGGTCAGGGTCATGCCGCTGCCGATCATGTCGAACTTGTCGGTCATCAGGGCCGGGATAATGCCGTCATAACCGGTGGAAACCATTTCCAGTTTGACGCCCATGGCCTTGGCCATGGCTTTGAGCAGGTCGACTTCGAAGCCAATGATCTCGCCGCGCTTGTTGGTCATTTCAAACGGCATGTAAGTCGGGTCCATGCCGACTTTCAGCGTACCGCGCTTGACCGCGTCATCAATGGCGCCGGCCTGAGCGGTGTTGACTGCAACCAATGCCGTGACGCCAAGCAACAGCATCGAGAGATACTTCTTCATCATCAAGTCCCCTGAACCTACTTTTTTGAGGCGCGCAAAAAGCAGGTTTTCTTTTGAAAACCAGCAGATACGAACAATAAGTTGTCCGGGCGCACCAATTCGGGGAGCGATGCTAACTCACTCGTTTGTTTGCACAAGGGTTTAAGGAAGATTTGTTATTGCGAGGAGTTGGAACGCTCAACAAAAAAGATCGCAGCCTCCGGCAGCTCCTACACCAACCGCGTATACCCGTGAATTATCGGATATACACAAATCCTGTAGGAGCTGCCGCTAGGCTGCGATCTTTTGGCAGCTCCCGTTCCCTGGCCGGGAACGAGGGGTTTCATCACGCCGGCTGTACTTCAGCAGACAGCGGCTTTAACGGCAGCAGCGGTGCATGCGGATCGTCTTTGATCGACTGGCGCCAGGCACCGAGCCACTCGGCGTGGGCTTCGCTCCAGACCTGGTCATGCAAGCGAGCCAACGCAACCGGGTCGCTGAGCAGTGCCAGACGCTCATTGTTGTCGAGCCCCGCAGGGCCAACTTTCAGCGCGTGACGCACCCGCTCGATACGCAACCACTCGATCGGCTCGGCCTGGCCGTGACGGGCCGTGGCCAGGGCGCAAGCCAGGGCGTTCTGCTGTGGATCGACCACTGCCCGCACGAAGCCTTCTTTCAGCGCATGCCAACGGTTTTCGTGGGTGTATTGATCGGTCGCCAGCAAGGCCTGTGGCGGTGCGTATTCCTCAGGGATCAGGAACAGGCTTTCGTCTCGAGACTTAAGGCCCAACTTGACCCGACTGGAGATCACCGACACAGGGATCGACAACATCAGCGAACCGACGATCGGCACCAGCCACCACAGGAAGCTCGGGTTCAGCCAGATCACCAGCAAGGCCCAGAGAAAGCCCAGCAAGGTTTGCGGGCCATGGCGACGCACAGCTTCACTCCACGGCGTGGAGTCGTCGTCACGTTGCGGCGAGTTCCAGGTCGCGGCCCAGCCGAGGAACGCGGCGAGCACGAAACGGGTGTGGAAAATCATCCGCACCGGTGCCAACAGCATAGAGAACAACATCTCCAGCAACATCGACAGGGTGACCTTGAACTTGCCACCGAACTCTTTCGCGCCCTTGGCCCAGATCAGGATGATGCTCAGCAATTTCGGCAGGAATAGCAGCACGATGGTCGTCGAGAACAGCGCGACAGCCTTGTCCGGGTGCCATTGCGGCCACAGCGGATAGAGCTGTCGAGGCTCCATGAAGTACTGCGGTTCCATCAGCGTGTTGACCGCCAGCAGGGCTGTCGACAGCACCAGGAAGAAGAACCACAACGGTGCCGACAGGTACGACATCACGCCGGTCAGGAACACTGCGCGGTGCACCGGGTGCATGCCCTTGACCAGGAACAGCCGGAAGTTCATCAGGTTACCGTGGCACCAGCGACGGTCACGCTTGAGTTCGTCCAGCAGGTTCGGCGGCAGCTCTTCGTAGCTGCCGGGCAAGTCGTAGGCAATCCACACGCCCCAGCCGGCACGGCGCATCAGCGCAGCTTCGACGAAGTCGTGAGAAAGGATCGCACCCGCGAACGCACCTTTACCGGGCAATGGCGCCAAGGCGCAATGCTCGATAAACGGCTTCATGCGGATGATCGCGTTGTGACCCCAATAGTGGGATTCGCCCAACTGCCAAAAGTGCAGGCCAGCGGTGAACAGCGGGCCATAAACGCGGGTCGCGAACTGCTGCATGCGCGCATACAGCGTGTCCATGCCCGAAGCACGCGGCGCGGTCTGAATGATCCCTGCGTCCGGCGTGGCTTCCATCAAGCGCACCAGACTGGTCAGGCATTCGCCGCTCATTACGCTGTCAGCGTCGAGCACCACCATGTACTTGTAATCACCGCCCCAGCGACGGCAGAAGTCGTCGAGGTTGCCGCTCTTGCGTTTGACCCGACGGCGACGGCGGCGATAGAAGATCCGCCCGAAGCCTTTGGCTTCGCGGCAGACGTCCAGCCAGGCCTGCTGTTCGGCAACGCAGATATCGCTGTCGTTACTGTCGCTGAGGACGAAGAAGTCGAAGCGATCCATGTCACCGGTCGCCGCGACCGACTCGAAGGTCGCTCGCAAACCCGCGAATACGCGCGGCACGTCTTCGTTGCAGATCGGCATGACCAGCGCGGTGCGGGCTTCTTTGGGAATCGGCTCGTCACCGGCACTGGCGCCGGAAATACGGTATTTGTCATGCCCGGTAAGCAACTCGAGGAAGCCCATCAGAGCAGTCCAGAAGCCTGCCGATACCCAGCAGAACAAAATCCCGAACAGAATCAGGATGCTGGTTTGCAGCGCGTACGGCAGCACTTGCGTGGCAGTTTGGGTAAACGGCTGATGCAGGACTTCGTTCAGGTCGACGAAGGACCAGCCCTGGTACGGCATGATGCCTTTCATGTACCAGCCGGCGACGATGGTCTGGCCGAGCATCAGTGTCAGCAAGATGTAGCGACGGATCGAACCCACCGTGCGCCAGCGGGCAGCCGGCAGCACGCGCTCGTCGATCTTCGGTGCTGGCGGGTTGGTACGCCCGGTCAGACGACGCCAGCCGCGCACCAGAATATTGGTGCGCCACGGCTCCGGTACAACCTTGGTCCGGCGAATCGGCGGGGTCGCTTTGAGGCAGACCCGGCCGCTGGCGTCGACCGCCAACATCTCGGCCTCCTCCAGCTCTTGCGCGGAGTTCAAGACCAGACGGCGGCCTACTGAGGCTTGTGCAGCTTCGGCAGACGCGTCGAATGTCGAGGACGACAGACGTTCATGCAACTCGCTGAACGATTTGCAGCCCGTCAGTTCCGTGCGCTGCGCATCGCTCATCGGCAAATGTGCCAGATACTCGGCAAGAGTCTCTGGCTGTACTTGGGAATTACTCATCGGCAGGCAACTGGTAGCTCCAGGTCTCGGTCAAGACTTGTTCAGTTTTTACCGATTCCGGTGTGGCTGGGGTCGCTTCGGCAGCAGCAGGCTGCTTGGCGTCTTGTTCTTTCTTCTGCTTCTCTTGCTTCTCTTGCTTCTCTTGCTGCTTGGCAGCGATCTTCTCGGCCTTGGCAACGGAAGAATTGGCCGTCGCAGCCGAAGCTTTGACTGGCTCAGGTGCAACAATGTTCTGGACCAGTGCGGCACGCATCTCAGTGGACTTGCTCGGGTCCTTGATCTTCATGCGCAGCATCAGGCGCCAGCCTTGGGTCTCTGGGTTGTAGCGAACACTATTTTCCACCAGTTCTGCGTTGTCGCCAACGCTGACCTGACTGCGAACCGGCGTATCTTCCGGCAGAGCCTTGAGGGACGGGCCTACGAAGTCCACCAGGTAAGCGACGCTGCCGTCCGGCTGACGGATCAGATTGGACTGCTTCACGTCACCGGTAGAACGCAGGGTCTGCTGGACCCAGGCACTGTCGGCCGGATGCAATGCAGCTTCGTCGATGGTCCAGTGCAGACGGTAGGCGAAGTCCAGCGGCTGGCCTGGCTCTGGGAGTTTTTCCGGACTCCAGAAAGCAACGATATTGTCATTGGTTTCGTCGGCGGTCGGAATCTCGACCAGATCGACAGAACCTTTGCCCCAGTCGCCTTGTGGCTCGATCCAGGCGCTTGGACGCTTGTCGTAGCGGTCGTCGAGGTCTTCGTAGTGGCTGAAGTCACGACCACGTTGCAGCAGGCCGAAACCACGCGGGTTTTCCACCGAGAAGTTGCTTACGGCCAAGTGTTTTGGGTTGTTCAACGGACGCCAGATCCACTCGCCATTGCCGGCATGAATCGACAGACCGCTGGAGTCGTGCAGCTCGCGACGGTAGTTGAGTACTTTCGATGGCTGGTTGGCGCCGAACAGGAACATGCTGGTCAGCGGCGCAATACCGAGCTTGGTGACCTTGTCACGCAGGAACATCTGCGCCTTGACGTCGACAATGGTGTCGCTGCCCGGACGCAGGATCAGCCGGTAAGCGCCGGTCGCGCGTGGCGAATCCAGCAGGGCGAAGATCACCAGGTGTTTGTCGGTCGGCTTGGGTTGCTGAATCCAGAACTCGGTGAAGCGCGGGAATTCTTCGCCGGACGGCAGTGCGGTATCGATGGCCAGGCCGCGGGCGGACAAGCCATAGGTGTGACCTTTACCGACAACGCGGAAATAACTCGCGCCGAGCATGGTCATGATCTCGTCTTGCTTGTCAGCCTTGTTGATCGGGTACAGCACACGGAAACCGGCATAACCCAGTTGTTCGGTGGCCTTTGGATCGACTTTGATGTCGCCGAAATCGAAACGACTCGGGTCGTACTTGATCTCTTCAACGGTGTTGGCGGTGATTTCGTTGATTTTCACCGGGGTGTCGAAATGCATGCCCTGGTGATAGAACGACAGCTTGAACGGGGTTTTCTGGTCGGCCCATTCAGCTTTCTCGGTGCGGAAACGAATTTTTTGGTAATCCGCAAACTTCATTTCACGGAATTCGTTCGGCAGGTTACTGCGCGGGGCTTCGTACTTCTGCCCGGCCAGCTCTTTTGCCTTGGCCGACACATCATCCAGATCGAATGCCCAAAGCTGGCCGGCGCTGAGCAGACAAAGCAGTGCTGAGCCCGTCACCAGTGCGCTTCGTAACCGTTTGGCAGACAATATTGGTGCATTACAGGGACTAACAATCACGAGCAACCCTCGCCGAAAACAGATCAAAAAACCAACGGCCAGATAAAGTGCCTGTGAGGTGTGCGGCATGAAAAAACCGACCTTACAAACCACTCTTGCCAAGTTGGCGAGCATTATTCCGACTCCGATGGGGCTAAATGATTCCCCAAACGGTTCAGAACAAGGCTCTACTTAAGTCAAAATGGACCAACGAACGCTGATCCCCGTAGCGCGCGATTATCTAGTAGCCAGCGTTACAACGCATCAGGGGCAACAAAGTATTTATCGCGAAAAGCCCCTGTTTTCGGCCTAAAAGGGCTTAAAACGATGTTTCAAGCCCTTTTAGGTCTGTAACAGGAAGGTTACCGGGCCATCATTGACCAAATGCACCTGCATGTCTGCGCCAAATATCCCTGATGCCACATTGCTATGCAACTGATGCGCCTTGGCTAATAGATAGCCAAAAAGCTCTTCTCCCAATGCCGGAGGGGCCGCAGTAGAAAAGCTCGGACGCAAGCCATTTTTAGTGTCGGCAGCCAGCGTGAACTGTGACACCAGTAGCAAACCGCCGCCGACATCGGCCAAAGACAAGTTCATCTTGCCCTCGGCATCAGTGAACACCCGATAGTTAAGCAGCTTATGCAGCAATTTATCGGCGCTGGCCCGGGTGTCCTCGGGCTCGACCGCCACCAGCACCAGCAAACCCTGGTCGACCGCACCAACGATTTCCCCAGCCACTTCGACTCGCGCGCCACGCACGCGTTGTAGCAGGCCCTTCATGCTTCTTCAGGCGGCAGGTCAAGCAAGCGTCGGGCCATTTTGCTGGCCGCGCGCACCAGCGCATCGGTAATTCCAGGTTCCGACGCCGCATGACCGGCATCGCGAATGACCTGCAGCTCGCTGTTCGGCCAGTTCTGATGCAGCTCCCAAGCGTTATCCAATGGACAGATCACATCGTAGCGGCCATGGACGATCACACCCGGCAAGTGGGCGATCTTCTGCATGTCGCGGATCAACTGGTTGGGCTCAAGGAAAGCATTGTTGGTGAAATAGTGGCATTCGATCCGGGCAATCGACAATGCGCGCTGCGGCTCGGAGAAGCGTTCAACGACCATCGGGTTGGGACGCAAGGTTGCGGTACGACCTTCCCATGTCGACCAGGCTTTGGCCGCGTGCATCTGGGCGATCTGGTCGTTGCCGGTCAAGCGTTTGTGGAAAGCACCGAGCAGGTCGTCGCGCTCATCCAGCGGAATCGGCGCCAGGTAGTCTTGCCAGTAATCCGGGAACAGGCGGCTGGCACCGGCCTGGTAGAACCATTCGATTTCCTGCGGACGGCAGAGAAAGATCCCACGCAGAATCAGCCCGTGGACCCGCTCCGGATGGGTTTGCGCGTAAGCCAGCGCCAGGGTCGAACCCCAGGAGCCTCCGAACAACACCCACTTTTCGATGCCCAAATGCTGGCGAATCCGCTCAAGGTCGGCGACCAGATCCCAGGTCGTGTTGTTTTCAAGGCTGGCATGAGGCGTCGAACGACCGCAACCGCGCTGATCGAAGGTGACAATGCGATACAGGTTTGGATCGAAAAAACGACGGCTTTGCGCATCGCATCCGGCCCCAGGTCCACCGTGGATGAATACCACCGGCAAACCTTCCGGTGAACCACTTTCGTCGACATACAGTACATGTGGCTTATCGACGGCCAGATCGTGCCGGGCGTAGGGTTTGATCTGCGGGAACAAAGTCTGCATTGCGCGCTCCGTAAGGGGTCGAGGTCATCCCTGGGGGGACTTCTATTATTCTGCCGTCCGGCATCATAAACCCGAATTGTGCAATGAGCATGTCCTTGGAGAAATTGGGGGTGTTGGGTTCAACCGAAGGCGGACGCAGAGCGTCCAGGGCGGCATTCCCACGCAGAGCGTGGGAATGATCTTTCGTACTATTCGCTATAACGCTTCTGTGCCCAGTCCAGTAACCCTTGCAGCAATTCCTTGAGCACCACCTGAGTCGGCGCCGCAAGATCAGCGCGATAACGGAACGGCTCGACCTCTTCCATGTAAGTACGTTGCCCCAGCTCAAGCTGCACCGCATGGATGTTTTCAGCCGGGTTGCCGTAATGCCGGGTGATGTGACCCCCCTTGAAACGTCCGTTCAGCACATGACTGTAGTCCGCGTGCCGGGCGCAGATAGCTTCCAGCTGGCTGGCCAGTTGAGGATCACAACTGGCGCCATTGAAGGTCCCGAGGTTGAAGTCCGGCAGCTGCCCTTCGAACAGATGCGGGATCACCGAGCGGATCGAATGCGCGTCGAACAGCAATGCATAACCGAACTCGGCCTTCAACCGCGCCAGCTCTTGTTGCAAGGTGCTGTGATACGGCGTCCAGACCTGCTCGAGATAACGGGCGCGTTCCTCGGCTGACGGTTCAAGCCCTTCGCGGAACAATGGCACGCCGTCGAACAGCGTCGCCGGGTACAAACCGGTAGTAGCGCCGACATATAAAGGCTTGTCGTCGGAAGGCCGGTTCAGGTCGATGACGAACCGCGAGTACTCGGCGGCCAGGGTGCTGGCACCCAACTCTTGCGCGAACTGGTAGAGCTGCGGGATATGCCAGTCGGTATCCGGCAGGCTTTGCGCCTCGGGAATCAGCCCGGCTTCTACCGCAGGAGTCAGACGCAGGCCGGCATGGGGCATGCTGATCAGCAACGGCACCCGGCCTTGTTTGAAGTTCAGAACCTTATCCACAGCCATTCTCCTAAATCGTGACTTCAACGCCGTGACGCACGACGCGTTTATCCAGGTCGCCGCCCAGCCAATACGCCAGGTCCGCCGGACGATCGATCTGCCAGGCGACGAAATCCGCCACCTTGCCGACTTCCAGCGAGCCATGGGTTGTGTCCATGCCCAGCGCGGTGGCCGCATGAATGGTCACACCGGCCAAGGCTTCTTCCGGGGTCATACGGAAACAGGTGCAGGCCATGTTTAGCATCAGCCGCACCGACAGCGCTGGCGAGGTGCCTGGATTGAGGTCGCTGGCGACGGCGATTTTCACCCCGTGTTTGCGCAAAGCCTCCATCGGCG
The DNA here is from genome assembly GCF_057813935.1 of Pseudomonas sp. F220. Classification (NCBI taxonomy): domain Bacteria; kingdom Pseudomonadati; phylum Pseudomonadota; class Gammaproteobacteria; order Pseudomonadales; family Pseudomonadaceae; genus Pseudomonas; species Pseudomonas sp. F220. Next base: position 350,894 of record NZ_JBVASJ010000001.1, read on the forward strand.
GCAACTGGGTTTCGCGCAGGAAGTAGAACGCCCCCGGCAACAGCACAGCAACAGTGCCGGATTTGGCCATGGCGATCGCGTCGTCTTCGGTCATGAACTCCAGATGGTCGGCCGACAACGCGTGATAACGCGCCGCCAGACTCGATCCGTGCAGAGACGACAGCTGCTCGGCGTGCAGTTTTACCGGCAAACCGAGGTTCTGCGCGGCGATGAACACCCGCTCGACCTGCTCCGGGGAAAACGCCAGGTATTCGCAAAACGCATCTACCGCGTCCACCAGCCCTTCAGCGGCCAGCGCCGGAAGCATTTCGGTGCAGATGTGATCGATGTAGTCGTCAGCGCGATCCGCGTATTCCGGCGGCAAGGCGTGAGCGGCCAGGCAGGTGCTACGCACGCTGACCGGCAACTCGGCGCCCAGACGGCGGATCACCCGCAAGATCTTGCGTTCACTGGCCAGATCCAGGCCATAGCCGGACTTGATCTCGACGCTAGTGACGCCGTCGCGCAACAAGCTTTTCAAGCGCTTGTACGCGCTGGCGAACAATTCGTCCTCGCTGGCAGCCCGGGTCGCGCGCACGGTGCTGGCAATGCCACCACCGGCAGCGGCGATTTCGGCATAGCTCACGCCTTGCAGACGCTGCTCGAACTCGCCGCTGCGATTGCCACCGAACACCGTGTGGGTGTGGCAGTCGATCAGGCCCGGCGTGACCCAGGCTCCGGCGAGGTCATGCACCTCGGGGTATTCGCCTGCCGGCAGTTCACTGCGCGGGCCGATCCACTCTATGTGCGCTCCTGACGTCACAATGGCGGCATCCTCGATGATCGAGTAATTGCCCTGCGCCATGCTTGCGACGTGGCAGTGTTGCCAGAGAGTTTTCATCCGAGGCCTCCGTTAGGTTATCGATGAGACAAAGAAAGGTCGTTGGAAATCTGTGCCGCCTGCCCTGCCGCGGGCTTGACCCACAACAGGTAGGCCAGTACCAGCAGGGCAATCCACACCACGCCGACGATCAAGGCTGCCTGAGTATCCGGGAAGTAGCCAAGTACACCGAAGATAAACACCATGAAGGCAATCGCCGCCATTGGCGCATACGGCCAGAACGGCACCGGAAACTTCAATTTGGCAACTTCGTCCGAGGTCATCGAGCGACGCATGGCCACCTGGGTGACCAGAATCATCAACCAGACCCAGACCGTGGCGAAGGTCGCAATCGAGGCGATCAGCATGAACACGTTTTCCGGGATCAGGTAGTTCAGCAGCACGCCACCGAGCAAGGCTGCGCTCATAACCACCACGGTCATCCATGGCACGCCATGGCGCGACAACTGACCAAAGCCCTTCGGCGCCTGACCTTGCTGGGCCAGACCGTACATCATGCGGCCGGCACCAAAGATGTCACTGTTGATAGCCGAGACCGCCGCCGAGATCACCACAATATTGAGGATGGTCGCCGCCGAGCTGATGCCCAGGTTGTCGAAAATCTGCACGAACGGGCTGCCTTGGCTACCGATTTGCTGCCATGGGTAGATTGACATCAGCACGAACAGGGTCAGCACGTAGAACAGCAGAATCCGCAAGGGAACGGCGTTGATAGCCTTTGGCAGAACATGCTGCGGGTCTTTCGCTTCACCAGCGGTCACGCCGATGATTTCGATGCCGCCGAACGCAAACATCACCACTGCAAACGACGCGATCAGGCCACCGACACCATTGGGCATAAAACCGCCATGGCTCCAGAGGTTGCTGATACCCGTGTCCGCGCCAGGTGTGGCGGTGCTGATACCGAACAGCATGATGCCAAAACCGCCGAGGATCATCGCGACAATGGCCGCGACTTTGAGCAGCGACAGCCAGAACTCCATTTCACCGAAGACTTTGACGTTGCACAGGTTCAGCCCGCCGATCACGGACACAATGCCGAGCACCCAGATCCAGCGCGCGACTTCCGGGAACCAGAAGCCCATATAGATGCCGAATGCAGTGACATCGGCCATGCCCACGATGACCATCTCAAACGCGTAGGTCCAACCGAGAATAAAGCCCGCCATCGGCCCCAGGTAAGTGCTGGCGTACTGACCGAAAGAACCGGAAACAGGGTTATGCACAGCCATCTCACCGAGGGCGCGCATGACCATAAACACCGCCGCGCCACCAATCAGGTACGCCAGCAATACTGCAGGACCGGCCATTTGAATGGCCGAAGCAGAACCGTAAAACAGCCCGGTGCCGATTGCCGACCCCAGTGCCATGAAGCGAATATGGCGAGCCGATAGCCCGCGTTTCAAGCCTTTTGCTTGCTGCTGCATTTCTCGTCCTTAGTTGTTTTTGTCGGAGAAAATCGATAGGAGGCGAATGAGCTGAGTCAGACTTGAGATCTCTGGCGTCAGCAAAATCGCCCCCTCACCCTAACCCTCTCCCCAGAGGGGAGAAGGAACTGACCGCGAGTTTCTTCCGAGGTGCTGCGACCTGCAATCTCGAGGTGAATGCACCTCTCGAAAACAACACAGATCGGCTCCCTTCCCCCTCTCCCCCTTGGGGAGAGGGTTGGGGTGAGGGGTGATTTTCGAGCGCACCGCAAAATGCCAGGCTCTACCCTCCCCCTCAAGCCATCAGAGGCTAGGCAGCAACTTCGCCAACACCAGCTCGTTCAAGCAACGCGAAGCCAACAGCTCGCTTGCAGCATTGATGTCTGGAGCAAAGAAGCGGTCCTTCTCGTAGAACGGTACTTTGTCGCGCAGGATGCCGCGGGCTTTTTCAAGCTTGGTCGAAGTCTTCAGACCGTCGCGCAGGTCCAGGCCCTGGCAAGCGGCGAGCCATTCCACAGCGAGAACGCCACGGGTATTTTCAGCCATTTCCCAGAGACGCTTACCGGCGGCAGGCGCCATGGAAACATGGTCTTCCTGGTTGGCGGAAGTCGGCAGGCTGTCCACCGAATGCGGGTGCGACAGGGCTTTGTTTTCGCTGGCCAATGCCGCAGCAGTCACCTGAGCGATCATGAAGCCGGAGTTGACCCCGCCGTTGGCCACCAGGAACGGCGGCAATTGCGACATGTGCTTGTCCATCATCAGCGAGATGCGGCGTTCGCTCAGCGAGCCGATTTCAGCAATGGCCAGCGCCATGTTGTCAGCGGCCATGGCCACAGGCTCGGCGTGGAAGTTACCGCCGGAGATCACGTCACCTTCAGCAGCGAACACCAAAGGGTTATCCGACACTGCGTTAGCTTCGATGCTCAGCACTTCAGCGGCCTGACGGAACTGGGTCAGACACGCGCCCATGACTTGCGGCTGGCAGCGCAGCGAGTACGGGTCCTGAACCTTTTCGCAGTTCTGGTGCGAATCGGAAACCTGGCTGCGCTCACCCAACAGATCGCGGTAAGCGGCAGCAGCATCGATCTGGCCTTTTTGACCACGGGCAGCGTGAATACGCGCATCGAACGGCGAGCGCGAGCCCAGCACCGCCTCAACAGTCAGGCCGCCCAGGGCCAGTGCGCCAGCGAACAGGTCTTCACCTTCGAACAGGCCACGCAGCGCGTAGGCGGTGGACACCTGAGTACCGTTGAGCAGCGCCAGACCTTCTTTGGCAGCCAGGGTCAGCGGTTGCAGGCCAGCAACTTTCAGCGCTTCAGTCGCTTCCAGCCATTCGCCCTTGTAGCGCGCCTTGCCTTCGCCCAGCAGCACCAACGACATGTGGGCCAATGGCGCCAAGTCGCCGGAGGCACCGACCGAACCTTTCAACGGAATGTGCGGGTAAACCTCGGCGTTGATCAGTGCGATCAGCGCGTCGATCACCACCCGGCGAATGCCGGAGAAACCACGGCTCAGGCTGTTGACCTTGAGCACCATGACCAGACGCACCAGGGCGTCGCTGATCGGCTCGCCCACGCCGGCAGCGTGAGACAACACCAACGAACGCTGGAGATTTTCCAGGTCTTCGCTGGCGATACGGGTCGAGGCCAGCAGACCGAAACCGGTGTTGATGCCGTAAGCGGTGCGGTTTTCAGCGAGGATCTGTTCCACGCAAGCGACGCTGGCTTCGATCTGTGCCGAGGCGCTGTCATCAAGGCTGATTTTTACTGGCTGCTGATAGACAGCACGCAATTGGGCAAGGCTCAGTTGGCCAGGGATAAGATTCAGAGCAGTCACATTCATTCTCCTTTTGAGAGTTTTATTTAACTAACTAACCAGACGCTCCGGATGATTCCGTTGTCCGTCGCTGCCCGCTTTTTGAGGGGGATAGCGCCTTGGCACGCTGGCTTTTGTAGAAATCAGTACAGCTTCGGTACAGCGTTTTGCAGATTCTGATGACGCAACGGGGCGCCTTCTATTACGACTTGTTCAACCTGAAACATCTTCAACCTCATTCAAATAACTTCAAAAGATCGCAGCCTTCGGCAGCTCCTACGCCGAATGCGGACTCCTGTAGGAGCTGCCGCAGGCTGCGATCTCTTCATTGCTTAAACCACCGCCGCACGACGCTGGACAAACCGGTCGACGTATTCATCGGCCGGCGAGTGAAGGATCTCTTTCGGCGTGCCCACCTGAATCAACCGGCCGTCCTTGAGAATCGCGATGCGATTGCCAATGCGCACGGCTTCGTCGAGGTCGTGAGTAATGAATACGATGGTCTTGTGCAGAGTCTTTTGCAGTTCGAGCAACTGGTCCTGCATCTCGGCACGGATCAACGGGTCAAGTGCACTGAAGGCTTCGTCCATCAGAATGATGTCGGTGTCCGCTGCCAGTGCTCGAGCCAGGCCGACGCGCTGACGCATGCCACCCGATAGCTGATGCGGGTATTTGTTTTCGTAACCCTTCAGGCCCACGGTATTGATCCAGTGCTGTGCGCGCTCGGCGCACACTTCTTTGCTCTCACCACGCACCTTCAAGCCGTAGGCAATGTTGTCCTGCACATTCTTGTGGGGCAACAGGCCGAAGCTCTGGAACACCATGCTGATCTTGTGCCGACGGAATTGGCGCAGGGCTTCCATGTCGTATTGCAGGATGTCCACGCCGTCCACCAGGATCGCGCCGCTGGTCGGATCGATCAGGCGATTGATGTGGCGTACCAGAGTCGATTTACCGGAACCTGACAGGCCCATGATCACAAATATTTCGCCGGTAGCGATGCTCAACGACAGATCGTTCACGCCGATCACGCAGCCGGTCTCGGCCAGCACCTGATCCTTGCTCATGTTCTGTCGGATCATGTTCAGCGCCTCTGCCGAACGGTTACCGAAAATCTTGAAGACGTTTTTGACTTCGATCTTGGCTGGGCTACTCATTGGCTCACCTCATGCCGTGGACGACCGTAGGCTTGGGTAATACGGTCAATGACCACCGCAAGAATCACGATCGCCAGACCGGCTTCAAGACCACGTCCGACATTGAGGGTCTGGATACCCACCAGCACGTCTTCACCCAGACCACGAGCACCGATCATCGAAGCGATCACCACCATCGACAGGGCCATCATGGTGGTCTGGTTGATCCCGGCCATGATGCTCGGCAGCGCCAGCGGCAGTTGCACGCCGAACAGTTGCTGCCAGCGGTTGGCACCGAAGGCATTGATCGCTTCCATCACTTCACCATCGACCTGGCGAATGCCCAGATCGGTCAGGCGAATCAGCGGCGGTACGGCGTAGATCACGGTGGCGAAAATCGCCGGGACCTTGCCCAGACCGAACAGCATCAGGACCGGAATCAGGTACACGAAGCTGGGCATGGTTTGCATGATGTCGAGCAGTGGCATCAGCACCGAACGCAGACGATTACGGCGCGCAGAAAGAATGCCCAACGGAATGCCGATCAGTACTGAAATAATCGTCGCCACCAGCATCAGCGCCAAAGTTTGCATGAGCTTTTCCCAGAGGCCGACAGCGCCCACCAGGAACAACAGACCAACAATCACCACCGTCGTCACCAGTTTACGGGTGGCATGCCAGGCGATACCGGCAACGATCGCCAGCATCAACCACCACGGCGCCGAGCGCAGCAGGCCTTCGAGGTTGACGATGGCCCAGAGCAAGGTGTCGGAGATGTGGCGGAACACATCTCCGTAGTTGACGACCAGCGAATCAACCCAAACGTTGACCCAGTCGGCGATAGAAAAGGTGAAGCTTTCGGGAAACATAAGAGACTCTCAATCAAGTGGATGTAGCGAACGCCCCGGCCAGCCTCTCGGTTAGCCGGGAGGTAGTCGACCTACAGTGCCGCGTTGATTTTCCTGGCAGCGTCGGTGGTAACCCACGCCTGCCAGATCTCAGGATGTTCCTTCATGAAGATCTTCGCCAGTTTCGTCCAATCAGATCACTACAACGCGATCCGCCCCACTTGTTTTCGCATTTACAGCGTCGTCCTGCTCTACCGGCAGAATCAAACGATCGGGTACAACGCCATGCCACTTCTTGGCCGCCAGGTAATACATCGCAGCCGGCACCACCAGGCCGATGATCCAGGAGATATCGGTATCACCGAGACTCGCGACCAATGGACCGGTGTAGAAGTGGGTGGAAATGAACGGCATTTGAATCAACACGCCGAACACGTAAATGCTGATGCCCATGATGTTCCAGCGCCCGTAACGACCGTTCGGGTTGGACAGCGCCGGGATGTCATAACGCTCTTTGGTAATGCAGTAGAAGTCCACCAGATTGATCGCGCTCCACGGCGTGAAGAACGCCAGCAGAAACAGGATGAACGCGGAGAAATCCTTGAGGAACGAGTCCTTGCCGAGCAACGCCAGGGATGCGGCAATCGAGACCATGATGAAGATGTACAGCAGGCGAACGGCACTGGAAATATGCCGGCTGCCACGGAAGCCGCTGATGATGGTGGCGATCGACATGAAGCTGCCGTAGGCATTCAGGGTGGTCACGGTCACCTTGCCAAAGGCCACTGCGAAGTACAGTAGCGCTGCGACAATACCGGTACCGCCGAGACTGACGATGAACGACACCTCGTGGTGGGCGAATTGCGAACCGGCCAGAGCCGCCGCAAACACACCGAAGACCATGGACGCTTGCGCACCGATCACCGAACCCAGACCCACCGCCCAGAACGTCTTCGACGCCGAGGTAGCGCGCGGCAGATAACGCGAGTAGTCCGCCACGTACGGGCCGAACGCAATCTGCCAGGACGCCGACAGCGAAATCGCCAACAGGAAGCTGCTCAAGGAGAAATGCTTGTTACCCAACAGCGCACCAACATCGTTGCCGGCGAGTAGTTTGTAGAACAGGAAGATGAAGGCCACGACCCCGAGTACGCTCGCCACCCGGCCGATGCCGTGGATGACGCGGTAGCCGAAGACGGTGAAAACCATGATCAACGCAGCGAAGATCACGATCCCGATCCAGTCATCAACCTGCAATAACTGGGCGACAGCTTGCCCTGCCAACAGCGAGCCGCTGGCAGAAAAACCGATGTACATCAGGCACACCAGCACCAGTGGGATCACCGCGCCATACACGCCAAACTGCACGCGGCTGGAGATCATCTGCGGCAAACCCAGTTGCGGGCCTTGCGCCGCATGCAGCGCCATCACGCCGCCGCCGAGCAATTGCCCGATCAGCAGACCAATCAACGACCAAAACACATCCCCACCGAGCACCACCGCCAAGGCACCGGTAACAATCGCGGTGATTTGCAGGTTGGCACCCAGCCACAGGGTGAATTGACTGAACAGACGACCGTGTCTTTCCGCTTCCGGGATGTAGTCGATCGAACGCTTTTCGATCAACGGTTTACTGCTTGCACGATCGTTATTAACAGCCATTATTCAACCTCTGTGGATTGTTCCAGTAATTCATTCAGCCCTTGTAGGAGCCGAGCTTGCTCGCGATGAACGATGACGCGGTGCATCAGGTACACCGCTATCGCGAGCAAGCTCGGCTCCTACAGGTTTTGCATTGGGCCGCCCATCAAAGGCGGCCCGTTTCTCAGCCTGTGATCATCGGCAGGTTCAGGCCCTGCTCGTTGGCGCAGTCGATCGCAATCTGGTAACCGGCATCGGCGTGACGCATGACGCCAGTCGCCGGGTCGTTGTGCAGTACGCGAGCGATACGCTCAGCGGCTTCGTCAGTACCGTCGCAGACAATCACCATGCCCGAGTGCTGGGAGAAGCCCATGCCGACGCCGCCGCCGTGGTGCAGGGACACCCAGGTCGCGCCGCTCGCGGTGTTGAGCAGGGCGTTGAGCAGTGGCCAGTCGGACACGGCGTCGGAACCGTCCTGCATGGATTCGGTTTCGCGGTTCGGGCTGGCCACGGAGCCGGAGTCCAGGTGGTCACGACCGATCACGATCGGTGCCGACAGCTCGCCGCTGCGCACCATTTCGTTGAACGCCAGACCCAGCTTGGCGCGCAGGCCCAGGCCAACCCAGCAGATACGGGCCGGCAGACCCTGGAAGGCAATACGCTCGCGCGCCATGTCCAGCCAGTTGTGCAGGTGCGCGTCGTCCGGGATCAGTTCTTTGACTTTGGCGTCGGTCTTGTAGATGTCTTGCGGATCGCCCGACAGCGCCGCCCAACGGAACGGGCCGATGCCACGGCAGAACAGCGGACGGATATACGCCGGTACGAAGCCTGGGAAATCGAACGCGTTTTCTACGCCTTCTTCTTGGGCCATCTGACGGATGTTGTTGCCGTAGTCGAAGGTCGGAATGCCCATTTTCTGGAAGTCGAGCATCGCTTTAACGTGCACGGCCATGGATTGCTTGGCGGCTTTCACCACGGCGGCTGGTTCGGTCTTGGCGCGAGCGCGGTATTCGTCCCAGGTCCAGCCGGCGGGCAGGTAACCGTTGAGCGGGTCGTGGGCGCTGGTCTGGTCGGTGACCATGTCCGGGCGCACGCCGCGCTTGACCAGTTCTGGAAGGATTTCCGCGGCGTTGCCGAGCAGGGCGATGGAGATCGCTTTGCCTTCCTTGGTGTATTTGGCGATGCGGGCCAGAGCGTCGTCGAGGTCGGTGGCTTGCTCATCGACATAGCGGCTGTTCAAACGGAAATCGATGCTGACCTGCTGGCATTCGATGTTCAGCGAGCACGCACCGGCCAGGGTCGCGGCCAATGGCTGAGCGCCGCCCATGCCGCCTAAACCTGCGGTCAGGACCCAGCGCCCGGTGAGGTTGTCGTTGTAGTGCTGGCGACCGGCTTCGACGAAGGTTTCGTAGGTGCCCTGGACGATGCCCTGGCTGCCGATGTAGATCCAGCTGCCGGCGGTCATCTGGCCGTACATGGCCAGGCCCTTGGCGTCCAGTTCGTTGAAGTGCTCCCAGCTCGCCCAGTGGGGCACCAGGTTGGAGTTGGCGATCAGTACGCGCGGGGCGTTGGTGTGGGTCTTGAACACGCCGACCGGCTTGCCGGATTGCACCAACAGGGTCTCGTCGTCATTCAGGTGGGTCAGGCTTTCGACGATCTTGTCGTAGCATTCCCAGTTACGGGCCGCGCGACCGATGCCACCGTAAACCACCAGTTCTTTAGGGTTCTCGGCAACTTCCGGGTCGAGGTTGTTCATCAGCATCCGCAGCGGCGCTTCGGTCAGCCAGCTTTTGGCGGTCAGCGTGTTACCGCGGGCGGCACGAATTTCAACGTCACGGTGCTTAGTAAAAGTGGCGGGGGTAGGTTTCTGGGTATTCTCAGTCACGAAAAAACTCCTCAGCGATCAATCCAAACCAGCCCAGATAGTGGGCGAGCGAGCCTGCGCGCAGGGTCTGCGCTACAAGCGGAATAGTTGAAGGTGCGAAGAGGTTTCAGTGACTCTTACGCACACATCTTTACTTGTACATACAAGCATATGCAATCAAGCGGCCAACTCACTGACTGAGCGTTCAAGAAAGTTTTTAAAAGTGCGGGAAGCCGCGTGGATCAAGGGCTTTGGGGAGGGATAAAATTTTTCGTGCGTTTTTTTTGGAAGGGAAACAATTGTTACCAAAGCGTGGTTTTGCGCCACGCTGGGGCGTTTGGTAACAACCTGAGAGATATTGGTGCGCAGGAGGGAACGGTGCGAAGAGAAGCTTTTGTGGCGACGGAGCTTGCTCCCTCGCCACAGTGAATCAGTGTGCAGCCAGCTCGATAACGCAGCACTGACCGGTGACGGCAATCTCCAACAAACCATTGTTACCGTCGAGCTGCAGGCAATCATGCCGCCCCAGCACTTCGGGTGCACTGTTACCCAGCTCAACCTGTACCTGCTCCGCCACACTAAAAATCAGAACCGTACCCGCCGAACTGAAAAACCGCTGCTCACCCTCAAGCCATTGCAGCCGTGCGCTATAGCGGTCCGGTGCATAGATCAGGTTGAAGTCGCGAATCGGCCCGCCGAGCAACGCGCAGGAAACCTGGCTGGCACCGCTGAACCCAAACGGGTCCAGCGGTAACAGCGGCCGCGTATCCTGCCCGTCGACCCGCAACGTCATGCCCGCGCCTTGCAGCACGGTGATGATCCGCTGATAACCGGCGAAGATGGAAAACCCGCCCGACTCACCGATATCGGCAATCGACAGGCGCCAGCCGAAGCCGTCCAGACCCAAGCCTGCATCACGGGTAATTTCTTCGGTGCTACCGCCGCCGTTTTTCCACGGCATGCGCGGATAGTTGGCCGCGCGCAAAACGTTCAACTGACTCATTTACTGAAGCGTCCTTCCAGACGATGACGGGAACCGGGGTGAATCAAGCGCGCGGCGGTCACTGGCTGACGGCCGGACCAGGTCCGGCGGCGAATCAGCAGGCACGGCTCGCCGCTTTCGATCTGCAACAACCTGCATTCTTCCGGCTCGGCCAGAATAGCTTCGACTACGTGCTCGCCTTCGGTCAGCGGTGCGACCTGGGACAAATAGGCGTAAGGCGTCTGCAAGGTGAAGTCTTGTTTGAGGTAGTCCGGTGCCACCGCCGCATTGACGAAGCGGTCTTCAATTTGCACGGGAATATCGTTTTCGAAATGCACAATCAGCGAATGGAAGACCTTCTGCCCTTCGCGCATATCCAGCGCGACCGCGCGTTCGGAACCGGCCGACTCCTCGCCAAGGGTAATCACCTTGCAGGTGTGACGATGGCCACGGGAGGCGATCTCATCGGCGATGTTATGCACTTCGAACAGCGCTGACTGGCTCTTGGGCTCGGCGACAAACGTACCGACACCCTGCATACGCACCAGCAGACCGTCGGCAGTCATCTCGCGCAAGGCGCGATTGATGGTCATGCGACTGAAGCCCAGCTGGCTGACCAACTCGCTTTCCGACGGAACGCGATAGTGCGGCGGCCAGTTTCCGCTCTGGATTTGCTGGGTGATCATCTGTTTGACGCGGGCGTACAAGGGCGCCGGACTGTCGCCCATATGGGCAGCCAGCGGGGAGACGGCAGGCGGAGTCGGCACTGGAAATCCTTGTGAGAGAGTAAAGGTTGCTAGCTTGCCGGAGTTTACCGAGCAGGCAAACGTCTGTATATGTATATACAAATAACACACGATGGGGTGCTGAACCATGTCCGCCTTCTTTGCCGAACGCGCGCTGCTGCCTAGTGGATGGGCCAACAATGTACGTCTTGAGGTCAGCGCCGATGGCGTGCTGACCCACATTCAGGCCGATGCCAGCGCCGCTGGCGCCGAACGGTTAAGCGGTCCGCTGCTGCCGGGGATGCCGAATCTGCACTCCCACGCATTCCAGCGGGCGATGGCCGGGCTAGCGGAAGTCGCTGGCAATCCGAATGACAGTTTCTGGACCTGGCGCGACCTGATGTATCGCCTCGTCGGAAAAATCAGCCCGGAACAACTCGGGATAATCGCCCGTCAGCTCTATATTGAAATGCTCAAGGCCGGCTACACCTCGGTCGCCGAATTCCATTACGTGCATCACGATACCAATGGCCAACCCTATGCCAACCCGGCCGAGCTGTCGTTGCAAATCAGCCAGGCCGCCAGCGCTGCCGGAATCGGTCTGACCCTGCTGCCAGTGCTTTACAGCCACTCCGGTTTCGGTGGTCAGGCGCCCAATGAAGGCCAGCGACGCTTTATCAATAGCACCGAAAACTATCTGAATTTACAAGCGCGTTTGCAGCCAATGCTTGCACAACAACCGGCGCAACAATTGGGCCTGTGCTTCCACTCGCTGCGCGCGGTGACGCCACAGCAGATCAGCGAAGTATTGGCGGCTAGCGATAAACAGTGCCCGGTGCATATCCACATCGCCGAACAGCAAAAAGAAGTCGACGACTGCCTGAGCTGGAGCGGTCGCCGTCCGTTGCAATGGCTCTACGAAAATACCGAGGTGGATCAGCGCTGGTGCCTGGTCCATGCGACCCACGCCAATCCTGAAGAAGTCACGTTGATGGCCAAGAGCAAGGCCATCGCCGGCCTGTGCCTGACGACTGAAGCCAACCTCGGCGACGGGATTTTCCCAGCGGTGGATTTCCTCGCTCAGGGCGGACGGATGGGCATTGGCTCCGACAGCCATGTGTCGCTAAGCGTGGTGGAAGAGCTGCGCTGGCTGGAATATGGCCAGCGTCTACGCGATCAACGGCGCAACCGCTTGTATCGCGGCGATCAACCGATGGTCGGGCGCACGCTCTACGACGCCGCGCTGGACGGTGGTGCGCAAGCATTGGGGCAGCCGATCGGCGCTCTGGAAGTGGGCAAGCGTGCCGACTGGCTGGTGCTCGACGGCAACGATCCGTACCTGGCAACGGCCAATGGCGATGCGATTCTCAATCGTTGGCTATTCGCCGGTGGCGATCGCCAAGTGCGGGACGTGCTGGTCAACGGCCAATGGGTGATCCGCGACGGCCACCATGCCGCGCAAGAGGACAGCAACCGGGCGTTTACCCAAGTGTTGCGCGAGTTGCTGGGCTAAAAGCAAAAGATCATCCGAGCGCGGCCCGAACCTTCGGCAGCGCCTACAGGATGATTGATCGTTCCCACGCTCAGCGTGGGAACGATCAACTGCTAGTTCGACGTCTTCGCCATCTTCGTATCCGACACTCGCCAGATCAGGCGGGTCGTGTCGTAACCCTGCTGACGCGCCCTGCTTAGCAAGTCTTCACGCTTCACCGCATCGATCTCAGGCGAACGTGACAACAGCCAGAGGCTGCGTCGATTCGGGCTGCCGACGATGGCAGTCTTGTAGTCGTCGCTGACATACAACACCCAATATTCCCCCTTGCCAGTGCCCGGTAACAGGGTGGTAAACCAATTATTGAATTCCACCCACAGCTTGTCGGTTCTGCCAGGAATCTGCGGCGTTGCAGTGCCCTTGACCTCTTCCCATTGCCAGTCCGGGGTCAGGCAACGATTCAATATCGCGATATCGCCATCGGCCTTCAGGGTGTAATGGGCTTCGGATTGCGCGCAGTTGCGCTGGAAATACATCGGCAGACGGGCCAACTCGTACCATGTCCCTTGGTAACGCTTGAGATTGACGCTGTTGGCGGTCTTGGGCGCCAACGGGTCTTCGCCAGAGGTGGCGCAGCCGGCCAATATCAGGCCGGCCAAAAGAGCTATTACGAACCGCATCATTATTTTTCTCCCGTGGACACGTGGCCCCGGTTTTTACTTCAGGCCTTGCCCGGAAAACATCAATACTTTGTCACCGGCATACTGCACGCTGATAAAGCTGTTCTTGTTGCCCCAGGTGCAGCTGGACATACCCAGGGCGCCGGAACAATCGGAAGGAGTACCCAAAAGTCTTTCGACTTCGGCCTTGGGCATACCGGTCGAAATTTTCGAATAGTTTTCCTGATTGACCTTGCTGCACGCAGCTAACAGCACGCAGAACGACAACAGAGCGAGAGATCGCAGCGACATGGTGAAACTCCTGGGCGGAAGGGGGAAGGCATGGCTGCCAACCAGAAGCTTAGAAGAGAAAAATGCCATCTGGTTCCCCAACCCGCCGGCTATTTCTTGAGTCGCAGAATCCACTATTTCCTCCTGAAATCAGCCACTTTTTACGCTTAAGGGCCTTTCGTCGACTTTATCCAAAGCCGCCTAATCTTTGGCGCTGGCAAGTCGACATAAAAGCAGTGCAAAGCCCCTCACTGTGGCAAATTGACGCCCCCTCGTTGACCAGCCCCTCGCGGTAGTTCATTTAATGACCAGAAACATGAAATTCAGCCACAAAATTCTGCTTGCCGCCGCTCTTGTGGTCGCCGTTGCATTCGCCTGCTTCATCCTGTTCAACGATTATCGACAGCGCCAGACCTTGCGCAGCAGCACCGAATCCTCAATGCAGGAACTCGGCAGCCTGACCACCAGCAACATCCAGACCTGGCTGGAAAGCCGCATGCAATTGCTGCAATCGCTGGCCCAACAGATCGCCGTCGACGGCAGCGCGCCCGACACTCTCAAACGCAGCGTCGGCCTGCCGGCCTACACCAGTAATTTTCAGCTCAGTTACTTCGGTGGCCAGGACGGCGTGATGTTCTCGGTCCCGGCCGGTAACCGCGCGGCCGATTACGATCCACGCTCCCGTGGCTGGTACAAGGCAGCCAACAGCGCTCAACAGACCATCGTCACCGAACCCTACATCGCTGCGTCGTCAGGCAAGTTAGTGATTACCGTCGCTACCCCGGTGCAACATCAGAACCAATTCATCGGCGTAGCCGGCGCGGACATCGACCTGTCCAGCGTCAGCGCGATCATCAACTCGCTGAACTTCGGCGGCCATGGCCATGCCTTTATCGTCAGCGCGGACGGCAAGATCCTGATCCACCCGGACAGCAAACTGGTGCTCAAAAGCCTGACCGATGCTTATCCCAACGGTGCGCCGAAGCTCAGCCCAGGCATGAAGGAAGTTGAAGTGGATGGCAAATCCCAGTTCATCTCCTTCACCCATGTCAACGGTGTGCCGTCGGCGGACTGGTATGTGGCGCTGGTGCTCGACCAGGACACCGCGTTCTCGATGCTCAGCGAATTCCGCACCTCGGCAATCATCGCCATGGTGATCGCCGTGGTCATCATCATCGCCCTGCTGGGCATGCTGATCCGCGTGTTGATGCAGCCACTGCTGACCATGGGCCGCGCGATGCACGATATTGCCGAAGGTGAAGGCGACCTGACCAAGCGCCTGACCATTCACGGCCACGACGAATTCGGCGCGCTGGGGATGTCCTTCAACCGTTTCGTCGAACGGATTCATACCTCGATTCGTGAAGTAGCGTCGGCCACCGGCCAAGTCAACGAAGTGGCCTTGCGGGTAGTCAGCGCCTCCAACTCGTCGATGTTCAACTCCGACCAGCAAGCGTCGCGCACCAGCAGCGTTGCCGCGGCAATCAATCAGCTCGGCGCCGCCGCCCAGGAAATCGCCCAGAACGCCGCCCTCGCCTCGCAGCACTCCAGCGACGCCCGCAGCCTGGCTGAAGACGGTCAGCTGGTGGTGAATAAAACCATCGCTGCCATGCAGCAGCTGTCGGCCAAGATCAGCGATTCGTGCGGCAACATCGAGACGCTGAACAGTAACACCGTCAACATCGGGCAAATCCTCGAAGTCATCACCAGCATCTCGCAACAGACCAACCTGCTGGCGCTCAACGCCGCCATCGAAGCCGCCCGCGCCGGTGAAGCCGGTCGCGGTTTTGCGGTGGTCGCCGACGAGGTGCGCAACCTGGCTCATCGCACTCAGGATTCAGCGCAGCAAGTGCAAAAGATGATCGAGGAACTGCAAGTTGGCGCCCGCGAAGCCGTCGTCACCATGACCGACAGCCAGCGTCAGAGCGAAAGTAGCGTCGGCATCGCCAACCAGGCCGGCGAACGCCTGGGCAGCGTGACCCAGCGCATCGGCGAGATCGACGGCATGAACCAGTCGGTGGCCACCGCTACCGAGGAACAGACCGCAGTGGTGGAATCGATCAACGTCGACATCACCGAAATCAACACCCTCAACCAGGAAGGCGTGGAAAACCTGCAGTCGACCTTGCGCGCGTGTGCCGATCTTGAGCAGCAAGCGGCGCGGTTGAAGCAGTTGGTGGGCAGTTTCAGGATCTGACGCGCCTATGAAGGCCCCATCGCGAGCAGGCTCGCTCCCACATGGATCTTTGTCGCTCTGGAGATCCATTGTGGGAGCGAGCCTGCTCGCGATGGCGACATCAGCAACAACGAATAGCTAAAACCACGACCCCGGCCCACTCAAAAACGCCAACTCTTCTGGCGTACTCTCACGCCCAAGAATCTTGTTGCGATGGGGAAACCGCCCAAACCTTGCAATGATTTTCTGATGCCGTTCAGCGTAATCGAGGTTATCGGCAAACACCGCCCGATCCGCCTCGGGCTGCTGTGCCAACAGGTCGGTAAAACGCGAGACGGCTTCGCTCTGCACCGCCAGATTTTCGCAATGCTCGAACACCAGGTAGATGAATACCCGCTGTATGGGCAGCAGTTGCCGATCGAAATCCGCGGCAATGCCTTGCGCCACCAGAGCCTGAGCCCTCAAGTCGCCTGCGAAAGATTTGGGGGTTTCGCGAAAGATCATTCGCGGTAACTGGTCGAGCAACAGCACCAGGGCCAGCCAACCTTCGGGACGTTGCGTCCACTCGGTCAATCCGCCGGCCAGTGCCTGTTCCACCAGATCCCCGAAACGCGTGCGCGCCTCGAGGTCCTGGCTGTCACGCTTACCGAACCACAACTTGCCCTTGTCAGCCGCTACGTCATCAGGTGCTTCGGCTGAACCGAACCACCAATCAAGCAACGGCTGCCAAGGGGCCGATATGGGTTTATTCCTTGTGGTAACCAGTGATGCGCTCAACTTCTTCTTTCGAGCCAAGGAACACCGCTACGCGCTGGTGCAGGCCTTCAGGCTGAATGTCGAGGATGCGCTGGTGGCCATCGGTAGACGCGCCGCCGGCCTGTTCCACCAGGAATGACATCGGGTTGGCTTCGTACATCAGGCGCAGTTTGCCCGGCTTGGACGGCTCGCGGCTGTCACGTGGGTACATGAACAGACCACCACGGGTCAGGATGCGGTGCACATCGGCAACCATCGCGGCAACCCAGCGCATGTTGTAGTTCTTTTTCAGCGGGCCTTCATCGCCAGCCAGCAATTCGCCGACGTAGCGTTGTACCGGCGCTTCCCAGTGACGCTGGTTGGACGCGTTGATCGCGAATTCCTGGGTGGACTCCGGGATCGTGATGTCTTCATGAGTCAGCACGAAACTGCCCATTTCACGGTCCAGGGTGAAGCCTTTCACGCCGTCGCCCAAGGTCAGGATCAGCATGGTCTGCGGGCCGTAGATGGCATAACCGGCGGCTACTTGCTGAGTGCCTGGCTGCAGAAAGGCCTTTTCGTTCAAGGGCTCATTCTGGCTCAGGTATTCGTTCGGGCAACGCAGCACCGAGAAGATCGTACCGACCGGTGCGTTGATGTCGATGTTCGACGAACCGTCCAGCGGGTCGAAAACCAGCAGGTACGCGCCTTTCGGGTATTTGCCCGGGATCTGGTAGGCATTGTCCATTTCTTCGGACGCCATGCCGGCCAGGTGACCGCCCCATTCGTTGGCTTCGAGCAGGATCTCGTTGGAGATCACGTCGAGCTTCTTCTGCACTTCACCTTGCACGTTTTCGGTGCCCATGCTGCCCAGAACACCACCCAGGGCGCCTTTGGAGACGGCGTGGTTGATTTCCTTGCAAGCACGCGCCACCACTTCGATCAGGAAGCGCAGATCGGCAGGAGTGTTGTTGCTGCGGGTCTGCTCAATCAAATAGCGACTTAGGGTAACGCGGGACATGGATGGCTCCGGAGGATGGGGGGCTAAAAACCCGCGCAGTTTAACGCGAGTCGAGGCGCATTTCCTCCTGTCAGACCCAGTTAAGGCAGATAGAGTTCATGCGCCGGGTTGAGCGTAGTTCGAAACCGACCGAAGGTGCCTGAAGATTTCCTGTCAGAAAGCCTGCCCTGCGGTGATCTACCGGCCCTCATCGCGAGCAAGCGCCAAGGTTCAGGTTTTCGCAGAAGGCTTACGCAACAGACTGAATGCCATTGCCGCGAGGAAAACCACTCCCAGCAAGAGCACAGCCCAAAGACCGACCTTCTTCCAATCGGTGCCAGAGGTAACCTGCGGCGTCGCCGTGGTCGGCTGAGTCGCCACCGAGCCACCATCGACTTTGGCCTGGCCCAACGCAGCCAAGCGCTTGGCGCTGTAATCCGGAATCAACGTCGACAGCGGCAGATTCGCCGCTTTCACCGTTGGACTGCCCAACGCCAGCGTGTAAGGTCCTGCACCGCGCGCCAGGAACACCAGTTGCGTCGCCCGCACGGCAAAGCGCAACGCCGGGGCTTCAGCGCCCAGGCCACCGCCACGTTCATCCACCGTCAGTTTCAACTGCTGAACGGTATGACCGGGCAGCTGCAGTTCGTCCTGCACCACGTCCTGACCGTTCTGGGTCAGGCGATAGAGCAAACCACTGCTCAGCGATTGCCACGGCAGACTACTTTCACGGCGACCGTACAGGCTCACCGGAGCAAGGCTGTTGGCTTGGCTCAGCTCGACCCGCAAACGCTCGATGTTCAGGCCCATCGGCAGTTGCCAAGTGTATTCACCCGCCTTGACGCTGCTGCCAGCCAGCGGCTGCGACCAGACCAATGGCAGCGGCAGGCTATTGGTGCTGGCGCTCTCCAATTGGGCCGAGGTGAGGACCGGCGCCGACTGCGGGGTATTCCACAGCAGGCGCAGATAGCGCGCCGACTGCCCCGGCAAACCGACCTCATGCTGCTCAACCCGTTCGTCGGCAAACGACAAGCGCGCCACCTGCCCTTCACCCCACGACTGCCAATGCTGCAAGTCATCGCTGGCTTCAATAGTGAAGCGCTGGAAGCCGTCACGCTCGCTGGTCCAGTCAAGAATCAGTTGCTGCAGCGGCGCCTTGATCGCGCTGGCATCCAGCAGCCAGCCGCGCAAAATTTCTTCACCGGCCTCCAGTTGAGTGGAAGGCTGAACTTCGACCAGAGTGCCGTTAGGGCTTGATTGAACGCGGATACTTGGCGTGGCTTCGCTGGCATCCGCCGAGTCGTACAGCGGGAACCATTTCACGTCGTGAACGATACGATTCTCGGTGGTCTGCGCCGTTTCCCGGGCCAATGCGTAGGCTTGGGCTTCACCCGCAGCGTTGAAAACCCGCACATCGCTGAGATCGGTCTGGCGCGCACTCAGCTGCACCGCCAACGGCAACTCGAGGCGATACCAAGGACCTTCGCCGCTCAGGGTTAACGGCACTTGAGTGGTGAAATCCCCCGGTTTTTCCTGGGCATTGGCCGACAACGCCACACATAACGCGACAGCCCCCAACCAACCCAGGCTCAGCTTCTGACTCAAGACGACACTCCTTCAGATTCATTGGCCGGCTTTTCAGCACCCGGCTCAGCTTCGGCACGCTTGGGCGGCAGCGGTGCGAAATAACCCACCACCAACAGCAACACACCCACGCCAATAAACGACACGATCCGCGCCAGCCCGCCACGGTTACTCAACTCGACAAAGAACAGCTTGGCGACCACCACTGCGATCAGCGCAGCGCCGATAAGCCAGACTTCGCGGCGGTGACGCACATGACCGCCGATCATCAGGCTCAGGGCAATCAGCGTCCAGACGATCGACAGGCCGGCCTGCACCAGCATCGACTCAAGCAATACGTCCAGCTCAAATGGTACGCCGCCCCAATGGTGAGCGCTGCGCATCACCAGCGCGGTGAAGAAGGCGAACAGCGACACACCGGCCACCAGCTGCGTGGCGCGCTCGGCATAGTTGGCGCGGATCGCCCATTGCGTGGCCGCACTGCGGGACCAGACATAAACCCCGAACAGCGCGAACAACAGACCCAGCTCCAGCGGATTAAGCAGCGGCACAAAGGGCAGTGGCTCGGCGGTACCGTCACTGACGATATTCGCCAGCCAGAACCAACCGAGCATCAGCACTGCCAACGGTAGTGCCGCGTACATACGGTACTCACGGGAATAAGCCGAGACCGGCCACGGCCAGGCGCGCGGTGCGGCCATCAGCACCAGATACAGGCTCGGCAGAATCGCCCAGCCCAGCCAGCGCCAAGCGTTGTACTGCTCGGACAACAGCAGCAGGCCGTAACGCAGCTCCAGCGCCAACACGCCGATCAGCAGCCAGCAACCCAGCACGTGGGCGGCGCTCAAGGCTTTAGCTGGCAGCATCGGCGCCAAACGCCGCAGCGAAACAAAGTGCACAAAAAACACTGCCGCCCACGCCAGCCAACCGACGTTTGCTGCCGGATGATAGCGAGCGTGCCAGGCCGCGACCAAGACCAGACCCGCTGCAGGCACCAACAAGGTGCAGAGCAAGCCCAACGCCGGCCACTTCAAACGTAAGGCCAGTACGGTCCACACGCCGACGCTCAGCGCCGCGACGCCAAGCAATAGCGTGGCGTGCAGATTCAGCGGTGCGAAGCGCAACACTTCGCTGATCAACGCCAGCGCCCACCATGCCGCGCCCCACACCAGCAAGAGTTCGGACAAACGCTGCAAATTCAAGGCATCGAACGCCGTCGCATGATTGCCACGCTGCAAGCGCCAGGCCCCGACCATCGCCGCCAGCCCCAAGACCATTGGCGTCCAGAAACCGCCGTGGGCCAGTGGGCGCAAGCCTTCGCTAGACAACGGCCCCAGCAGCTCAGGCCCGGCAATCAGGAACGCTGCGCCGCCGATCACCTGCAGCAACAGACCAAAGACGAAGCTCACGCGTTGTTGCAAGTACAGGCTCAGCCAGATGATCAATAGACCGCTGGCAGCCCACACCGCGCTCGCGGTTTGCCACGGCAGGACGAACAGTACGGCCAGATTGATCAGCACCAGACCCGCCAGCAACACCACCGACAGGCCGCGCAACAGGCGCACGTCGCCGCGCACCATGTCATCACGAGCCGCCAGCAACATACCGCCAATCAACGCCAGACCGATCAGGGAGGCACTGAGCAAACCGCTCCAGCCGGCGCTGAACACCGCAGAGTCACCCTCCGCGCCTTGCAGCCGCAGCAGAAACAACGCGCCACCCAGCAGTTGCACTGCGAAAGCGCTAAACAGGAAAGTCCGCGATTGCAGGCGCAGGCCGACAAACAAGGTCACCAACCCGGCGAGCGCCCAACTGATGGCCGTGCCGTGGGTGAAGAAAAACAACGGTGCCAACAGATAGAGGAACGCCAGGCCGCCGCAGGCCAGTACCGGTAAGGCGTTGCGCTCCCGGTTCGACGCTTGCTCTGGCAGGGCTTTACGCAACTGATCGAAACTGAACAGCAAGGCCGCGCCCAGCAGCAGAGCCCCCAGCGGTGCACCGTCCAGCAGACTGGCCTCGCCAATGCGCAGCTCACTGAGGAACGCCAGCGCCGAGCCCACTTGCAGCAACAAGGCAAATGCCCGCGCCAAGGGTCGTTGCTGACGCAGGCCGAGCCAGAAAATCCCCGCGCCTTCTACCGCCCAGGCCGCCGCCGTCCAGCGCACATCCAGCCCCAGCGGAATCGCCAGGGTGGCGAAAATCACCCCCAGCGCCAGGCAGGTTTCGCCCAACAACAAGGCTCGCCCACCGGCCAGCAAACGGGCCAGGCCCATGTAGATGATGCCCAGCGCCAATGCGCTGAACGCCGCAGCAAACTCCAGATGCTGGACCAGCGCGAACTGCAAACCGAAACCAACCAGCGGCGGGCCGAACAGCATCGTGCCGTCAACATAGTCGCCCTTGCGCGCCGACCAGTGCAGCAGCGCCTTGCGGCTGTCGTCGTCCGGTGCGTCGCTCATCTCAAGTAACTTGCGCCGCGCAAACAGCAAACCGATCGCCAGGTACATCAGGAAGAACAGAATCAGAAACGGCTCGGTGCTCCACAGCAGTTCCGGCGTGTAAGAACGCAAGCCCCAGGCGAAGCCAATGCCGAAGGTGCCGACGAAACCGATCAGGTTGAGCAACCGCCAGGCCTTGAACCAGGCGATGCCCAGGATGCCGGCATTAAGCAAGGCAAAATAGCTGAACAGCGCGACATGGTTGCCAGCACCGGTGGAGGTCAGGATCGGCGCGGCAAAGCCACCGAGGGCCGCTGCCGCAGCCAGGCCCAGCGAATCCTGAGTGATCGCCAGAACCGCCGAGAACACCGTGACTGCCACTAACAAACTCAAAGCGGCGGTCGGATCGAGCAGCGGGTGCAGGCGCATGGCGGCAAACACCGTCAGGTACAACACCGCGATTCCGGTGCCTTGCAATATCAACGCGTAGTTGCTGTTGCGCAGACGCAGCCACCAGCCCACCCCGAGCAGGCCAAGAGCGCAAGCGGCGACCCCGGCGTAACGCAGCTCGATCGGCACCACCATACCTTCGGTGGCATAACGCAGCAGGAACGCCAAACCAAGGAACAACAGCACCACACCGACCCGCAGCACCATGTTGCCGCCGAACAGCCAATTGCGTGCGCCGGCAAGGGCGCGCTCGATCAGGTTCGGTTCGCGTGGAGCGGCAGGGGCGGCAGGTTTTCTTGGTTCGCTGGCAGCGGGCTCTGGCTTCCAGGCATCGGCAGGCAATAGCTTGCTCAACTCTGGTGCAACGGAAAATTGCTCGGGTTCAAGCTCGGCGGGCCATTCCCAGACCAATTCGGGAACCGCACGCAAAGACGCCGGAATCGGTTCCGGCGCTTCGTTCAAGACAAATTCAGGGGGTTGATCCGGCCGGACAGATTCGCTGGCAGCCGTCGGTTCAGGCTGCCCGACGGCGCTGGCACCCGGCACTTCAAGCAGCGCCAGGCGCTGCTCGACAGCCGCTAAAGCCTTCTGCGCCAGTTCCAGCTGCTGACGCTGCTGCGCCGCTTGCGACCCCAAACTCGCGAGGCGGATAGCTTGCCCAATGCCGAGCCCGATCAGCGCACCGAACAGGGCATCGCTGAAGGACTCATCGAGTACCCAGCCCAGCACCAACCCTATCAACATGAAAATCCATTGCATGGTCGATATCCCTAAGCGGCTCATACAGTCCGTTGAGGGATAAATATCTACGCGTCTTGCTGAGAACGACGTCCCGTAGCAGCTGGCGAAGCCTGCGTTCGGCCGCGTCGCGGTCGCAATCCAGACGACTCAATCTCTTTGCAGAAACGAGGCATGGCATCTTGCGACCGCTATGCGGCCGAACGTAGCCTGGCGGCAACTGCTACGGAAGGTGTTCCAGCCCGGAGCCGGTAGATACCAAACGCGCAGACGGACAGACCCGGGTCGTTCAATACCCGGAAAAACTGTCGCCTAGTATATCGATCCGGCCCAACGGGCGTTGGGCCTTACTCGCAATTGTCGCTAAAATTTACTCAAGCGCCTTCCAGATATCCGTCGCGTACTCACGAATCGTTCGGTCGGACGAGAACCAACCCATCCGGGCGCTGCTCAACACCGCCGAGCGCCACCACTCTTTCGAGTCGTGCCA
This sequence comes from Pseudomonas sp. F220, assembly GCF_057813935.1. NCBI lineage: Bacteria > Pseudomonadati > Pseudomonadota > Gammaproteobacteria > Pseudomonadales > Pseudomonadaceae > Pseudomonas > Pseudomonas sp. F220. The sequence continues at coordinate 374,265 of NZ_JBVASJ010000001.1, forward strand.
ATGAGTTTCCACCCGCGCCTGGGCGTTCCAGTAGGAGTCGAAGTCGGCGCAGACCAGAAAGCGGTCATAGTCGATCAACGAATCGATCAAGCCGACATAACGCGCCGGATCGTCCGGCGAGAACACCCCACCGCGAATCGCTTGCAGCACATCGTTGAGCCGATGGGAGGCAGCGATATCGGGAACGGCGCTGAACTCGCCGTTGCGCTTGCGCGCCTCGACTTGCTGGGCGCTTAAACCAAAGATGAACATGTGCTCGGCACCGATGCGCTCGCACATCTCCACGTTGGCACCGTCCAGCGTACCGATGGTCAGCGCGCCGTTGAGACCGAATTTCATATTACTGGTGCCCGAGGCCTCGAAGCCGGCAGTGGAAATCTGCTCTGACAGGTCAGCCGCCGGAATGATGCTCTCCGCCAGACTCACGTTGTAGTTAGGCAGGAACACTACTTTGAGCAGGCCGCGTACGGTCGGGTCGTTGTTCACGGTGCGGGCGATGTCGTTGGTCAGTTTGATGATCAACTTGGCCTGGTGATAACTGGCCGCAGCCTTGCCGGCGAAGATCTTCACCCGCGGCACCCAATCGATTTCAGGCTCCGCGCGGATCGCCTGGTACAGCGCCACGGTGTGCAGCAGGTTGAGCAGTTGGCGCTTGTATTCGTGAATCCGTTTGACCTGCACATCGAACATCGCCGCCGGATTGACCGCGATACCCAGTTGCTCGTGGATGATTTGGGCCAAGGCCCTTTTGCTGTGCAGGCGCTGCTCGGCGAACTGCTTGCGGAACGCTGATTTCTCAGCGAACGGCTCCAGCTCAACCAGGCGCTGCTCGGGATTATCCAGCAGATCAGGACCCAGCGCCTCGACCATCATCGCGGTCAGTTCCGGGTTGGCCTGGTACAGCCAGCGGCGAAAGGTGATGCCGTTGGTCTTGTTGTTGATCCGTTCCGGATAGAGCTTGTGCAGCTCGGAAAACACCGTGCTGCGCATCAATTGAGTATGCAGACCGGACACACCGTTGACACTGTGGGAGCCGAGAAACGCCAGGTTGCCCATGCGTACCCGGCGGCCGTTGTCTTCCTCGATCAGCGACACCGCGCGCAGCACGTCAAAGTCGTGGATGCCCTTGGCCCGCAGTGAGTCGATGTGTTGGGCGTTGATCAGGTAGATGATCTGCATATGCCGCGGCAGCATCCGCTCCATCAGTCCTACCGGCCAGGTTTCCAGCGCTTCGGGCAGCAACGTGTGGTTGGTGTAAGACAGCGTGTCGACGGTGATCTGCCACGCCGCGTCCCATGCGACGTCGTGCAAATCGACCAACTGACGCATCAGCTCGGCCACGGCAATTGATGGGTGGGTGTCGTTGAGTTGGATCGCGGCGTGGTCACCAAGACTCAATACCGAGTCATGCATATTCTTGTGCCGACGCAACAAATCCTGCAGGGACGCCGAGACAAAGAAATATTCCTGACGCAGCCGCAGCTCTTGTCCTGCATCGGTGCTGTCGGCCGGATAGAGTACGCGAGAGATACTTTCTGCCCGCGCTACCTCGGCTACCGCGCCCAGGTGGTCGCCCGCATTGAAGCGCTCCAGGTGCAGGTCTTCCATCGCCCGCGCCCGCCACAACCGCAGGGTGTTGACGCTGGCACCGCGCCAACCGACCACGGGCGTGTCATAAGCCACCGCACGCACGGTTTCCGCCGGGTGCCAGACTTGCATGGTCTTGCCGGTTTCATCCTCCACAGTCTCGACGCTGCCGCCGAAGCCGATCGGGTAGATCACCTCTGCCCGCTCGAACTCCCAAGGGTTGCCGAAATCCAGCCAGTGCTCGGTCTGCTCCTGCTGCCAGCCATCGACAATCGCCTGGCGGAACAAGCCGTGCTCATAACGAATACCGTAGCCATGGCCGGCGATGCCGAGGGTCGACATGCTTTCCATGAAACACGCCGCTAATCGCCCAAGACCGCCGTTGCCCAGCGCGGCATCAGGCTCCAACAGCCGGATACGCTCAAGGTCGACGCCCAGTTCGGTCAAGGCTTCGCGCGCCACGTCCAGCAGCCCGAGATTGCTCAGGCTGTCGTAGAGCAAACGGCCGATCAAAAATTCCAGGGAGAGGTAGTACACACGCTTCTGACCCTTGCGGTAGATCTGCCGCGTGTGGTCCATCCAATGCTCGACCATATGGTCTCGCGCTGCCAACGCAATGGCTTCGAACCAGTCATGGTCAAACGCGTGATCCGGGTCTTTACCCACCGCGTAGGTGAGTTTGGTCAAGACAGCGTCGCGAAATGCGGCCACCTCTGCGTCACGAACTAGCGGTTCCTGAGTCATCGATACGACCTCGAACGAGATAGACGGCGTGGAATTGTCTGAGCCTAGTCGGTCTGACACGGGGCAAAGGCACTGGTTCGGCAGTTTTTTCAATTGCCTATATAAAGCTTTTTTGTCCCGGCAGGTAACGCCCTAAAAAGATGCAGATGCCGTGCCGATCCGCCCTAAATGCCCTGAGCGGACGAAAAACCGGCAAATGGTTGTTCACTCATCCATCAACCCCGGTATCATCTCGCGCCCTGATACACCCCCCTGGAAACACACCTGATGAAGCCCCAACTGATCGCCGCCGCGGAAATCGACCGACTCGATACCTGGGCGAAATACTCCAGCTATATGTGCGGTGGCTGTGTTTCCAGCTGCTGCACCCTGCCGGTCGAAGTGAAGATCAAAGACTTGATCCGCATCGGCATCGTCGATGAGTTCGAGCGCGGCGACCCGCCGAAGAACATCGCCAAACGCTTGCAAAAAGAAGGCATCGTCGAGCGCTACAACCAGAAGTCGGAAATCTTCACACTTCAGCGCATGAGCAACAACGATTGCCTTTATCTGGATCGCAAAAGCCGTCTGTGCACCATTTACGAGAAACGCCCGGACACCTGCCGCAACCACCCGAAGATCGGCCCACGGCCGGGGTTTTGTGCGTACAAGCCCAAAGAAGTCGAGCGCGAAACCAGCAGCCGCAAGCCACTGGAGAAGTTTTGATCAGTATTCTGGTCGCCTGACAGACCGCTATCGTCGGATCGCCGCCCGGAGCGAGCTTGCTCCGGGCGGCGATCCGACGATGAAGCCCTGACAAACGCTACAAAATCTCCAGACAAACAAAAACGCCCCCGACCTTGCGGTCGGGGGCGTTTTTTTAACAGCTAACTAATAAATCAGTTGCCGCTTTTCTTGGCAGCGCGGGTGCGCTCGCTTTCGCCCAGGATCTTCTTACGAAGACGGATGGACTTCGGCGTAACTTCACACAGTTCGTCTTCTTGAACGAATTCCAGAGCTTGCTCCAGAGTGAAGCGGATAGGCGGAACCAGTGCGATGGTTTCGTCTTTACCGGAAGCACGCATGTTGTCGAGCTTCTTGCCTTTGGTTGGGTTTACACCCAGGTCGTTGTCGCGGCTGTTGATGCCGACGATTTGACCTTCGTACACGTCTTCGCCGTGGCCCAGGAACAGCTTGCCACGAGCCTGCAGGGTTTCCAGCGAGTAAGTCAGAGCCTTACCGGTAGCAACCGAAACCAGCACGCCGTTCTGACGGCCGGACATGTCGCCGGACTTCATCACGTCGTAACGGTCGAAGATGCTGGTCAGGATGCCAGCACCGGAGGTCAGAGTCAGGAACTCGTTACGGAAACCGATCAAGCCACGAGCAGGGATGTTGTACTCAAGGCGAACACGGCCCTTGCCATCCGGAACCATGTTGGTCAGGTCGCCTTTACGGATACCGATCTGTTCCATGATCGCGCCTTGGGATTCTTCCGGCAGATCGATGGTGACGTTTTCGTACGGTTCGTGCTTGACGCCGTCAACCATACGGATGATCACTTCCGGACGACCAACACCCATTTCGAAGCCTTCGCGACGCATGGTTTCGATCAGTACCGAGAGGTGCAGCTCACCACGGCCGGAGACTTTGAACTTGTCGGCGGTATCGCCTTCTTCAACGCGCAGAGCAACGTTGAACAGCAGTTCTTTATCCAGACGTTCCTTGATGTTACGGCTGGTGACGAACTTGCCTTCTTTACCGCAGAAAGGCGAGTCGTTTACCTGGAAGGTCATGGAAACGGTTGGTTCGTCAACGGTCAGCGGCTTCATCGCTTCGACGTTCAGTGGGTCGCACAGAGTGTCGGAGATGAACAGCTGATCGAAGCCGCTGATGCAGACGATGTCGCCGGCAGCTGCTTCGTCAACGTCGATGCGGTGCAGACCGTGGTGACCCATCAGCTTCAGGATACGACCGTTGCGCTTTTTGCCATCAATGTCGATCGCTACAACCTGGGTGTTCGGCTTGACGCGACCACGAGCGATACGGCCAACGCCGATGACGCCCAGGAAGCTGTTGTAGTCCAGTGCCGAGATTTGCATCTGGAACGGGCCGTCACGGTCAACTTGTGGAGCTGGAACGTGGTCAACGATGGCCTGGTACAGCGGGGTCATGTCTTCAGCCATGTCGGTGTGTTCCAGACCGGCAATGCCGTTCAGGGCCGAGGCGTAGACGACTTTGAAGTCCAGCTGTTCTTCGGTAGCACCGAGGTTGTCGAACAGGTCGAAGATCTGGTCCAGAACCCAGTCCGGACGCGCGCCTGGACGGTCAACCTTGTTGATTACCACGATTGGACGCAGGCCGGCTTCGAAAGCCTTCTTGGTCACGAAACGGGTTTGCGGCATAGGGCCGTCTTGAGCGTCAACCAGCAGCAGAACGGAGTCAACCATCGACATTACGCGTTCAACTTCGCCGCCGAAGTCGGCGTGGCCCGGGGTATCCACGATGTTGATGTGGTAGCCGTTCCAGTTGATGGCGGTGTTTTTCGCCAGAATGGTAATACCGCGCTCTTTCTCCTGGTCGTTGGAGTCCATCACGCGCTCGTCGTTGAGCTCGTTGCGCTCCAGAGTGCCGGATTGACGCAAGAGTTTGTCTACCAGGGTGGTTTTACCATGGTCAACGTGAGCAATGATGGCGATGTTGCGTAGATTTTCGATCACTTGTGTATCTCGATCAGAGGATTCGGTGTGCTGACAGGTCGTGGCAGCGATTAACAGTAGAGTCCGGCAAAGCCGTTACAGCTTGACGGCGGCGTCGGGGGGCCGGTGACGCAGGCCACAGGCATACAGCCCCGGGCTCTTAGCTCGGTCGATAAACGCGCACATTGGCATGCCCCTCACTGAGCAAATGGTGGGCATGCAGGCGACTCATCACGCCTTTGTCGCAATACAACAGGTACTGGCGAGTAGGGTCCAGTTCCTTGAAACGAGCGTTCAATGCATAAAACGGCATCGCTTGTACCTCGATGCCAGGCAGCGCCAGCGGCTCGTCTTCCTGAGCATCCGGATGACGGATGTCGATCACGATCTGACCGGCCAGCACTTCACTGACTTCTTCGACCTGCAAATCCTGGCCCAATTCATCGATAACCCGATCGATCGGCACCAGTTTGGCGTTCTCGAGCGCACGCTCGAGCACCGCCATATCAAACTGTTGTTCTTCATACTCCACGCGGTTGCGCTTGGCGTGGGTCTTGGGGTTGACCGAAATCACCCCGCAATATTCCGGCATGTGCTTGGCAAAATCGGCAGTGCCGATCTCGTTGGCCAGATCAATGATGTCCTGCTTGTGACTGGCGATCAGCGGGCGTAACACCAGCTTCTCGGTCACGCAGTCGATCACCGACAGATTCGGCAGCGTCTGGCTGGAAACCTGGGAGATCGCCTCACCGGTAACCAGCGCGTCGATTTCCAGCCGATCGGCAATCCTGGACGCAGCGCGCAACATCATACGCTTCAATACTACGCCCATATGACTGTTATCGACTTTACCGAGAATTTCTCCGAGCACTTCCTCGAACGGCACGCTGACAAATAGCACGCGTTGGGAGCTGCCGTACTTTTTCCAGATAAAGTGCGCGACTTCCATCACGCCCAGCTCGTGGGCACGACCGCCAAGATTGAAGAAGCAGAAATGGCTCATCAGCCCGCGGCGCATGATCTGGTAGGCCGCCACCGTCGAATCGAAACCGCCGGACATCAACACCAGGGTCTGTTCGAGGGCGCCTAGCGGATAACCGCCGATGCTGTTGTGCTGGCTGTGAATCACAAACAACCGTTGGTCGCGAATTTCCATTCGCACTTCGATTTCTGGCTCTTTCAGGGAAATTCCGGCGGCGCCGCACTGACGACGCAGCTGGCTACCGACGTATTTCTCGACTTCCATCGAGGTGAATTCATGCTTGCCGGCGCGCTTGCAGCGCACTGAAAAGACCTTGCCCGATAAGGTATCACCGACGTGCTGTTTGCACTTGGCGACGATGTCATCGAAGTCGCCCAACGGGTACTCATCGACCTGCAGGAAATGCGCGATGCCCGGCATGCAACTCAGGCGATCCATCATCTCCTTCAAGGCTTTCGGCTCGCTGACGCGGGTTTCCATGACGAGGTTGTCCCACACACCGTTCACCACCACAGCCGGGTCCAGATCGCGGAGCACGGCACGGATGTTCTTGGCCAACTGACGGATGAAACGCATCCGTACCGGGCGGCTCTTGATGATGATCTCGGGGAAGACTTTTACGATTAATTTCATGAAAACAGCGCGCGAGGGGCCAGCCGAAAAAGGGGGGCGCGGATTATAGCGGAAATTGCTCAAGGTTTAACCAGTTAATATACAGATGACTCTCGATGCACTAAAACAGGGCGTTTAGGATTTTTAGCGCTACATTGCAGTGCGTAAATATCGCATTTTTTCCCGCGTGTACCTTTATGTGCGTGAGTTTGGGGCGAAAAACCCAAGTCGGGGCACTGGCATGCAATTTGCTCCCTTGTGAGGCAGGTTGCCATGGCAGAGTATTCGCGCCGGCATCACCCACATTCTAAGGGCACTCCACTACTAGCCCGAAGCCACCCCGGAGGACACTATGTCGAAGTCGGTTCAACTCATCAAAGATCATGACGTCAAATGGATTGATCTGCGCTTCACTGATACCAAAGGCACTCAGCACCACGTGACCATGCCGGCCCGTGATGCGCTGGATGAAGCCTTCTTCGAAGAAGGCAAAATGTTCGACGGCTCCTCCATCGCTGGCTGGAAAGGCATTGAAGCTTCCGACATGATCCTGATGCCGGACGACACCACTGCTGTTCTGGACCCGTTCACCGAAGAGCCGACCCTGATCCTGGTTTGCGACGTGATCGAGCCTTCGACCATGCAAGGCTATGACCGTGACCCACGTGCCATCGCCAAGCGCGCCGAGGAATACCTGAAGTCGACCGGTATCGGCGACACCGTTTTCGTCGGTCCAGAGCCTGAGTTCTTCATCTTCGACGAAGTGAAGTTCAAGTCCGATATCTCCGGTTCGATGTTCAAAATCTACTCCGAACAAGGTTCGTGGATGTCCGACCAGGACGTGGAAGGCGGCAACAAAGGCCACCGTCCAGGCGTCAAAGGTGGCTACTTCCCGGTACCTCCGTTCGACCACGACCACGAAATCCGTACCTCCATGTGTAATGCCATGGAAGAAATGGGCCTGATCATCGAAGTTCACCACCACGAAGTGGCGACTGCCGGTCAGAACGAAATTGGCGTCAAGTTCAACACCCTGGTAGCCAAGGCTGACGAAGTTCAGACCCTGAAATACTGCGTACACAACGTTGCCGATGCTTACGGCCGCACCGCGACCTTCATGCCTAAGCCTCTGTACGGCGATAACGGTTCGGGTATGCACGTTCACCTGTCCATCTCCAAAGATGGCAAGAACACCTTCGCTGGCGAAGGCTATGCCGGCCTGTCCGATACCGCTCTGTTCTTCATCGGCGGCATCATCAAGCACGGTAAGGCACTGAACGGCTTCACCAACCCGTCGACCAACTCCTACAAGCGTCTGGTCCCAGGCTTCGAAGCTCCAGTAATGCTGGCCTACTCGGCTCGCAACCGTTCCGCTTCGATCCGTATTCCTTACGTGTCCAGCCCTAAAGCTCGCCGTATCGAAGCTCGCTTCCCGGATCCAGCAGCCAACCCGTACCTGGGCTTTGCTGCACTGTTGATGGCTGGCCTGGACGGCATCCAGAACAAGACCCACCCAGGCGATGCTGCTGACAAAAACCTGTATGACCTGCCGCCTGAAGAGGCGAAAGAGATCCCACAAGTTTGCGGCAGCCTGAAAGAAGCCCTGGAAGAGCTGGACAAAGGTCGTGCGTTCCTGACCAAAGGCGGCGTTTTCAGCGACGATTTCATCGACGCTTACATCGCCCTGAAAAGCGAAGAAGAAATCAAGGTTCGTACCTTCGTACATCCACTGGAATACGAGCTGTACTACAGCTGCTAATCCGGTAGCGCTTGCGCAAGCGGCGTAACAGAGGCCTCCTTCGGGAGGCCTTTTTTATGGCCGCGATTCAACGGCTGACAAAAACCCAATGTGGGAGCGAGCCCGCTCGCGATAGCGTTTGTTCATTCAACATTGATGCTGGCTGATCCACCGCCATCGCGAGCAGGCTCGCTCCCACAGGGTATTGTGGTTTCTGATACAGCTCGGTAAACCATACCCAAATGTTTACAACTTGGGTCAACCGTCACCCCTGACCTATGCTGCAACCCAACGCCTTCGTTTCTGGTCGATTTTATGGGTCGTGGTTTTCTATTCATTTTGCTACTCATCGCCCTGCCGGCGGCCGCACAGATCTATAAATACACCGACGCCAATGGCAACACCGCCTATAGCAACCAACCGCCCGATGGCACCCGGAGCCAGACCGTCGAACTGCCGCCGCTCAATAGCGTCGAGCCTCAGCAGCCTGCCCCGCCACAAGTCAGCCCAGCACAAAACGGCAGGCAGCAAGCCAATAAAGCCGCTTATGGGGTACTGGAGCTGACAGGGTTGCCCAGCGAAGAAGCCCTGCGTGCCAACAATGGCACCTTCACCGTTGGCGTTCTGCTGCAACCGCGCCTGCAAGGCGAGCATCGCCTACGTCTACTGCTGGACGGCCGGCCGTATGGTCAGCCGAGCAATGTTCCGCGCCTGCAACTGGTAGATGTCGATCGCGGCGAACACAGCCTGGCGGTGCAAGTACTGGATGGAGAGAAGAAGGTTGTGCAGCAGAGTCCGACTGCGACCTTCACCGTGCAACGGGTGCATACGCCTTGATGCCTTCATGAAACGGATATCCATGCGCACTCTATTGCTGGTCCTGCTCCTGATTGCCCTGCCAGTTGCCGCTGAGGTCCACACCTACATCGATGCGCAGGGGAATAGGGTCTTCACTGACCAACCGCAGCCGGGTAACGCTAAACGTGTTCAATTGGCGCCAGGCAATCGCATGCCCGCGACCCTTGGCGAAGCCGCCCCGGTGCCGGCAGCCAAAACAGCCAAAGACAAACCGCTCTTCCACTACCAGATGCTGCGCGTTCTGGTACCGGATCCGGACGCCACCATTCGCAACACCCAAGGCGAGTTGATTGTCAGCGTCACCAGCGAGCCCGGCCTGCAACGCGGGCATCGCTATCGCTTACTGCTGGACGGCCAGCCAACTGCCGATCCAGGCCCCAGCCCAGTGTTTGCCCTAAGCAACATCGACCGCGGCAGCCATCAGCTGGCGGTGGAAATTCTCGATGAGCAAGGGCGGATGGTCGAACGCACGCCCAACCAGCCGTTTCACATGCTGCGCATTTCCCTTGCCCAGAAGCGCCAGGTCAAACCTTGCACGCTTGCCGATTACGGCCAGCGTCCGGAATGCCCTTTGGCAGACAAACCTAAAGAAGAGAAAAACAGCATCTTTTCATTCTTCTGAACGCCGTTCAGGTTTGCGCACTATATTGGTGCAATGAGCTGCACCCTACCCACTAATCAACCCATTTTGGTTCGAAAATACCCGGCGAAGCTGGCAGAACGCCACGCAATCGAGCTTTAAACGCCTGTTTCAGGGGTTTAGCGCTTCTTTTCGGAGCCTTGGTTTGGTTTTTGCATTTTCCTCGCATCAGCGCTATATCCGCGCGCGCAATCCGGGACCGGCCTCGGGTTGCCCTGCTCCAAAAGAGGTCCTAATGACCATCAGCGACGCTCTGCACCGCTTGCTACTCGACAACCTGACCACCGCAACCATTCTACTCAACGCTGACCTACGCCTTGAGTACATGAACCCCGCGGCGGAAATGCTGCTGGCCATCAGCGGTCAGCGCAGTCATGGGCAATTCATCAGCGAGTTGTTCACCGAATCCGCCGAAGCCTTGAGTTCCTTGCGCCAAGCCGTCGAGCAAGCGCATCCGTTCACCAAGCGCGAAGCGATGCTCACCGCCCTGACCGGGCAGACCCTGACCGTCGATTACGCCGTGACGCCGATCCTCAGCAATGGCGACACCCTGCTGCTGCTGGAAGTCCATCCGCGTGACCGCTTGCTGCGGATCACCAAGGAAGAGGCCCAGCTGTCCAAGCAGGAAACCAGCAAGATGCTGGTGCGCGGCCTGGCTCATGAGATCAAGAACCCTTTGGGCGGGATTCGCGGCGCTGCCCAGTTGCTGGCCCGCGAGCTGCCGGAAGAAAGCCTCAGGGATTACACCAACGTCATCATCGAGGAGGCTGATCGCCTGCGTAACCTGGTGGATCGCATGCTCGGCTCGAACAAACTGCCGTCGCTGGCGATGACCAATATCCACGAAGTGCTCGAGCGTGTGGGCAGTCTGGTGGAAGCCGAAAGCCAAGGCTGCATCACCTTGGTGCGCGACTACGACCCAAGCATTCCCGATGTATTGATTGACCGTGAACAGATGATTCAGGCGGTGCTCAACATCGTGCGCAACGCCATGCAGGCCATCGGCAGCCAGAACGAACTGCGCCTGGGCCGAATCACTCTGCGCACCCGTGCGATGCGCCAGTTCACCATCGGCCATGTGCGCCATCGGCTGGTGACCAAGGTCGAAATCATCGACAACGGCCCGGGAATTCCCGCCGAGCTGCAAGAAACCATCTTCTTCCCAATGGTCAGTGGCCGCCCGGACGGTACCGGGCTGGGCCTGGCCATTACTCAGAACATCATCAGCCAGCACCAGGGCCTGATCGAATGTGACAGCCATCCTGGCCACACCACGTTCTCGATCTTTCTGCCACTGGAACAAGGAGCCCCATCGACATGAGCCGTAGTGAAACCGTGTGGATCGTCGATGACGACCGTTCTATCCGTTGGGTTCTGGAAAAGGCCCTGCAACAGGAAGGCATGACCACGCAAAGCTTCGACAGTGCCGATGGCGTGATGAGCCGTCTGGCTCGCCAGCAACCGGACGTGATCATCTCCGACATCCGTATGCCGGGCACCAGTGGTCTGGACCTGTTGGCGCGGATTCGCGAACAGCACCCGCGCTTGCCAGTGATCATCATGACTGCTCACTCCGATCTGGACAGCGCTGTCGCGTCCTATCAGGGCGGCGCTTTCGAGTACCTGCCCAAGCCGTTCGATGTCGATGAAGCCGTTTCCCTGGTCAAACGCGCCAACCTGCACGCCCAGGAACAGCAAGGCCTGGAGGTCGTGCCGACTCTGACCCGCACCCCGGAAATCATCGGCGAAGCGCCGGCGATGCAGGAAGTGTTTCGCGCTATCGGTCGTCTCAGCCACTCAAACATTACGGTATTGATCAACGGCGAATCCGGTACCGGTAAAGAGCTGGTGGCCCACGCCCTACACCGGCATAGCCCACGGGCAGCGTCACCCTTCATTGCCTTGAACATGGCTGCGATCCCCAAGGACTTGATGGAGTCCGAGCTGTTCGGCCACGAGAAAGGCGCGTTCACCGGTGCGGCCAACCTGCGCCGCGGGCGTTTCGAACAAGCCGATGGCGGCACACTGTTTCTCGATGAGATCGGCGACATGCCGGCCGACACCCAGACGCGTCTGCTGCGGGTATTGGCCGATGGCGAGTTTTACCGGGTCGGCGGTCACACCCCGGTCAAGGTCGATGTGCGAATCATCGCCGCGACTCACCAGAATCTGGAAACCCTGGTTCACGCCGGGAAGTTCCGTGAGGATTTGTTCCACCGCCTCAATGTGATTCGTATCCATATCCCGCGGATGTCGGACCGCCGCGAAGATATTCCGACCCTGGCCAAGCACTTCCTGGCCCGCGCCGCGCAAGAACTGGCGGTCGAGCCGAAACTGCTGAAGAGCGAAACCGAGGAGTACCTGAAAAACCTGCCGTGGCCCGGCAACGTGCGCCAACTGGAGAACACGTGCCGCTGGATCACGGTGATGGCTTCGGGTCGCGAAGTACATATCAGCGACCTGCCGCCTGAGCTGCTGAACCTGCCACAAGATTCTGCACCGGTGACCAACTGGGAGCAGGCCCTACGCCAATGGGCCGATCAGGCGTTGGCGCGTGGCCAATCGAGCCTGCTGGATAGCGCGGTGCCGAGCTTCGAGCGAATCATGATCGAAACCGCCCTCAAACACACCGCCGGCCGCCGCCGCGATGCCGCCGTGCTGCTGGGCTGGGGCCGCAACACCTTGACCCGCAAGATCAAGGAGCTGGGGATGAAGGTCGATGGTGCAGATGATGACGAGGGGGATGAGGGTTAAACAGCCTTTAGCTCTTCGCTGAAAGTTACATCCAATCGCGAGCAGGCTCGCTCCCACAGGGTTCAATGGTGTTCACACATTGTGTGAAACACTGAAAAATCACTGTGGGAGCGAGCCTGCTCGCGATGCTTTTGGGGCCATCAGTGCACCGACTGAATGCACCGTGAACCGCAATCGCGCACGGCAACTGATCCGAAATCCCGCCTGCTTTCGCAATCGAATCCTTATAAAAAAACACGAAATCCCCGGAATACGGGGCTTTCAGCGCTTAAAAGCGACTATCTGTTTCAACTTATTAAAACCTGGCACGCCCCCTGCAATAACCTAATCACAACCCAGTTTCGGGGACCTTGGTACAGGCAGGCCGGGGATTCCCCTCTTTACACCTGGGGCTCATGACGCAATCAGCGACGAGCCCCACCCGTTTCGGGAACCCTGGTACAGGCAGGCCGGGGATTCCCTCTTTTATTCCTCTCGGAGATGGATCTCCAGCCGCCAGCGGTCATCGACCTCAGCGCCAGCCCACTCGCCATGTAATGGCCTGGCGGCCACCAGCGTCAGCAACAAGCCCCCATCACTCAAACGCACCCGCCAGTTCACGTCCTTATCGTTGACCTTCAACTGACCTCGCTGTGCCTTACCCTCAGCCTCGAACAGCAGCGCGACGCTGCCGTCGATAAACTCACCGTGGGTCTTGGGTTCGTTGTTGAACCAGACCACCAGCCCATCGTTCGTCACCTCGACCTGCTGCAAAACGCTAGGGTCGGGGGTGGTCAGGCGACCGATCATCAGCCCGACCATCATCCCGACAATCGCCAACGAGCCGAGCACCTTCGGGAATAGCTTCGGCCGTGGGTCTTCTTCAGGCGTAGAATGCAGCCCATCTTTACGTTCGGAGCCGTGCATGTTTCACGTCATCCTTTTTCAACCAGAAATTCCGCCGAATACCGGCAACGTTATCAGGCTGTGCGCCAACAGTGGCTGCCACCTGCATTTGATCGAACCGCTGGGCTTCGAGATGGACGACAAGCGCCTGCGCCGGGCTGGTCTCGACTATCACGAGTATGCCACCTTACAACGCCATGCCGACCTGGCCAGCTGCCTGGAAAGCCTCGGCCAGCCGCGTCTGTTCGCCTTTACCACCAAGGGCTCGCGGCCCTTCCACGATGCCAGCTTTGCCGAGGGGGATGCTTTTCTCTTCGGCCCGGAAAGCCGCGGCTTGCCCGCCGAGGTTCTGGACGCCCTCCCGGCCGAACAACGCCTGCGCTTGCCGATGCGTGAAGGTTGCCGCAGCCTGAACCTGTCGAACACAGTGGCCGTGGCGGTCTATGAAGGCTGGCGACAACTGGGTTTCAAGTAACGCAATATTTCATAACAACGCAAATAAAATGTGGGAGCGGGCTTGCTCGCGATAGCGGTCTAACAATCGGCATCTGTGTCGACTGTCAGGCCCTCATCGCGAGCAAGCCCGCTCCCACATTGGTTTGCGCTATATCGACGGCTTATTGCACAGTCGGCGTTGCGCCAGCTTCCTGCATGCGCTGCAGTTCTTGCGCGTACAGCGCGTCGAAGTTCACCGGAGCCAGCATCAGTGCCGGGAACGAACCACGAGTCACCAAGCTGTCCAGGGTCTCACGAGCGTACGGGAACAAGATGTTCGGGCAGAACGCACCCAAGGTGTGGCTCATCGAAGCGTCGTCCAGGTTCTTGATCAGGAAGATCCCGGCCTGTTGCACTTCAGCGATGAACGCGACTTCTTCCCCGTTCTTCACGGTCACCGACAGGGTCAGCACGACTTCGTGGAAGTCACCTTCCAGAGCCTTCTGACGGGTGTTCAGATCCAGACCGACGCTCGGCTCCCACTGCTGACGGAAGATCGCCGGGCTTTTCGGAGCTTCAAAGGACAGGTCACGCACGTAAATGCGCTGCAAGGAGAATTGCGGTGCAGTTTCTTCTTCGTTCGCAGCAGTGTTCTGTTCGTCAGTCATCTCAGATCCTTTCTGATCTTGGGGGTCTTGTAGGGTTTGCTGATCTTGGGGGGGTTAGTCAGGCCTCGAGCAGCGCGTCCAGCTTGCCGGCGCGCTCCAGGGCGTGCAGCTCATCACAACCACCAACATGGGTGCTGCCGATCCAGATTTGCGGCACGGACGTCCGGCCCGCCTTCTGGGACATTTCAGCGCGCACCTGCGGCTTGCCATCGACCTTGATCTCTTCGAAGGCTACGCCTTTGCTCTCGAGCAGATACTTGGCACGCGAGCAATAAGGGCAGTAATCGCTGGAATAGACGACGACGTTTTTCATGTCACTTCACCAGCGGCAGGTTGTCGGCTTTCCAGCTGGAAACACCGCCGGACAGCTTGGCCGCAGTGAACCCGGACTTGAGCAGCTCGCGGGCGTGAGTACCGGAATGCTGGCCTTGGGCGTCGACCAGGATGATGGTCTTGGCCTTGTGTTTTTCCAGTTCGCCAACACGGGCGGTCAATTTGTCCTGCGGGATGTTGAGCGCACCGACGATATGACCGGCAGCGAAATCCTTGGCTGGACGGATGTCGATCACTACGCCCTGGTCGCTGTTGACCAGTGAGGTCAGCTCACGGGTGCTGAGGCTGCGGCCGCCGCCCTTCATCTCATGGGCGATCAGCAGAGCCAGCAGAACGGCGAAGATGCCAACGAGCAGATAGTGGGTGGTGGCAAATGCAATCAGGTGATCGACCATTTAAGGAGGTTCCAGAGCGTTAAAAGTCGGCCAGTATACACAGCCACCATGGTCGGCCAAACCCCGCCGGGCGGTGACGGCGTCGGAACTTCGCTTTAAACTGCCACTCCCTTTTCTATCGCCTTCTTTTAACTCAGCCACGAGTGGAATCTATGACTACCACGCCTAAACCTTTGGTCCTGATGATTCTCGATGGCTTCGGTCACAGTGAGAGCCAAGAATCCAACGCCGTCTATTCAGCCAGGAAGCCCGTACTCGACCGTTTGTGCGCCACCGTCCCGAACGGCTTGATCTCAGGCTCTGGCATGGACGTCGGCCTGCCTGACGGGCAAATGGGTAACTCGGAAGTCGGCCACATGAACCTCGGTGCCGGCCGCGTTGTGTATCAAGACTTTACCCGCGTGACCAAATCGATCCGCGACGGCGAGTTCTTCGAAAACCCGACCATCTGCGCTGCGGTAGATAAAGCCGTGGCCGCTGGCAAAGCGGTGCATATCCTCGGTCTATTGTCCGAAGGCGGCGTGCATAGCCATCAGGACCATCTGGTGGCCATGGCCGAGCTGGCGTTCAAACGTGGTGCCGAGAACATCTACCTGCACGCCTTCCTCGACGGCCGTGATACGCCGCCGAAAAGCGCCCAGTCGTCAATCGAACTGCTTGATGAGACGTTCAAAACCCTTGGCAAGGGCCGAATCGCCAGCATCATTGGCCGCTACTTCGCCATGGACCGTGACAACCGTTGGGACCGTGTGTCCCAGGCCTACAACCTGATCGTCGACGGCAACGGTGAATTCAACGCAGCCACTGGTCCGCAAGGTCTGCAAGCTGCGTACGAACGCGGCGAGAGCGACGAATTCGTCAAAGCCACGACCATTGGCAAGCCGGTCAAGGTCGAAGACGGCGATGCCGTGGTGTTCATGAACTTCCGTGCCGACCGTGCCCGCGAGCTGACCCGGGTGTTCGTCGAAGACAACTTCAACGACTTCGAACGTGCCCGCCAGCCGAAATTGGCCGGTTTCGTCATGCTGACCCAATACGCGGCAAGCATCCCGGCACCGTCGGCGTTTGCGCCGGGCAGCCTGGAAAACGTACTGGGCGATTACCTGGCGAAAAACGGCAAGACTCAGCTGCGTATTGCCGAGACCGAAAAGTACGCCCACGTGACCTTCTTCTTCTCTGGCGGTCGTGAAGAACCCTTCCCGGGCGAAGAACGTATCCTGATCCCGTCGCCAAAAGTCGCTACTTATGACCTGCAGCCAGAAATGAGCGCACCGGAAGTCACCGACAAAATCGTCGACGCCATCGAAAACCAGCGTTACGACGTCATCGTGGTCAACTACGCCAACGGCGACATGGTCGGTCACAGCGGCGTGTTCGACGCAGCAGTGAAGGCCGTTGAATGCCTGGATCTGTGCGTTGGCCGGATTGTCGAGGCACTGGAGAAAGTCGGCGGCGAAGCACTGATCACCGCTGACCATGGCAACGTCGAGCAGATGTCAGACGAGTCCACCGGCCAGGCGCACACCGCCCACACCTGTGAGCCCGTGCCGTTCATCTATGTCGGCAAGCGCGACCTCAAGGTTCGCGAAGGCGGTGTGCTGGCCGACGTCGCGCCGACCATGCTGATGTTACTGGGGCTGGAGAAACCGGCCGAGATGACTGGCACTTCGATACTGGTATAAGCAGGTCGTTCCGACCCAGTCAAACCCTGTGGGAGCGAGCCTGCTCGCGATAGCAATCTGACATTCAACGTCTTCGTTGAATGTTAAGACGCCATCGCGAGCAGGCTCGCTCCCACAGTGGTATTTGGGAGTTTCAAAGGCTATTAGACCCTGCGTGCCACTCCAGTCATCACACAGCCCCAATTGGGCGTTTTTTTTGCGGTCCGCGGCGGGCATACTATGCTGTCCCTTTCCCTGGTGTCGCCCGCCTCTATGCTTCGCGCCCTGATTGCCCTTGCTCTGACTTGCCTGCTCCAACCGGCCTTTGCCGATGAGCGAGCGCAAACCCAACAACAGTTGGACGCCACGCGTCAGGATATTACTGAGCTGAAAAAACTCCTCGGCAAATTGCAGGAGGAAAAATCCGGTGTGCAGAAAGACCTGCGCGGCACCGAAACCGAAATGGGCAAGCTGGAGAAACAGGTCGACGCTCTGCAAAAAGAGCTGAAAAAGAGCGAATCCGAGCTGCAGCGACTCGATGAAGAGAAAAAAAAACTCCAGAGCGCGCGCATTGAACAGCAACGACTGATCGCGATTCAGGCCCGAGCGGCCTACCAGAACGGCCGTCAGGAATACTTGAAGCTGCTGCTCAACCAACAAAATCCGGAAAAATTTGCCCGGACCCTGACCTATTACGACTACTTGAGCCAGGCGCGCCTGGAGCAGCTGAAAAATTTCAACGAAACCCTGCGCCAACTGGCCAACGTCGAGCAGGACATTGCCATGCAGCAAGCCCAGCTGCTGGTGCAGAAAAGCAGTCTCGACAGCCAGCGCGACGAACTCGATAAAGTCCGCAAAGAGCGCCAACTGGCGTTGGCCAAGCTCAACGACGACGTAAAAGCTCGCGACCAGAAACTTCAAGCCCGCGAGCAGGATCAAGCCGACCTGTCTAAAGTCCTCAAAACCATCGAAGAAACCCTGGCCCGTCAGGCCCGTGAGGCAGAAGAAGCGCGGCAAAAAGCGCTGATCGCCCAGCAGGAAGCCGAAAAAAAGCGCTTGCGTGAGGCCCAGGCGGTTGCCAGCGATAGTCCGCGTAAACCAGCTAAAGCCGCGCCCGGCCCCTTGGTTTCCAGTTCCGGAGCCTCCTACGGTGGCCCTTTTGCATCGGCGCGCGGCAAACTTCCATGGCCGGTTGATGGTCGACTGCTGGCGCGCTTTGGTGAAACCCGTGGCGATGATGCCCGCACCAAGTGGGACGGCGTGATGATCAGCGCCTCCGCCGGCAGCCAGGTGCATGCCGTACACGGCGGTCGCGTGGTGTTCGCCGACTGGTTGCGAGGGGCCGGATTGCTGGTCATTCTCGACCATGGCAACGGGTTTCTGAGCCTTTATGGTCACAACCAGACGCTGCTTAAAGCCGCTGGTGATGTTGTAAAAGCCGGTGAGTCCATCTCCACTGTCGGCAACAGCGGTGGGCAAGACACGCCAGCGCTATATTTCGCTATTCGTCAGCAGGGTCACCCGAGTGATCCGGCACAATGGTGTCGCGCGCAAGGATAAGCGTGCCATCTAACTCAGGAGTTCGTTTGACATGCTGCATTTGTCCCGCCTCACCTCGCTGGCCCTGACGATCGCCATTGTGATCGGTGCGCCCCACGCGTTTGCCGCCCAAGCCGCTCCTGCGCCAACAGCCGCGACCACCAAGGCGCCATTGCCGCTCGATGAGCTGCGCACCTTTGCCGAGGTCATGGACCGGATCAAGGCGGCTTATGTCGAACCCGTAGACGACAAGACCCTGCTGGAAAATGCCATCAAAGGCATGCTCAGCAACCTCGACCCCCACTCGGCCTATCTGGGCCCGGAAGACTTCGCTGATTTGCAGGAAAGCACCAGCGGCGAATTCGGTGGTCTGGGCATCGAAGTCGGTGCCGAAGATGGCTTCATCAAGGTCGTCTCGCCGATCGACGATACTCCGGCGTCCAAAGCAGGCATTCAGGCCGGCGACTTTATCGTCAAGATCAACGGCCAGCCGACTCGCGGCCAGAGCATGACCGAAGCGGTCGACAAGATGCGTGGCAAGATCGGCCAGAAAATCACCCTGACCCTGGTTCGCGACGGCGGTACGCCGTTCGACGTGACGCTGACACGCGCCACCATCCAGGTCAAAAGCGTGAAGAGCCAATTGCTCGAGTCCGGCTACGGCTACATCCGTATCACCCAGTTCCAGGTAAAAACCGGCGAAGAGGTTTCCAAGGCCCTGGCCAAGCTGCGCAAGGATAACGGCAAGAAGCTCAGCGGTATCGTCCTGGACCTGCGCAACAACCCGGGCGGCGTGCTGCAATCGGCGGTTGAAGTGGTCGACCACTTCATCACCAAAGGTCTGATCGTCTACACCAAGGGCCGCATCGCCAACTCCGAGCTGCGCTTCTCCGCGACCGGCAAAGACGAAAGCGAAGCCGTGCCAATGGTGGTGCTGATCAACGGCGGCAGTGCCTCGGCTTCGGAAATTGTCGCCGGCGCCCTGCAGGATCAGAAACGCGCTGTACTGATGGGCACCACCAGCTTCGGTAAAGGTTCGGTGCAAACCGTGCTGCCACTCAACAACGAGCGCGCGCTGAAGATCACCACCGCGCTGTACTACACGCCAAACGGTCGCTCGATCCAGGCTCAAGGTATCGTGCCGGACATCGAAGTGCGCAAAGCCAAGATCACCAACGTGCAGGACGGCGAATACTTCAAGGAAGCTGATCTGCAAGGTCACCTGGGTAATGGCAACGGCGGCGCCGACAAGCCAACCGGTTCCTCCGGCAAGGCCAAGCCAATGCCGCAGGACGATGACTATCAGTTGGCCCAGGCCCTGAGCCTGCTCAAAGGTCTGAGCATCACCCGCGGCCACTGAGGATGCGTTTAAGGCTCATCCTCAGCTTGCTGTGCTGTCTGGCGGGTGCTGCTCATGCAGCGTCCGCCGAGACAGCAACAACCCCGCACAAGGCTTACTTGAGCCTGATCATCGATGACCTCGGGCAAAACCTGCCACGGGATCGCCGGGTGCTGGCGCTGCCCGGCCCGGTCACGACAGCGGTGATGCCGGACACCCCACATGCCGCCGAATTTGCCCGCGAGGCTCATCGCGCTGGCAAGATCGTCATTCTGCACATGCCCATGGACCCGGCTACCGGGCCATTCGCCTGGCATCCCGATCTGCCTATCGAAGAGCTTGAAAAACGCCTGAACGCGGCGTTCAAGGCCGTGCCCTATACCTCCGGCATCAATAACCACATGGGCAGCCGCATGACCGCCGAACCCAAGGCCATGGCCTGGCTGATGGCCGAATTGCAGCGTCGGCATAAATTCTTCGTCGACAGCCGTACCAGCGCCAAAACCGTGGCCGCCGCCGAGGCGCAGAAGATTGGACTGGCGAGCGTTTCGCGCGACGTGTTTCTCGACGATGAACGCACCGAACAAGCCATCACCGCCCAGTTGCAGACAGCAATCAGCCTGGCCCACAAACAAGGCTCAGCGGTAATGATCGGTCACCCCTACCCGCAAACCCTCGCCGTACTTGAACGCGAACTGCCAAAGCTCAAGGCCCAGGGCATCGACTGGATCGACATCAAGTTGATGATCAGTGTGCGCAGTAATCAAGCGATGGAGGGGCATGGGAAGGATGGGGTTTACCGGTAGCGCTTTTCGTAGCCGCTGGCGAAGCCTGCTGCTACGGGGCCTACGCGTCAGAGATACCGAGCAATAATCTCATCGACTACCCCTTCCTTGCGTAACTGGTCCAGCGCGGCCTGAAGCTTTGCCACCACCTCATCCGACACGTTCTTGTTCAACGCCAGATAAAGCTCGGCACTGTTAAAGCGCAACACGGTCTTGAGTCCGGTCACCCCCTCTTGCTTGGCAAGGTAGCGACCGGCCGGGTCGCCGGTGGCCCAAAGGTCGATCTGGCCGTTGACCAGTTTCCTGGCGTTGTCCTGATCGCGCAGGACTACCACAGGAGCCAAACCCTGCTTGGTCAGCGTCTCGGCAATCGCATCGCCTTTGTAGGCGCCAATTTTGTATTTGCGCGCTTGGTCGAGCGACTCCAGGGTGATCTTGCTATCGGCCTTGGCCAACATGATCCAGTCGTCCGGCCCGATGGGGCCAACCCACTTGAAGAGTTTTTCGCGATCCGGCAGGCGCGCCGTGACAAACACGCCGTACCCCGGTTTCTCCAGGGCAAGCTTGTAGATTCGCTCCCAAGGGAAGCGCAACGTCAGGCTGTAGTTGATTTCGGCGCGTTTGAACATCTCACGGACGATATCCACGGCGATACCGTTGATATTTTCGTCCTGAGCGAAGTTTTTACCGTTCTTCGCCATGTTGTACGGCGGGAAGTTTTCCGTCAGCAACACCAGGGAGGTGTTGGCATTGTCTGCTGCGTGAGCAGCGCCAGTGAGCAATACCCAAGCGCTGGTGAGTACAAGGAGAAGACGTTTGAACATGACGAGCTACCGAAATCCATGGCGTGCCCAAGAGTGCCGTGAGCCCGCCATGCTGTCCAGTGGCCAGACACTATCGCATGACGATACCGCGCGCTGCCATATAGGCCTTGGCTTCCTGCACGGTGTATTCGCCGAAGTGGAAGATACTCGCCGCCAATACTGCGCTGGCGTGACCTTCCAGAATGCCGTCAGCCAAATGCTGCAAATTGCCAACACCGCCTGACGCGATCACCGGGATCCCCAACGCATCGCTGATGGCCCGGGTGACGCCCAGATCGAAGCCGTTTTTCATGCCGTCCTGATCCATGCTGGTCAGCAGGATTTCACCGGCACCGAGGCCTTCCATCTTCTTCGCCCACTCCACCGCATCCAGGCCTGTCGGTTTGCGCCCACCGTGGGTGAAGATTTCCCAGCGCGGGGTTTCGCCAGGCTTTGACACCTTCTTCGCATCGATAGCGACGACGATGCATTGCGAGCCGAAATGCTGCGCCGCCTCACCCACAAACTCAGGATTGAACACCGCTGCGGTGTTGATCGAGACCTTGTCCGCGCCGGCATTGAGCAGGTTGCGAATGTCCTGCACAGTGCGCACACCGCCGCCCACAGTCAGCGGGATGAATACCTGGCTGGCCATGCGTTCAACGGTATGCAGCGTGGTATCGCGGCCATCGACGCTGGCGGTGATGTCGAGAAAGGTAATCTCGTCAGCGCCCTGCTCGTCATAGCGACGGGCAATTTCCACCGGGTCGCCGGCATCACGGATGTTCTCGAACTTGACGCCCTTGACCACACGGCCGTTGTCGACGTCCAGGCAAGGGATAATGCGTTTGGCCAGCGCCATGGTGAGTCCTCAGCCTTGGTAGCTGTCGCAGAAGGCTTGCGCCTCGGCAACGTCGAGAGTGCCCTCATAAATCGCGCGGCCTGTGATAGCGCCGATGATCCCCGGCGCCTTGGCGTCGAGCAGCGACTTGATGTCACCCAGGTTGTGGATACCGCCGGAGGCGATCACCGGGATCCGCGTAGCGGCCGCCAGTGCTGCGGTGTACGACACATTGCAACCCTGCATCATGCCGTCTTTGGCGATATCGGTATAAACGATGGCAGACACGCCGTCGGCTTCGAAACGCTTGGCCAGGTCGATCACCTGTATGGTGCTGATTTCAGCCCAGCCGTCGGTGGCGACGAAACCGTCTTTGGCGTCCAGACCGACAATAACCTTGCCCGGGAACGCACGGCAGGCTTCAGCGACGAATGCCGGATCCTTGACCGCCTTGGTGCCGATGATCACGTAGCTGACGCCCGCCTTGACGTAGTGCTCGATGGTTTCCAGCGAGCGGATACCGCCGCCGATCTGGATCGGCAGGTTCGGGTAGCGCTTGGCAATCGCGGTGACCACTTCGCCGTTGACTGGCTGGCCTTCGAAAGCGCCGTTCAGATCGACCAGATGCAGACGGCGGCAACCGCCCTCGACCCACTTGGCTGCCATGCTCACCGGGTCATCGGAGAACACCGTGGAATCCTCCATGCGGCCCTGGCGCAGACGTACACAGGCACCGTC
The DNA here is from genome assembly GCF_057813935.1 of Pseudomonas sp. F220. Lineage (NCBI taxonomy): Bacteria > Pseudomonadati > Pseudomonadota > Gammaproteobacteria > Pseudomonadales > Pseudomonadaceae > Pseudomonas > Pseudomonas sp. F220. Next base: position 397,280 of record NZ_JBVASJ010000001.1, read on the forward strand.
TTTAAGATCGATAGCGGGAATAATCAGCATCTGGCAAACCTTCAAATTCGATTTTTCAGCTTCACTCGGAAATCAGTTTTTCTCGAGCGCCCACAAGTCGCTTTCGATGCTTTCGAACCTCTCTTTGAGGTGCGTCTGCACATCGAAAATCGCCCTGTTGTAATAGTGCGGAGCAATTTCACGGGTAAACAGTTCGAGGATCTCAGCCGCCTCGAACGAGCCGAGGTCCAGCTCGAAGCGGTCTTCCATGAAACGCTTGATCTTGCTGTTGGCCTCGTTCTCCTGCTCAGGCGTGAGCGTGAGAATCGGCGGCTTGATCTTCTTGGCCATTACCAGCGACCGTCCCATGCGGCGAAGTTTTGCAGTAATTGCAGGCCATGGGTATGGCTCTTCTCCGGGTGGAACTGCACAGCGAAACGCGAGCCATCGGCCAGCGCTGCGGCGAAGTCGACACCGTAGTGACCACCGCCCACCACCTGCCGCGGGTTGCCCGCAGCGATGTAGTAGCTGTGTACGAAGTAGAAACGCGCCAGGTCCGGAATGTTGTGCCACAGCGGATGATCCACCGCCTGCTGCACTTCGTTCCAGCCCATGTGCGGGACTTTCAGGTGTTCGCCGTCTTCGTGCAGACCTTTGCCGAAGAACTTCACCTGGCCTGGAAACAGACCGATGCAGTCGACACCGTCGTTCTCTTCGCTGTGGTCGAGCAAGGCTTGCATGCCGACGCAGATGCCGAGAAACGGACGATCCTGACTCACTTCACGCACCAGCGAGTCGAAGCCCAGACGACGGATTTCCGCCATGCAATCGCGAATGGCGCCGACGCCGGGAAACACCACCCGGTCGGCTTCGCGAATCACGTTGGCATCGCTGGTGATCAACACCTTGCCGGCACCGACGTGCTCGAGGGCCTTGGCCACCGAGTGCAGGTTGCCCATGCCGTAATCGATAACCGCGACCGTCTGCATCAGAGCACGCCCTTGGTCGAAGGCATTTGCCCGGCCATGCGCTCATCCAGCTCAACGGCCATGCGCAGTGCGCGGCCGAACGCCTTGAACACGGTCTCGATCTGGTGGTGGGTGTTGTGCCCACGCAGATTGTCGATGTGCAAGGAGACGTTGGCGTGGTTGACGAAGCCCTGGAAGAACTCCTGGAACAGGTCGACATCGAAGCCGCCGACGGTCGCGCGGGTATAGGGCACGTGCATCTGCAGGCCTGGACGGCCGGAGAAGTCGATCACCACGCGCGACAGCGCTTCATCGAGCGGCACATAGGCGTGACCGTAGCGACGGATGCCTTTTTTGTCGCCGATGGCTTTGCTGAAGGCCTGACCCAAGGTGATACCAACGTCTTCCACCGTGTGGTGGTCGTCGATATGCAGGTCGCCCTTGCTCTCGATATCCATGTCGATCAGCCCGTGACGGGCGATCTGATCCAGCATGTGCTCAAGAAAAGGAACACCGATATTAAATCGGGCCTTTCCGGTGCCATCCAGGTTGATCGAGGCTTTGATCTGGGTTTCCAGAGTGTCGCGCTCGACGGACGCCTTACGTTCGGCCATCACCAGCTCCGCAAAATCATTGGGCGAAAAAGGCAGCCATTATAGGCTCGCGGACGCCAAACAGAAACACGAAGGACGATATCACTGACGAGCTGAAAACAGTGCCTCCAGCGATGTACATGTCAATACAAGCCGGCAAACACCGATTTTGTGTCTTGTGGAGATCAAATGTGGGAGCGGGCTTGCTCGCGAAGGCGGTGTGTCAGGCAACATTGATGTCGACTGACACTTCCTCTTCGCGAGCAAGCCCGCTCCCACAGGGTTCTGCGTTAGTGGAAGAGAGCCGCAGTCTTCTGCAAGGTCACCCAAACACCCCACGCCAGCGGGATACCCACCACCAGCCACGCCGCAACCGCCAACGGCACGCTGCCCGAAGAGGCTTTCCACTCCAGTACGGTAGTGCTGTTTGCCCCTTTGTCATGACCCAGCGCCTGTTCAGCGGCCAGCTCGGTATCGGTCATGAAGTGCTTGTCGGCCACCGGACGCACCAGCAAGTTGCAGAGGAAACCCAGCACCAGCAGGCCCGCGAGAATGTACAAGGTGATGTCATAAGCCGCGGCGCGCTCGACGCCAATGCTCAGTTGATACTCACGCAGGTAGTTCACCAGGACCGGACCCAGTACGCCGGCTGCGGCCCAGGCGGTGAGCAGACGACCATGGATCGCGCCGACCATTTGCGTGCCGAACAGGTCCGCCAGGTAAGCCGGAACCGTCGCAAAACCGCCGCCGTACATCGACAGAATGATGCAGAACGCCGCCACAAACAGCGCAATGTTGCCCAGGTGACCGAGGTTCGGTATCAGCGCGTAAAGCGCAAAACCCAGGGCGAAGAACACAAAGTAAGTGTTTTTACGGCCCAGATAGTCCGAGAAAGTCGCCCAAAAGAAACGTCCACCAATGTTGAACAGGCTCAGCAATCCGGTAAAACCAGCCGCGATGACTGCGATCTGCCCCAACTGAGCGGCGTCCAGCTGACCAAATGCCAGGCCATTACCAAGCAACTTACCGGCGAAGACTTCCTGCAGCAGCGGCGAGGCCATGCCCAGGATGCCGATACCGGCGGATACGTTCAGGCACAGCACCAGCCAGACCAGAATGAACTGCGGGGTTTTCCACGCGACGCTAACGTGCACATGGCGATGGGTGATCATCGCATTGGCAGTTTTTTTCGCCGCAGCGGTCCAGCCTTCAGGCTTCCAGCCAGTGGGCGGAACGCGATAGGCCAGCGCTCCACCGATCATGAACACGAAGTAAATCGCGGCCATCACCAGAAAGCTCTGCCACACGCCGACGCCCGCTGGCGAAGCGAAATGACTCATCAAGGCTGCCGCTAGCGGCGCACCCACCATCGCGCCGCCACCGAAACCCATGATCGCCATGCCAGTCGCCATGCCGCGCTTGTCCGGGAACCACTTGATCAGCGTCGAGACAGGCGAGATATAACCCAACCCCAGCCCGATACCACCAATGACCCCGGAGCCGATCCACATCAGCCATATCTGGTGGGTATAAATGCCCAATGCAGAAATCACCAGACCGCCACACCAGCACAACGCCGAAACGACACCGGCCTTACGCGGGCCGGCGTGCTCCAGCCAACCGCCCCAAATGGCCGCGGAACAGCCGAGGAAGATGAAGAACAACGTGAAAATCCAGCCGAGCATAGAGATCGGCCAGTCACACGTGGCCGAAAAGACCTGCGCGACAAAGCTCATGTCCGGCGCGCACGCCACTGCAGTGGTGACGCCCAAGGCTTTGGACAGCGGCAGCCAGAACACCGAGAAGCCATAGGCCATGCCGATGCACAAGTGGATGGCCAGAGCGGCCGGTGGTACCAGCCAACGGTTGAAACCGGGCTTGGCAATGATGCGTTCTTTAGACAAGAACGCTGGCTGGACGGCGATAATGCCCGCCTCGGAGCTAGAGCTCATTTGTGTTTCCCCCAATTATTAATATGGTCAGCCAGCCACCCTCCATCCATCCACAGCCTTAATGCACGCAGGCATGACCGTTTTATCGGATGAAACTTCTAGAACGCGACATCAAGTCGCAGAAGGACGGACTAACTGCGAGAGGTTACCATTTGCTCACGACAGAAAAACCAAACTGATATCGCCTTATCGCAGCCATCTGCTCTCGCACTACTCAAGGAAATTCCATGCCCATCGTTGTCGAGTCGCTGAACGAAGCCACCTATCAGGATCAGCAGGACCTGCAGAAGATCTATCACGACGCCCCGGACTGGCTGTTTGCGCCGTTCAAAGACGACCTGCAACTGATCGAAAGCAGCTTGCGCGACGGCAGCCTGATCGTCGGGCGTTTCAATGACCGACTACTGGGTGCGGCGCGCCTGCAACGGCAGCATGACGTCTGGCATCTGTCCCAATTATGCGTACGAAAAATCACCCGGCGCCGCGGCGTGGCCGAGCGTCTGGTGAGTGAGGCACAAAGAATGGCTGAGCAGCAAGGCGCAAAACTGCGCCTGCTCGCGCCTGCCGGGCATTTGGAAGCACAGGCACTGTCGGCCAAGCTGCACTTGCCGCTAGATGTGCTCTAGACGCGATCGGTGACCAGTCGTCAGGATCTGAGCGCTATACTCCCCGGCTAAATACGAATTCGACACACTACAAGGACTCGCCCATGAAAGCGTTTGGCAAAATCCTGGGTCTGGTAATTCTCGGGCTGTTGCTGATTATTGTGGCTCTGGGCTTCGCTCTGACCCACTTCTTCAATCCCAACGACTACAAAGACGAGATTCGCCAGATTGCCCGCAACAAGGCCCATATTGAGCTGACGCTCAACGGCGATATCGGTTGGAGCCTGTTCCCCTGGCTTGGCCTGGAGCTGCACGAAGCCAGCGTCGCGACACTGGCCAATCCGACCCAACCTTTCGCCGATCTGCAGATGCTCGGTCTGTCGGTTCGAGTGTTGCCGCTGCTGCGCCGCGAAGTGCAAATGAGCGATGTCCGCGTCGAAGGCCTGAACCTGCGCCTGAATCGCAACAAGGACGGTCACGGGAATTGGGAAGATATTGGCAAGACCGTACCGGTCGCCACACCGGCTGACGCTAGCGCCACAACGGCCAGCGCGCCTGAGCAAGCCAAACCTTCAACACCCGATAAATCTGCCCTACCGGCTCGCCTGGACATCGACAGCCTGACCGTGAACAACGCTCGTGTTGAATACAACGATGAACAAAGCGGCAAACAATTCAGTGCCGAAAGCATTCAGTTGAGCACCGGCGCGATCCACGACGGGACGAGCATCCCGGTCAAGCTGACCGCGTTCCTGGGCAGCAACCAACCCGTGTTGCGGGTCAGGACTGAACTCAATGGTGAGCTGCGCTTCGACCGCGCGCTCAAGCGTTATCAGTTTGAAGACATGAAACTGTCTGGCGAAGCTTCTGGCGATCCGTTGCAAGGCAAGACCATGACCTTCGCCGCTCAGGGCCAGTTGCTGGTGGACATGGCGGCAAACATTGCCGAATGGAACGGACTGAAGTTGTCGGCCAACCAACTGCGTGCCCTTGGCGAGCTGAAGGTCAATGATCTGGACAAGACCCCGCAGATCAGCGGCGGACTTTCGATTGCCCAGTTCGACCTGGCGAAGTTTGTCGACAGCATCGGCCAGAAGCTTCCGGCCATGGCAGAAGGCAGCCTGAGCAAGGTCGAACTGGTCAGCCGTCTTACTGGCACGCCAACCAGCATCGCCCTCGAAGACCTGAACCTGAAACTCGACGACAGCACCTTCACCGGGCGCATCGCGGTCGACGACTTCGTCAAGCAGTCACTGCGCGTACAGCTCAAGGGCGACACCTTCGACGTTGATCGCTACCTGCCGCCAAAATCCGCAGAAGCCAACAGCGCAGCGGTGACCCGTAAGGCTGAAGTGAAAAGCAGCGAAGCAGCGGCCATAGCCGGTCCCGCTAACTCCCCCCTGCCGGAGGCTCCGACCAAAGGCGCCTGGAGCACTGAGAAACTGCTGCCAGTCGAACGCCTGAGCAAGCTGGATATCGACGCGGACCTGAACTTCGGCCAACTGACCCTCGACAAGTTGCCGATCCAGAACGCAGCACTGAAAGCGTCCGGCCAAGGCGGTCTGCTCAAACTCGAAAACCTGCGCGGCGAGCTCTACAACGGCAGCTTCGAAGCCAATGGCAACCTTGACGTGCGTCAGCCAGTGCCGTTGTTGAGCATGCAGACGCGCATCAACAAGGTGCCGGTTGAACGCATCCTCGAAAGCCAGGGGCAAACGCCGCCGGTCAAAGGTCTGATCACCTTGAACAGCACTCTGACGGGCAGTGGGAATAGCCAGAAGACCTTGATCGACAGCCTCAACGGCACTGCCAGCTTCGTCATCAACGACGGCGTGCTGCTCAATGCCAACCTCGAGCAGCAGCTCTGCCAGGGCATCGCCACGCTCAATCGCAAAACCCTCAGCAGCGCACCGCGTGGCAAGGACACACCATTCCAGGAACTCAAGGGCAACCTGACCTTCCGTAACGGCGTGGCCAACAACCCGGACCTGAAAGTGCGCATCCCCGGCCTGACCGTCAACGGCAACGGTGACGTCGATCTGCGGGTACTCGGTATGGATTACCGCGTCGGCATCATCATCGAAGGCGACAAGAGCGACATGCCGGACCCTGCCTGCGAAGTCAATAAACGCTACGCCGGCATTGAGTGGCCACTGCGCTGCCGTGGCCCGCTGGAGCTCGGCGCCAAGGCCTGCCGCCTGGACAATGAAGGCCTGGGCAAGATCGCAAGCAAACTGGCCGGTGACAAGCTCGGCGAAAAAATTGATGAAAAACTCGGCGACAAAGTCAGCCCGGAACTGAAAAACGCTCTCAAGGGGCTGTTCAAACGATGAAAGCCGAGCAATTTTCAACGGCGGTGCTGGATTGGTACGACCGCCACGGCCGCCATGATTTGCCTTGGCAGCAAGGCATCACCCCGTATCGGGTGTGGGTCTCGGAAATCATGTTGCAGCAGACTCAGGTCAGCACCGTGCTGAACTACTTCGACCGCTTCATGACGTCCTTGCCAACGGTCGAAGCCCTGGCCGCCGCCCCTGAAGACGAAGTGCTGCACCTGTGGACTGGCCTGGGTTACTACACCCGCGCCCGTAACCTGCAAAAAACCGCGAAAATCATCGTCGCCGACTATGCCGGCGAATTTCCCCGCGACGTCGAAAAGCTCATCGAGCTGCCCGGCATCGGCTTGTCCACTGCCGGCGCCATCGCCAGCCTGAGCATGGGCCTGCGGGCACCGATCCTCGACGGCAACGTCAAGCGAGTGCTGGCGCGCTTTACCGCACAAGAGGGCTACCCGGGCGAACCCAAGGTCGCCAAACAGCTGTGGGCCAATGCAGAACGCTTCACGCCTCACAGCCGGGTGAACAACTACACCCAGGCGATGATGGACCTCGGCGCGACGCTGTGTACCCGCAGCAAACCCAGCTGCCTGCTCTGCCCGCTGGAAAGCGGCTGCCAAGCGCACATGCTTGGCCTGGAGACCCGCTACCCGATCCCCAAGCCGCGCAAGAGCGTCCCGCAGAAGCGCACCCTGATGCCGATGCTGGCCAACCGCGACGGCGCCATTCTGCTTTACCGACGCCCGTCCACGGGCCTGTGGGGCGGTCTCTGGAGCTTGCCGGAGCTGGACGACCTCAGCGACCTGGAGCATCTGGCGCTGCAACACTCGCTGGAACTGGGCAAGCATCACGCACTGCCGAGTCTGATTCACACCTTCAGCCATTTTCAGCTGGCTATCGAACCCTGGCTGGTTCAGGTCCAAGAGTCCAGCCATCACGTGGCCGAGGCCGACTGGCTCTGGTATAACCTCGCCACCCCGCCGCGTCTGGGCCTTGCTGCCCCGGTGAAAAAACTGCTGAAACGCGCGGCCGACGTATTGAACGCAGGAGAGTTGTCATGACCCGCACCATCATGTGCCGCAAGTACAAAGAAGAACTGCCCGCCCTCGAACGCGCTCCGTTCCCAGGCGCCAAAGGCGAAGACATCTTCAACCACGTTTCCCAGAAAGCCTGGGCCGACTGGCAGAAGCACCAGACCCTGCTGATTAACGAAAAACGCCTGAATATGATGAACGCCGAAGACCGCAAATATCTGCAGGGCGAAATGGACAAGTTCTTTTCCGGCGAGGATTACGCCAAGGCCGACGGCTACGTTCCACCCGCTGAATAAACCCAGCGCAAAAGGTTTGGGTCGTAAGCGACGGTAATAATTAAACATTTTTTCAAAACTTGCTTGACGACCCCCTGAAAAAACAGTTTAATGCGCCCCGTTGCCCAGATAGCTCAGTCGGTAGAGCAGGGGATTGAAAATCCCCGTGTCGGCGGTTCGATTCCGTCTCTGGGCACCACCTTTCGTTTTCAGGTGGTTCCAACACCACCTGAAACACCCAAGAAACCCGCCTAGTGCGGGTTTTTTGCTTTCTATGGTTCCCAACCGTTCCCTTGTAAGCCCAAACATATGTGAGTAGATTTGTGAGTAGAGCCAGTTCGGTCTGGAAATCTACTCACACCACGACGGCAAAACGCCCGCCTGGTGCGGCCTACAAGGAGGCTGCTTTGCCACTCTCAGATACCACCATTCGCACCGCCAAGTCGAAGGACAAGCTCTACCGGCTGACGGACGCCAACGGTTTATGCTTGGAAGTGGCACCGACAGGCACAAAGCTGTGGCGCTACCGCTATCGCTTCAACGGCAGCGCAAAAATGCTAGCGCTGGGTAAATACCCTGCCGTCACCCTGGTGAAGGCCCGCCAGCTACGCGATGAGGCTCGCCAACTGCTGACTGAAGGCGCCGACCCCGGCGAGCAGAAGAAAGCCGCCAAACAAGCGCAGAAGGTCGAGGGACTGACTTTCGAGACGCTTGCGCGGGAGTGGTACGACTACAACTCGCCACGATGGGCAGAGGCCACCGCCTACAAAGCCAAGCTGTACTTGGATAACGACATCATCCCTGGTATCGGCGCCCGCCCGATAAAAACCATCACCCGGCCCGAGCTGGTCGAGCTGGTGCGCACCGTCGAAGCCAGAGGCACGCTCAACGCAGCCGGCAAGATCCGCCAGTGGTTACACCAGATATTCCGCTATGGCTTGGCCAAGGGCGTGGTAGACGCCAACCCGGCCACCGACCTGAGCGTGGTAGCGGCTCCAGTCAAAGCCGCCCGCCATCACCCACACGTCACCTTTGCCGAACTGCCGGAACTGCTGGGCAAGTGCGATACCGTGAACATCCACACACTGACCCGGCATGCCATCCGTCTACTGACGCTGACAGCTGTTCGCCCTGGTGAATTACGCCAAGCGCCGTGGTCGGAGTTCGATCTAGACGCCGCCACCTGGACGATACCCGCTGAACGCATGAAAGCCCGTCGACCGCATATCGTCCCCCTGCCCCGCCAAGCCGTTGCCATCCTGCGCCAACTCTATGAAATCACCGGGCGTTACTCGCTGGTCTTTGCCGGCGCCAATCCCGAACGCCCTATGAGCGAGAACACCATCAACAAGGCCTTGCGGTTAGCCGGCTACGAAGGCCGCCAGACCGGCCACGGCTTCCGTCACCTGCTAAGCACTGAGTTGAACGGGCGCAGTTACAACAAGGATTGGATCGAACGCCAGCTTGCCCACGGTGACAGCGACGAAATACGCGGTACCTACAACCACGCCGCTTATGTCGAGCAGCGCCGGGAAATGATGCAAGCCTGGGCCGACTCAATCGACGCCCTGTGTGCTGGCGCCAACGTGGTGAGCATCAAGCGAAAGGCATAGTTGTTTCCTAGGTGTGCGCGGTCTCGTTTGGGTGTGGTTGGGCTTTGCTGTTAACATTTGGCACTGTGGTTTTATCCACTACTTCGCTGAATGCGCCAAGGGGGCGAGATGCAATCACGTTTCGGGCGTATTCAGCTGGATCGGATCGCCGCTGAATGGGGGGACGGCCACCCGATCAATCCGCGCCTATTAGCCAGCGAAGTAGCCGCAGTGCTGCGCACTCTGGCGCCACTAGATCACCCCATACAAGAAACCTACGCAACCGCCATCCTGAGCGCGATCACGCCAGGCAGCAGCGTCATCACTTACGGCAGCCTTGCAGCCTACTTTGACAGCGCCAGCTTGGGCACTCCGGACGCAACAATCATCACCAATAAGGGCCAAATACCCGCTAATACCGTGCTGATCTGGCGTCAGTGGATTAACACCGTCACCAACGAAGCTGCCGAGCGCGCAATGCTGGTCGCTGGCCTTGCCCTGCCCGCCAATGACAGCTCAAGTACGGCTATGGTCATAGGCGGCCCCCCCCGCGCGCCGCCACACCTTGCCACCATCTCCATCGGGTAGCACACCGGGTTATCTGAAAGTGCGCCAAGCCAATCAGCGCCAAGAAGGCGAGAGGAGCTCAGCCGAGCAGTTGGAGGCAGAGCGAGCGGCACGCCAGCGCTCAGATCAGGAAGTAGTCGAGCTTCGCACCCAGCTCGCAATCAAGGATGCTCAGATTACGCAGCTTCGTGGGGAAAACGAGCAACTGCGCCGGGATGTGAGCGACGTACTCCGGGCCAAGCAAGAAGTTGAAGACGAGAATCTTAATTTTGAGGAACAGCTTGAAGACGCCATGGTCTTTGCCGAGTGCCTTAGGCTCGACAATCCGCTATCACCGCCCGAGCTTGTTCTTGCATTTCGGTGCTGGCGAGAGCTAACCCAAGATAGCACCCATAACCCGGCTGGCGCTGGTGGGCGCGGAGTTCATCCATTGGTTGAAGCTTGGCTAGAACGTAACGACTACCGACTCAACAAGACTGAAACTGAAAGGCTGTGCGCCGTAGTGAGCTGGCGTAAACGCGGATCTGGCGCCATCCGCTCACAATAAATACCCTGCCTATTTCAAAGCCCCACTGTGCTTGGCTTCGCGCTAGTTATCCACAGCACGAAGAATCGAATACCCAGCCTATTTCATGAAATACCCGGCCTATTCTGTGGATAAGTCAGCGGCCAGCATAAGCCCATGTTCTCAACGCCACCCAAGGAGGCGCTAGCATGGCAAATACAGCTCACCCTATCCGCAAGCAAACCGAACAGTCCTCAGCCTTGCCTGAGCGGCCACTTCGCTTCATCAAGCTGGGTGAGGTCAAAGCCCTGACCACCCTGTCCACATCCGAGATTTACCGCCGCATAGCCGCAGGGCGCTTCCCGAAGCAGGTAATGCTCGGGCCGAAGTCTGCTGTCTGGATCGAGGCGGAGGTTATTGCCTGGTGCGGCGCACTTGTCGCTCTGCGAGTGGAGGCGGCCTAACATGAGCCCAAAAAAAATGGCCGACCAACAGGCCGACCACGAAAATACTCGCGTAGAGAATACCAGCGGAACGGCACAACGCGCCCGCCTTTTGGAACGCCTGCATGCTGGCCCGATTGATACCTTCACGGCCATCCGCGAACTGAACATCGTCCGGCCTGGTGCCCGCATCAATGAGCTGCGCGACTTGGGCCACAAAATCCTGACTCATCGCCTCGTCCTTACCGACGATCAAGGCCGTGTGCACCGTGGCATGGCGCTTTATTACCTCAGCACCAACCCGCCAGCTGGGGTGACAGCATGACTGCCAAGATCATTCCCTTCGACTACGAGGGCCATGCCGTGCGGTTCAACGCTGACGGCTGGATCAACGCTACCGAGGCCGCCGCACGGTTCGATAAGGAGCCAGCGCAATGGCTCAGGCTGCCCGACGCGATTCGTTATCTGGAAGGCCTAGAGCGTACATATGGGAAAATCACATATGTAAAAACCAGCCGCGCCCGTGCTGATCGTGGCGGCGGCACCTGGCTCCATCCCAAACTGGCGGTGAAGTTTGCCCGGTGGCTTTCCGTGGACTTTGAGATCTGGTGTGACGAGCAGGTAGACGGCCTGTTGCGCGGTGAATCGAAGCCGTGGTCCAGCTCCCGCCGTGAGGCTGCAATCGGTCACAAGGCCGTCTGTGACGCCATCGCGTTCAACTGCGAAGTCCAAGGCAAAACACCGAAGAAGCACCATTTCATCAACGAATCGCGGCTTATCAACGAGGTCATCACCGGGGTCTTCACTGGCCGCAACCGTGACCTGCTGAGCGCGGGGGAGTTGGAGCTTGTCACGATGGTGGAGATCCGCGACGTAATGCTCATGGGCCAGGGCCTGAGCTTTGCCGAGCGCAAGGCGGCATTGCTGCGCTACGTCCGTGATCAGCAAGCCAAGCACGCGCGGAGGATTGCCGCATGATGACCATCACCCACCCAGCATCGCCGTTGCTCAATCTGAAACAGGGTGTTGCATCCAAGGTTGGCCGCATGTATGGTTTGCCCGTCGCTGCAAATTCAGCGACCGGGCGTAGGAACCCGGAAATTAGTAGGCGCAACAGCGCCCAGATCACAACTGCAGGCGTTTTTTTTCGTCCGCAGTTAAGTGTTATGGCGGCTGTGTGCGGGCAGGCTTTGGCCTGGCCGGGTGCCTACTATCCCGGTATTCCTACCCCGTGCACAGTCGCCACCATATCCCGTAGGAAGGACGGTAGCGGCTCCAATCGAAAAGTAGGAGCTTCACCATTGCACACCCTTACTCCATCCAAAATCCGCGCCCTTGCTCACCGCCGTATGGCCCTGAGTGCTCTCCGCGCCGACTCGTCCCTGTCTGTCCGCCTCACCCGCTACAACGCCCACATGGCCATCGTTCGCACCCTGGAAGCTCAAGGGGACGCGCAATGAATATTCAGACTCTGCCGGCCATGATGACGATCCAAGGCGAGATCCTCACCGACGCGACCCTTGAGCCTTCCGAGGTCGCACAAATGAACTTCGCCCGCGAGGAGTTCAACAAGCTGGTACAGATCCTGTGGCCACTGCTCGACCCTTTACTGTGCAACAAGGAAAACGTCGTCGCTTCCGATATCGCCCGTCATATCGAGCAAGTCCGCTCCTTCAGCGGCAACTTCTGCTGGAAGCACCGCCACGTTGGCCATATGTACGACGCGGTGAATATTGGGGGTGTGCAATGAATATTCAGACCCACGCCAACATCGACGACCTACGCGATGTGCAAGAAATCCTTGTGCTGCTCAGCGTGGCCATGGCCGTCATTGCATCGCCCACCACGCCGATCATCGTCGCCCGCGTCGCTGCCGTTGTTGCGCAACACACTGCGATGGCTTGGGCCGAGTTGCTCGGCGACATGATTGAGTCGAACGGGAGTGAGCAATGAACATCATCAGCGAAAAAGCCCGGGCGCCGAAACGTACACCCACCAGAAGAAAGCAGGTTGGCCTTCGCCTGCATACGAAAGGGAAGATCGCCTGGGATCGGCTGCCATTCGTGGGCAGCGATCACGGAAAACGCTCCTGCTGGGACGTACCTCTTACGGGCAGCTTCTTTGGGACCTGCGAGACAGGAAAGGCTATGGCCCACCTGTATCTCAAGTATGTGAGGGACGAAAGGGATAACCCGTGGCTCTCGGCGGCACTCTGCTGTGTTCAATGCTCAAGAGCCTCACGGGCAAAGAGTCGTCCAACGAGGCAGAGGAGAAAATCAGGACTGGCCAGTTGGCGGGGTTCGTCGGCGAGCTTTCGAATTGGCTCAAGGGCGCGGTCTGTGAGCTCGGTTCAAGTCTTGACCATGCGGGCGAGCAGCAGCTCGTAGATCGAGCAAATCATTGGCTTTCTCTCGACGAGGCCAACTTCTCAGCCCTGATCAATAGCAGCAGCCAAGCCGCTAAGGAATAAAACCATGGAAATTCAAAACAGCGCGCAAGCGTTGAGGGGATCGGCTTGCCCAAAGAAAGCCGCCGAACTGTTTTACGTGACTCACCCAAAGGTGCCAAAGGCGCTCCTCGGGCCATTTTTGACCGAGGCAGATGCGGAGTGTGGCCGCGTTGTCATGCGCAGCGCCGATGCCATGGTGACGGCCTGCCTGGTCGATTTAATCGACGAGATTACACACTGGCACGCCGTGAACAACGGGCAGGTATGCCGGGCGTTTGCTGGCGCTGATCGCCGGGAGGTGAGCAATGGGTAACGTCATTCCGTTCGACCCGTTCACCAGCATCTTGCGTGACGACGTGCCGCCCCAAACGGACTGGAGCGCGTTACGAACCGGAGGGCGCCGCATGACCGATGCCACGATCCGTTTCCGTGACGCGCTCCAGTCCGTTTATGGGTCGCTTGATTGGTTGCCTGTCCCTGATGGTGCGATTCACCGTTTCCGCGTCCCGGACGACAAGCCAGGTTCGCTCAACGGCTGGTATGTCCTCTATCTGGACGGCATCGCCTCGGGTGCGTTTGGCAGCTGGAAGTCTGGTGGCGCCAGCACCTGGAGCAGCCGTGAGCCTGCCGACCACCGCGAAGCCGAACAGGTGCGTCAACGCATCGAGCAGGCCAGGCGCCAACGTGAAGCCGAGCAACACCAGCGCCAGCTCAAAGCCGCGAACCTTGCCCAACGCTGGTGGCGTGACGCTCGCCGCGCCGATCCTGACCACCCATACCTGCTTGCCAAGGGCGTTCGTTCCTATGGCCTGCGCCAACGCAATGACGAGTTGCTGGTGCCGCTGTATGCCGGTGGCGTGCTGGTCAACCTGCAGCGCATCGCCCTGGACGGCAGCAAGCGTTTCTTGGCTGGTGGCCGGGTCAAGGGCAGCTATTCGCCCATGGGGCGTATCACACCTGGTAAGCCGCTGTGTATCTGTGAGGGCTGGGCCACGGGGGCCACGCTCCACGAAAGCGGCTACACCATCGCCTGTGCCATGAATGCTGGGAACCTCAAGCCAGTGGCGCTTGCGCTTCGGGCTGAATACCACAACACCGAAATCATCCTTACCGGCGATGACGACCGAATGACCGAGGGCAACCCCGGACGCACTGCCGCCAATGCCGCCGCCGCTGCCTGTGGCGGATTGGTGACATTCCCCGAGTGGCCCGCCGATGCGCCCGCCGACCTATCCGACTTCAACGACCTCGCCACTTGGAGACGCGCCCATGCGCACGCCTGAAAACAACGTAATCAACCTGCGCCCCGAAGCTCCCATGGTTGAACCTGAGCGACCGTGCTGGGGTGTTTACGATCACTGGGTGACCAATGAGAAAGGCCGTAGATTGCGCCCCGGCGTGTACTGGCACGGCTTCAAACGCAGCGCCGCCGACGATGATGCCGACGAAGATAAGACAGACCGCCCGATCACTGACGAGTGGATTTCCACCCCGGTGACCGTCGCCGCTCGCACCACCAATAGCGACGACGGCAGCGAGGGGCGCTTCCTGCGCCTGATCACCGAGAGCGGTACCAAGGAATGGATCATTCCCATGGAGGTGTTCGGCGGCAGTGGCGAAGACGCCAGGCGCCAACTGTTTGGCATGGGCGTGATTATCGCGCTCAAGAAACGCGGTGCGTTTATGGAATACCTGCTGGAGCAGCGGCCTGCCGAGGTCTTCACCACCACCGGTAAACCGGGCTGGCATGAGTCAGGCGCGTTCGTGCTGCCCGGTCGCACCCTAGGCAGTGACAAGGTGCGTTATCAGGCTAGCAGCCGTGCACAGAACCT
Source organism: Pseudomonas sp. F220 (assembly GCF_057813935.1). Classification (NCBI taxonomy): domain Bacteria; kingdom Pseudomonadati; phylum Pseudomonadota; class Gammaproteobacteria; order Pseudomonadales; family Pseudomonadaceae; genus Pseudomonas; species Pseudomonas sp. F220. The sequence continues at coordinate 412,410 of NZ_JBVASJ010000001.1, forward strand.
GTTCAGCGCCAAGGGTAACTTGGCCCACTGGCAAACGGAGGTTGCGGCCAAGTGTGCAGGTAATCCGGTGCTGACCCTGGCCATCGGCTGTGCGCTGGCCGGGCCATTGCTGAGCCTGGTGGGCGTGTTGGGTGGCGGTGTTCATCTGGTGGGCGACAGTTCCAGCGGCAAGTCGCTAGCGCAACTGATTGGTTCGTCGGTGTGGGGTGATCCGGGTGTGTTTGCCGCCAGTTGGGACATGACCAAGGGCGGTCTGGAGATCGAGGCATCGGGGCGCAATGACACGCTATTGCCCCTGGACGAGATCAAGCGCGCCGACCCCAAGCGCGTACAGGAAATGGCCTATTCGCTAGCCAACGGTCTGGGTAAAGGCACCATGACCCGCGAACGCGAGGGGCGCGCCAAACTGAGCTGGCGCTTGCTGACCTTATCCAGTGGCGAACGGTCGTTGTCTGAACACGCCGCCATATCCGGCAACGCCGCCCACGCTGGCGCCGAGTTGCGCATGGTCGACGTGAACGCTGGCACTCGCACCCACCGCGCCTTTGATGAACTCCACGGCTTCGAAGGGGCAGACTTTCACCGATTGCTCACCGTCGCGGTCACGCTCCAGCACGGCCACCTGGGGCCGATGTTCGTGGAAAAGCTGCTAGCCAGTGACGACCGCCCCGGCCTGCTGGAAGACTTCGCCGATGTCCGCGCCAAGTTCATTGAGGACAACGCCCAGGCCGGGCGCGTGGCGGATCGCTTCGCCGTCATTGCCCTGGCCAATGAAATGGCCATTGCCTACGGTCTGTTGCCGTGGACGCCAGGCACTGCGCTCACCGACTGCCAGTTGCTCTATGGCGAGTGGCTGAATCGTGTGGGCAGTGGCAATGCCGAAGACCGTCAGATCCTCAGCGGCATCCTCGATTTTATCGACAAGCACGGCAGTAGCCGCTTTTCCGACGTGAACGACCAGACGCCCGACACCAAGGTGTTCAACCGCGCCGGGTACTGGAAGTTATCCGGCGGCAAACAACTGTACCTGTTCAACAAGTCGGCATTGGTCGAGGCGGCGCACGGGTATGGCCTGAGCCGCGTTATCAAGGCATTGGAGGGGGCGGGCGCTATTGCCGAGCGTGGCGCAGACCGGAAACGACACGCCAAGAAGTACCGCGTCCCTGGTGGCGGTTCGCCCTGGTTGTATGTGATCGAGCCCGAAGCCTTAGACAGTGAAGGCGGTGCCGTATGACCGTCGCCACCGTAAATCACGAATGCCAATGTTCACAGGAACCTGAAATTGGTGGGAACAGTGGGAACGGTGGGAACAGCCAGCAGGGCCGTGGCTTGCAGCCGTTCCCACCTAATAAAAAGAGTGGGAACAAGTGGGAACACACAATCGCTTTCCAATATAAGAGAGCGATCCGTCTGCCTGCTTTGGTTATCACCGTTCCCACAAAAATTGGAGTGGGAACAAAATGGGAACAGAAAAACACCCCTGGAGGCCGCGTATTTACTGGGCTGTTCCCACCGTTCCCATTGTTCCCACCGTTTTTGAATTCACAGGAACATTTGTATGTGAGTAATCCGGGCATGGTGACGCCATGAGCCTGCTTTCTGACCTGCTCGATCACATGCCGCCGACCATCGCTGGCGCGGACAAGCCAAAACCGGCGACTCGCACCCCGGAGCGTCCACGCCTGGTGCTGGTCGAGCGCCCCGCCCCGGCCAATACCCACACCAATGCCGCCAATGCCACGCCCGAATGGCGACACGCCCGTGACCATTACCTCAACCACATCATGGTTTGTCGGAGCTGCTACGCGCCCACCGGCCGCCATTGCACGGCTGGCGCCCACCTGCGCGCCAGCTACGACAACACACCTATGGAGGCGCACCAATGACGCCCAGCCGTATCCGATCCATAAAGCACACCTACCGGTAGATGCGCCTTGTGTTTACCGTGGCATCTCTGGCGAGCAGTTCCATGGCAGTAGTGCTTCGTAGTCGGCCACCGACTGCGCATGCGGCAATCGCTCA